>NZ_VIWV01000001.1:2202500-2519038 GCF_007829875.1 Streptomyces capillispiralis | reverse complement strand
CGATCGTCACCCCGTTGACCAGCAGGAAGGTCAGCGGGAAGGCGAGGAACATGCGCAGCAGCATCAGGTCGGTGGTGGCCCGGGACAGCAACTGCCCCGAGGGCCAGCGGTCGTGGAAGGCGACCGGCAGCCGCTGCAGGTGCCGGTACAGGTCCGCCCGCATCTCCGCCTCGACCCGTGACAGCGGACGGGCCACCAGCCAGCGCCGGTATCCGAACAGCAGGGCCTCCGCGAGCCCGAGCAGCAGCAGGTACAGCGCGCCGAGCCACACCCCGGCCGGGTCCCGGTCGGCGACCGGACCGTCCACCATCCACTTCAGTACGAGCGGTATGACCAGCCCGATGCAGGAGGCGACGATCGCGATGAACGCGGCGGTGAACAGCCGCGCGCGGACGGGCCGCACGTAGGGCCACAGGCGCAGCAGCGTGCGCACGGCGGAGCGGGGTTCCGGGGCGTCAGGTGTGGTGGGCATCAGCAGCGAGAGTACGGATCGCCACTGACACTTCCCACCGAGTTTCGACCGGACCCGTGTCCGCCGTCGGTCCTACGACCTGTGCGTACGCCCGGCGCGCGCGCCGCGCCCGCGCCGTCGGTGGCGCACACACGCCGTGCCCGGAGCTGGGCCGTACGGCGCCGCGCGCCCGGCTCAGGGCCGCACCCGCAGCAGCAGGACCGTGCGGCCCGGCACCGTGACCGTGGTGCCCGCGCGGTGCTCGGTGTCCGGTGCGGACGTCTGGTCCTCCCGGCCGGTGTCCACGACCACCTCGTACCGCTCGGCCCAGGGTGGCCCCGGCAGGACGAAGTCCACCGGCCACTCACCGGCGTGCAGGACCGCGAGGAAGCTGTCGTCGAGGACGGGCGCCCCGTTCTCGTCGCGGCCCGGGATGTCCCGTCCGGAGAGGTACATGCCGAGCGTGGCGGCCGGCGCGTACCAGTCCCCTTCCGTCATCTCCGCGCCCCGCGGGGTGAACCAGGCCAGGTCGCGCAGTCCGTCCGCGGAGTGCGCCCGGCCGGAGAAGAAGGCCCGGCGGCGCAGCACCGGGTGCCGGTGACGCAGGGCGATCAGCCGGGACGTCAGCTCGAACAGGGGCCGCCACTCGGGGTCGTCCAGCAGGGTCCAGTCCACCCAGCCGGTCTCGTTGTCCTGGCAGTAGGCGTTGTTGTTGCCGCGCTGGGTGCGGCCCATCTCGTCGCCGGCGACGAGCATCGGCACCCCCGTCGACAGCAGCAGCGTGGTCAGCAGGTTCCGCAGCTGGCGGCGCCGCAGCGTCCGTACGTCCCGGTCCCGCGTCTCCCCCTCCGCGCCGGAGTTCCAGGACCGGTTGTCGTCCGTGCCGTCCCGGTTGCCCTCGCCGTTGGCCTCGTTGTGCTTGCGGTCGTACGACACCAGGTCGCGCAGGGTGAAGCCGTCGTGCGCGGTGACGTAGTTGACCGAGGCGTAGGGGCGCCGCCCGCCCCAGGCGTACAGGTCGCTCGACCCGGAGAGGCGGTAGCCCATCTCCCGCACGTCCGGCAGGGCGTGCCGCCAGAAGTCCCGCACCGCGTTGCGGTACCGGTCGTTCCACTCGGTCCACAGCGGCGGGAAGGCGCCCACCTGGTAGCCGCCCGAGCCGACGTCCCAGGGTTCGGCGATCAGCTTCACCCGGCGCAGCACCGGGTCCTGGGCGATCACCGCCAGGAACGGGGAGAGCATGTCCACGTCATGCATGGAGCGGGCCAGGGCCGCCGCCAGGTCGAAGCGGAAGCCGTCCACGCCCATCTCCGTCACCCAGTAGCGCAGCGAGTCCGTGATCAGCCGCAGCACGTGCGGCTGGACGACGTGGAGCGTGTTGCCGCAGCCCGTGTAGTCGGCGTACCGGCGCGCGTCCGGCTGGAGACGGTAGTAGCCGCGGTTGTCGATGCCCTTCAGCGACAGGGTGGGGCCCAGCTCGCCCGCCTCCGCGGTGTGGTTGTAGACCACGTCGAGGATCACCTCGATCCCGGCCGCGTGCAGCGCCCGCACCATCCGCCGGAACTCGCCGACCTGCTGCCCGGTCGTCCCGGAGGCCGCGTACCCGGCGTGCGGGGCGAAGTAGCCGATGGAGTTGTAACCCCAGTAGTTGCGCAGCCCCCGCCGCAGCAGGTGGTCCTCGTGCGCGAACTGGTGCACCGGCAGCAGCTCCACGGCCGTGACGCCGAGCCGGACCAGGTGCTCGACGGCCGCCGGGTGCGCCAGCCCCGCGTACGTGCCGCGCAGCTCCTCGGGGATGCCCGGATGGCGCCGGGTGAAGCCCTTGACGTGCAGCTCGTAGATCACCGAGTCCGCCCACGGCGTCTTCGGCCGCTGGTCGTACGTCCATTCGTCGTCGGGGCCGCCGTCGTGCACGACCACCCCCTTGGGCACGTACGGCGCCGAGTCCCGGTCGTCCCGCACGGTGTCCGCGACGTGCTGCTCCGGCCAGTCGCGGACGTGCCCGTACACCTCGGCCGGCAGCCCGGCGGAGGCGTAGTCGCCGTCCACCGCGCGCGCGTACGGGTCCAGCAGCAGCTTCGCCGGATTCCAGCGGGCGCCGGTCCACGGGTCCCAGCGGCCGTGCACCCGGTAGCCGTACCGCTGGCCGGGCAGCACGCCCGGCACGAAGCCGTGCCAGATCTCGTGCGTCAGCTCGGTGAGCGGGGCCCTGCTCTCCCTGCCCCGCTCATCGAACAGGCACAGCTCGACGCCCTTCGCCCCGCCCGCCCACAACGCGAAGTTCGTCCCCGCCACCCCGTCCGGGCCCACCCGGAACCGGGCACCCAGGGGGGCCGGCCGGCCCGGCCGCACGGGCACCGTGGGCACGGGCCTCACCGGCCGGGCGCCGTTCACGACGGCGGCCGGGCCCCCGTCCCCGGTGGCCCGCTCCGCGGCCACCGCCTCCTGCTCGGCTGCGCTGGACACCTGTCAGCCTCCCGCGGCTCGTGGCGGACGACGGCGGACAGGGGCAGGGCCCGGTGTCCGGTTCCGGCTCCCCGGCGCGTCGTCCTCCCCACTGTTCTGCCCAGGGCGTGCCTCGCACTCACGTTCCGCCAGGGGGCGGCATGGTCGTTTCCCGGAGGCGAGGCCGGTCGTTGGGCACCGCGTGAGGTACGTACAAGGGCGCGCACGGCGCGCGAGGGCCGTGCTGGCCGCCGTAGTGACATGGGCAGGACTGCTGACCGGAGCCGCCGGGTGCGCGGACGGCACCGTCGGCGGGGCGTTCGGGCCCCCGGCCGCCGGGGACACCATCCGCGTGGCGCCCGACGACGGCAGCAGGGACGTGCGCCCCGACGCGCGGCTGCGGGTGCGGGTGCCGGACGGGCGGCTGGAGTCGGTGGAGGTCGTCGTGGACCGGGACGCGCGGGAGTCCCCGGTTCCGGGTCGGATCTCGGGCGACGGTCTGACCTGGCGGCCGGACGACGAGCGGCTCGCGCTGGCCGCGAAGTACACCGTCGACGCGGTGGCCGTGGACGGCGAGGGCCGGCGGTCCGCCCGGCACACCACTTTCACGACACATGTCCCGGAGGAACGCTTCATCGGCTACGTCGCCCCGGAGGACCGCTCCACCGTCGGCACCGGCATGATCGTCTCCCTGGAGTTCAACCGGGAGATCGTCCACCGCGCCGCCGTCGAACGCGCGGTCCGCGTCACCGCCCGCCCGGCGGTGGAGATCCGCCCGCACTGGTTCGGCGCGTCCCGCCTGGACTTCCGCCCCGAGCACTACTGGAAGCCCGGCACCCGGGTCACCGTCGACCTGCGGCTGCGCGACGTCGAGGCGGCCCCCGGCGTCTACGGCCTCCAGCACCGCACCTTCACCTTCACCGTCGGCCGCAGCCAGGTCTCGGTGGTCGACGCCGCCGACCACACCATGCGGGTGCGGCGGGACGGGGACCTGCTGGCCACCGTGCCCGTCACGGCGGGCGCCCGCAAGACGCCCACGTACAACGGCAAGATGGTGATCACCGAGATGCTCGAGGTCACCCGCATGGACAGCCGCACGGTCGGCTTCGGCGGCGAGTACGACATCCCCGACGTCCCGCACGCCATCCGCCTGACCTCCTCCGGCACCTTCCTGCACGGCAACTACTGGGCCGACGAGGAGGTGTTCGGCAGCAGCAACGTCAGCCACGGCTGCGTCGGCCTGCGCGATGTGAAGGGCGGCGGCGCGGACACCCCGGCGGGATGGTTCTTCGACCGCAGCCTCATCGGCGACGTCGTCGAGGTCGTCAACAGCAAGGACGAGACGGTCGCCCCCGACAACGGCCTCGGCGGCTGGAACATGAACTGGAAGCGGTGGAAGGCGGGCACCGCGGTGAACTGACCCCCGGCCGGGCCGGGGAAGTTGGAACGGAACGGTGACAAACCCATCGCGTCCGACGCCCCTGGCCTGTGGTTACTATGCGCCGTGCGCGCGAGGGGCGCGCGGGGGCGCGGGGGTCGGGCCAGGCCGTTCTCGGTGAGGGGCCCGGACCCGCCGAGGGGAGAACACAGTGAACGTGGGGCCCATATCGGGGGCGACGCCGGTCGGCGCGCGGGGGCGAGGCGGCAGGAGGCTGGCGGCGCTGGCACTGGGCGTGATGCTGGCGGTCACCGCCTGTGGCGGCGGAGAGTCCGGCTCGGGGTCCGGCCGGGGTGACGGCAAGGACAAGGACTCCACCGCGGCGCAGAGCAAGCAGTCCGAGGCCGTGGTCGGCATCACGCCCGAGGACGGCGCCAAGTCCGTGCGGACCAGCGGCGCGCTGAAGGTGACCGCCGCCAAGGGCAAGCTGACCGAGGTCGTCGTCAAGGACCCGGACGGCGGGAGGATCGAGGGGAAGATATCCGGCGACGGCGCCTCCTGGACGCCGTCGACCCACCTGGCCGCCTCCACCGCGTACACGGTGCACGCGGTCGCCAAGGACTCCGAGGGCCGCACCGCGGCCGAGGACTCCGGTTTCACCACCCTGACGCCGAAGAACACCTTCGTGGGCAGCTTCACTCCGGAGGACGGCTCGAAGGTCGGCGTCGGAATGCCGTTCTCGCTGCGCTTCACCCGGGGCATCACACACCCCGAGGACGTCGAGAAGGCCATCCGCATCACCACCGAGCCGGCCGTCGAGGTCGAGGGCCACTGGTTCGGCAACGACCGCCTCGACTTCCGTCCGGAGAAGTACTGGAAGGCCGGCACCAAGGTCACCGTCGACCTCAACCTCGACGGCGTGGAGGGCCGCGACGGCGTCTACGGCAAGCAGTCCAAGACCGTCTCCTTCACCATCGGCCGCAGCCAGGTCTCCGTCGTCGACGCCAAGAAGCTCACGATGAAGGTCACGCGGGACGGCAAGGTCGTCAAGACCATCCCGGTCACCACCGGCGCGCCCGGCTACGAGACCTGGAACGGCAAGATGGTCATCAGCGAGAAGCTGACGGTCACCCGGATGAACGGCGAGACGGTCGGCTACGGCGGCGAGTACGACATCAAGGACGTCCCGCACGCCATGCGCCTGTCCACCTCCGGCACCTTCATCCACGGCAACTACTGGGGCGGCGACGCCTTCGGCAACCGCAACGCCAGCCACGGCTGCGTCGGGCTGCGCGACGTGCGCGGCGGCTGGGACAAGGGGGCACCGGCCGCCTGGTTCTTCGACAACTCGCTGCTCGGCGACGTCGTGGAGGTCAAGAACTCCGACGACGCCGTCATCGCCCCGGACAACGGCCTCAACGGCTGGAACATGTCCTGGGAGAAGTGGAAGGCGTAGCGCCCGCGACGCGTTCGGCCCCGGTGCGTGTGAGGTACGGCACCGGGGCCGACGCCGTTAGTGCCCGTTAACCTGCTGGCATGACCGTACATCTCGAAGTCGCCGAGGGCGTCGGCACGCTGCGCCTGGACCGCCCGCCCATGAACGCGCTGGACATCGCCACCCAGGACCGTCTGAAGGAGCTCGCCGAGGAGGCCGCCCGCCGCGACGACGTGCGCGCCGTGGTCCTGTACGGCGGGGAGAAGGTGTTCGCGGCGGGCGCGGACATCAAGGAGATGCAGGCCATGGACCACGCGGCGATGGTCGCGCGGGCCCGTGCCCTCCAGGACTCCTTCACGGCCGTGGCCCGCATCCCCAAGCCGGTGGTCGCCGCCGTCACCGGCTACGCCCTCGGCGGGGGCTGCGAGCTGGCGCTCTGCGCCGACTACCGCATCGCGGGGGAGAACGCCAAGCTGGGCCAGCCCGAGATCCTGCTCGGCCTCATCCCGGGCGCGGGCGGCACCCAGCGCCTGTCCCGGCTGATCGGCCCCTCCCGGGCCAAGGACCTCATCTTCACGGGGCGTCAGGTCCGGGCCGACGAGGCGCTGGCGCTCGGCCTGGTGGACCGCGTGGTCCCCGCCGGGGAGGTCTACGAGCAGGCGCACGCGTGGGCGGCGAAGCTGGCCCAGGGGCCCGCGATCGCGCTGCGCGCGGCCAAGGAGTCGGTCGACACCGGTCTCGAGACGGACATCGACACCGGTCTGGCCGTCGAACGCAACTGGTTCGCGGGCCTGTTCGCCACCGAGGACCGCGAGCGGGGCATGCGCAGCTTCGTGGAGGAGGGACCCGGCAAGGCGAAGTTCGTCTGACCCCGCCGAAAGTTCCTACCAGGGCTTGCAATTGACGCGATGTCTTACCCGGGGTCCCTCGATGGGGGGTTTGTGGGAGCCTTGACGCACCCTTAAGCCGCTCGTGTCGAGGGAGCCCGTCGCTTGCCTGAGAGTGTGCCCTTTCCGCAGGTGGGACGGGGTTTCAGCGACTCCGCAGTGCCATCGGCATATGCCTCCGGACGGGTGGTGGGTGGGGGCGCACGGGGGGCGTATTCCCCCGGAACGGCCACGGAGGGCCCCGTGGGCGGCCATGATGGGGGTATGGCGGGGCTGGAGGGCATGGAACAGCCGCGGGGAGACGGACGTGCGACCGCGTCGCGCTGGTCGCCGACGGTCGAGGACGAACACGGTCTCAAGGCGCTGGAGTTGTACGGCAACCCGGCGGATGCGGAAGTTCCGCTCCCGTCCCGGCCCGAGTCCGCCGCCACCGCCCGCCGGCTGGTCCAGGTCGTCATCCTGCGTCACTGGGGCCTCACCGCGGGGACCACCGAGGACGCCGTCCTCCTCGTCTCCGAACTCGTCGGCAACGCGGTCCGCCACACCGGCGCCCGTGTCTTCGGCCTCCGTATGCGCCAACGGCGCGGCTGGATCCGGGTCGAGGTGCGCGACCCCTCCCGCGGACTGCCCTGTCTGATGCCGGTCCAGGAGATGGACGTCAGCGGCCGCGGTCTCTTCCTCGTCGACGAACTCGCCGACCGCTGGGGCGTCGACCTGCTGCCCCGGGGCAAGACCACCTGGTTCGAGATGCGCGTCGCGGACCGCTGACGCGCCGCACGGTGTATCCGGCCGAAACCCCCTCCGGGCACGAGAAGGAGTCCGGGCGGGTGGCCGCCGCACGGGAGTCCTCCGTGGCCCGATAATCTGACCGGCGTCAGCATGACGGCAAAGTACGAGATGAGGGGCGGACCGGTGGCGGACATCGAGGAAGCGCGCAAGCAGTTCGAGCGGATCGATACGGACGGGGACGGATTCATCACCGCTGCCGAGTTCAAGACCGCTCTGGCCCAGGGCGGCGACTGGAACGTCACCGAGGCGGTCGCCGAGGCCGTGATCAAGTCCCGCGACCTGAACGGCGACAAGCTGCTGTCGTTCGACGAGTTCTGGGCCCAGCTGGACAAGTAGGTCCGGAATAGCCCGCCCGCCCGGGAGGTTGGTGCCGTACACAGTGGTTCCGCCAAGGAACCGAACGGACATCGACCCCCGGAAGGGCGAGGCGAGTCGGACATGAGGATCGGCATCATCGGCGCCGGAAACATCGGCGGGAACCTGACCCGGCGGCTCACCGCCCTCGGGCACGACGTCTCCGTCGCCAACTCCCGCGGCCCGCACACCCTCACCGCTCTGGCCGAGGAGACCGGCGCGACCCCGGTCAAGGCCGAGGACGCGGCCCGCGACGCCGAGGTCGTGGTGGTGACCATCCCGCTGAAGGCCGTGGCGGACCTGCCGTCCGGCCTGTTCGACCAGGCCGCGCGGGGCGTGGCCGTCATCGACACCGGCAACTACTACCCGCGGCAGCGCGACGGCAGGATCGCCGCCATCGAGGACGAGGGCCTCACCGAGAGCCGCTGGACCGAACACCGGCTCGGCCACCCGGTGATCAAGGCCTTCAACGGCACCTACGCCCAGGACATCCTGGACCGCCACCGCCCGGCCGGCGACCCCGACCGGCTGGCCCTCCCCGTCGCCGGCGACGACGAGGCGGCCAAGCGCACGGTCCGCGCCCTGATCGACGAACTCGGCTTCGACACGGTCGACGCGGGCGGCATCGACGACTCCTGGCGCCAGCAGCCCGGCACCCCGGTCTACGCCCTGCGAGCGGGCACCGAAGCCGTCACCAAGGCCCTGGCCGAAGCCTCCCCGGAACGCACCCCGGACTTCCGCGGCTAGCTAGGCCCCCGCCCACTCCCGCAACGCCGACCTGCTGGAGAAGTCGGCCACGTTCTTGTCCAGCGGGTCGTCGGTGTACTGGTGGAAACGCCACGCGGCCTTGATGCGGGGCTTGCCCGCGGTGACGTAGTCGGCGATCCAGAGGCCGTCGCCCGCGTAGGACGTGGTGTCGACGTTCAGCCAGAAGTGCCGGTTGCAGTAGAGGACCACGCGGTGGTGCGGCCGCAGTTCCTTCACCTTGCGGATGAAGCGGTCCTTCTCGGAGTTGCTCGCACGGGTGCCCTCGCCGGTGGTCTCCCAGTCGACGGCGAGGATGTCGCCCCGCCGCTCGGGGGCCTTGCGCACGAAGTACTCCGCCTGAGCCGTGAGGTTGCCCGGCCAGAGGAAGTGGTAGAAGCCGACCACCAGGCCGGCGTCACGGGCCGTCTCCGTCTGGGCGGAGAGCTTGGGGTTGGTGTAGGAACGGCCCTCCGTCGCCTTGACGAAGACGAAGGACAGCCCGTCGGTGTCGTACGAGGAGGACTGGTACGCGCTCACATCGATGCCACGCAGCATGCAGGCTCCCTGACGCGCCTGAGGGAGTGGGGAGTTGACTGGTTCATTCCCCACCGGGCCGCCCTCCACGCGTCGGCGCGCGCCCCGCTCCCGGCCGGCCCCGCCCGTCAGCACTCGATGATGTTGACCGCCAGCCCGCCCCGCGCCGTCTCCTTGTACTTGACCGACATGTCCGCGCCGGTGTCCTTCATCGTCTTGATGACCTTGTCCAGGGACACCTTGTGCGAGCCGTCGCCGCGCATCGCCATCCGCGCCGCCGTGACCGCCTTCACCGCGGCCATGCCGTTGCGCTCGATGCACGGAATCTGCACCAGGCCGCCCACGGGATCGCAGGTCAGGCCCAGGTTGTGCTCCATGCCGATCTCCGCGGCGTTCTCCACCTGCTCCGGGGAGCCGCCCAGCACCTCGGCGAGCGCGCCCGCCGCCATCGAGCAGGCGGAACCGACCTCGCCCTGGCAGCCGACCTCGGCGCCGGAGATGGAGGCGTTCTCCTTGAACAGCATGCCGATCGCGCCGGCGGCCAGCAGGAAGCGGACCACGCCCTCCTCGTCGGCGCCGGGGACGAAGTTGACGTAGTAGTGCAGGACCGCCGGGATGATGCCGGCCGCGCCGTTCGTCGGCGCCGTGACGACCCGGCCGCCGGCCGCGTTCTCCTCGTTCACGGCCATCGCGTAGAGAGTGATCCACTCCATGGCCAGGGCCTGCGGGTCGCCCTCGGAGCGCAGCTTGCGCGCGGTGTTCGCGGCGCGGCGGCGCACCTTCAGACCGCCCGGCAGGATGCCCTCGCGGGACATGCCGCGCGCCACGCACGCCTGCATCACCCGCCAGATCTCCAGCAGGCCCGCGCGGATCTCCTCCTCGCTCCGCCAGGCGCGCTCGTTCTCCAGCATCAGCGCGGAGATCGACAGGCCGGTCTCCTCGGTGAGCCGCAGCAGCTCGTCACCCGTGCGGAAGGGGTACTTCAGGACCGTGTCGTCGAGCTTGATGCGGTCCGCGCCCACCGCGTCCTCGTCCACGACGAACCCGCCGCCGACCGAGTAGTACGTCTTCGACAGCAGCTCCGTGCCCGCCGCGTCGTGGGCCCACAGGGTCATGCCGTTGGCGTGGTACGGGAGCGCCTTGCGGCGGTGCAGCACCATGTCGTCGTCGAAGGAGAACGGGATCTCGCGCTCGCCGAGCAGACGGATCCGGCCGCCGTCCTTGATCTTCTCCACCCGCTCGTCGGCCGACTCCACGTCCACCGTGCGCGGCGAGTCGCCCTCCAGGCCCAGCAGCACCGCCTTGGGCGTGCCGTGGCCGTGGCCGGTGGCGCCCAGCGAGCCGTACAGCTCGGCCCGGACCGAGGCGACCGAGTCCAGCAGCTCCTCGTTGCGCAGCCGCCGGGCGAACATCCGGGCCGCCCGCATCGGGCCGACCGTGTGCGAGCTGGACGGGCCGATGCCGATCGAGAACAGGTCGAAGACCGAGATGGCCACGGGAGGACTCCTAAGCGTGTGACGGACGGCGCTGTCCGCCGGAAAGGGGGTGGTACGGGAAGGGCGCGCGAGGCGCGCGGCACGGAACGGGGCACCGCGCCCACTGACCCAGTGTGCGCGATGCCCCGGATGTCCGTACGAACGAAAGGGTACGGAATTACTTCAGACCGGGGTACAGCGGGTGCTTCCCGGCGAGAGCGGTCACCCGTGCCCGGAGGGCCTCGACGTCGTACGACGGCTTGAGCGTCTCGGCGATCACGTCCGCGACCTCGGCGAAGTCCTCGGCGGTGAAGCCGCGGGTGGCCAGGGCGGGCGTGCCGATGCGCAGACCCGAGGTGACCATCGGCGGGCGCGGGTCGTTCGGGATCGCGTTGCGGTTGACGGTGATGCCGACCTCGTGGAGCCGGTCCTCGGCCTGCTGCCCGTCCAGCTCCGAGTCGCGCAGGTCGACCAGGACCAGGTGCACGTCGGTGCCGCCGGACAGCACGTCCACGCCGACCGCCTTGACGTCGTCCTGGACCAGGCGCTCGGCCAGGATGCGGGCGCCCTCCAGGGTGCGGCGCTGGCGCTCCTTGAAGTCCTCGGTGGCGCACACCTTGAAGGCGACCGCCTTGGCGGCGATCACGTGCTCCAGCGGGCCGCCCTGCTGGCCGGGGAAGACCGCCGAGTTGATCTTCTTGGCCAGCTCGGCCGTGGAGAGGATCACACCGCCGCGCGGACCGCCGAGGGTCTTGTGCGTGGTGGTCGTCACGACGTGGGCGTGCGGCACCGGGTTCGGGTGCAGGCCCGCGGCCACCAGACCGGCGAAGTGCGCCATGTCGACCATGAGGTAGGCGCCGACCTCGTCCGCAATCCGGCGGAACGCGGCGAAGTCCAGCTGCCGCGGGTACGCCGACCAGCCGGCGACGATCAGCTTCGGCTTGCTCTCCTTGGCGAGGCGCTCGACCTCGGCCATGTCGACCTGGCCGTCGTCACCCACGTGGTACGCGACCACGTCGTAGAGCTTGCCGGAGAAGTTGATCTTCATGCCGTGGGTCAGGTGCCCGCCGTGCGCCAGGTTCAGGCCCATGATGGTGTCGCCGGGCTTGAGCAGCGCGAACATCGCGGCGGCGTTGGCCTGCGCGCCGGAGTGCGGCTGCACGTTGGCGTGCTCGGCGCCGAAGAGCTCCTTGACCCGGTCGATGGCGATCTGCTCGATCACGTCGACGTGCTCGCAGCCGCCGTAGTAGCGGCGGCCGGGGTAGCCCTCGGCGTACTTGTTGGTGAGGACCGAGCCCTGGGCCTCCATGACCGCGACCGGGGCGAAGTTCTCCGAGGCGATCATCTCGAGGGTGGACTGCTGGCGGTGCAGCTCGGCGTCGACCGCGGCGGCGACCGCCGGGTCGAGCTCGTGCAGGGGCGTGTTCAGAAGCGACATGCGGCTACGGCTCCTCAGCCCGTGATGTGGGCGTCGTACTCGGCGGCGGTCAGCAGGTCGGCCGGCTCGTCGGTGACGCGCACCTTGAACAGCCAGCCGCCCTCGAAGGGGGCCGAGTTCACCAGGGACGGGTCGTTCACGACGTCCTCGTTGACCTCGGTGATCTCACCGGAGACCGGGGAGTACAGGTCGCTGACCGACTTGGTCGACTCCAGCTCGCCGCAGGTCTCGCCCGCGGTCACGTCGTCACCGACCTCGGGGAGCTGGACGAAGACCACGTCGCCGAGCGCGTTGGCCGCGTGCTCCGTGATGCCGACCGTCGACACGCCGTCCTCGGCGGCCGACAGCCACTCGTGCTCCTTGCTGTAACGCAGCTGCTGGGGGTTGCTCATGGCTGGAATTCTCCTGTACGCGGGGGACTGCTGATGACGGAGGGGGCCGCGGAACACACCTGTGACCAGGTACGACGTACCCGGCCGCAGACCCTGCGGCGGTCCGGAAACGCTACGACGGTGTCACTTCTGCCGCTTGTAGAACGGCAGCGCCACGACCTCGTACGGCTCGTGGCTGCCGCGGATGTCCACGCCGACGCCCTCGGTGCCCGGCGCCGCGTGCGCGGCGTCCACGTAGGCCATCGCGATCGGCTTGCCCAGCGTCGGGGAGGGGGCGCCGGAGGTGACCTCGCCGATCACCTCGCCGCCCGCGACGACCGGGTACCCGGCGCGCGGGACCCGGCGGCCCTCGGCGACCAGGCCGACCAGGACCCGGGGCGGTTCGGCCGCGGCGCGCTCGGCGGCCTCGGCCAGCGCCGCGCGGCCCACGAAGTCGCCCTCCTTCTCGAACTTCACCACCCGGCCCAGACCGGCGTCGAAGGGCGTCAGCGAGGTGGTCAGCTCGTGCCCGTACAGCGGCATGCCCGCCTCCAGGCGCAGCGTGTCCCGGCAGGAGAGACCGCACGGGACCAGGCCCGCGCCCTCGCCCGCCTTGGTCAGCGCCTGCCACAGTTCCACCGCGTGCTCCGGCTTCACGAACAGCTCGAAGCCGTCCTCGCCGGTGTAGCCGGTGCGGGCGATGAGCGCGGGGACGCCGGCGACGGTGCCGGGCAGGCCGGCGTAGTACTTCAGGCCGTCGAGGTCGGCGTCGGTGAGGGACTTCAGGATGCCGGGGGACTCGGGGCCCTGGACGGCGAGCAGCGCGTACGCGTCCCGGTCGTCGCGCACCTCGGCGTCGAAGCCGGCCGAGCGCTCCACCAGCGCGTCCAGCACCACCTGGGCGTTGGAGGCGTTGGCCACGACCATGTACTCGGTCTCGCCGAGCCGGTAGACGATCAGGTCGTCCAGGATGCCGCCGTCCTCGCGGCAGATCATGGTGTAGCGGGCACGACCGGGCTTCACCCCGCCGATGTTGCCCACCAGGGCGAAGTCGAGGAGGGCGGCGGCCCGCGGGCCGGTGACCGTGATCTCGCCCATGTGCGAGAGGTCGAACAGGCCGGCCCGCGTGCGCACGGCGTTGTGCTCGTCGCGCTCGGAGCCGTAGCGCAGGGGCATGTCCCAGCCGGCGAAGTCGGTCATCGTCGCGCCGAGCGAGCGATGCAGGGCATCGAGCGCGGTCCGGCGGGGTTCGGTACTGCTCATCGGTCGTCTCCCAAGGCGATGGGGTCCCTCCCGCGCGAGTGCGTCCGAGCGTGGGGGAAGGCGAGGGCGGTTCCTCCCCATCTGTCATCGGAACCTGAGAGGTTCGCCATGACCACCCGCGCAGGGGAGGGCTCATGGCTTGCACCTTGGGTGGAGCCGACGCAGCACGGCTGCGGCGGCCCGCTTTTCAGATGTGCCTCGCCCGCGCGGTAACGGGGCCTGAGAGATTCAAGGGAGGGACTTGCTCCTTCGGCGCCCCGGCGGCAAACGGTGCCGGGGACTCTCCCGCGCGGATTCAAACGGCCGGTATGCAGTTGGCGCGCACATCATTGCACGCATCGCGGGGGTGCGGCAGGGGGACCCTTTCTCTGGGGTGCACACGGCGTACGGGCACGGTCACAGCAGGCTGTGACAGGCCTGTTTCACGAAACGGACGGAATCGAGAGGCGCCCGGCATTACCTTTTCTTTACACTCGGTGGGGATTGGGACTCGTACCTGGCCCCAGGGGAGGACGATCACGGTGAACAGGACCACGGCGTGCGCCACCACCACGGGGGTCGCGCTGCCCCAGCAGCCGGCCGCTCAGGTCCGGGGGGCCCGCGGCGCGCTGCCGGCGCCCGTCGTCCGCGATCTGCGCGCCCGGGCCGGCCGCAGCCCGCGCGCCCTGCTCTTCGGGCCCCGGGACCTCGTCGTGGTCACCGGACTGCCCGGCAGCGGCAAGTCCACGCTGATGCGGCGCGCGGTGCGCGGCGTCGGCATCGACTCGCAGAACACCCGGGACCGCTGGGAGCGCCGCATGCCGCACTTCCTGCCGTACGGGGTGTACCGCCCGCTGGTCCGCCTCGCGCACTACGCCGGGCTGCGCCGGGCGCTGCGGGCCGGCGGGGGCATCGTCGTCCACGACTGCGGGACGCAGGCCTGGGTGCGCCGCTGGCTGGCCCGCGAGGCCCGACGCAGGGGCGCCGCCCTGCACCTGCTGCTGCTCGACGTCACACCGCAGGAGGCGCTGGCCGGCCAGCGCGAGCGCGGGCGCGGGGTCTCCCGGTACGCGTTCCTGCGCCACCGCGCGGCCGGCGACCGGCTGCTGCGCGCCGTGGAGCGCGGGGAGGTCCCGGCCGGCTGCGGTTCGGCGGTCCTGATCGACCGGGACGCGGCCGACACGCTCCGCCGCATCGGCTTCGCGGCCTGACCGGCCCCGGCGCGGAGCCCCCGGCAGCGGTTAGCCTTTCCAGCCACAGCAGTGGTTCCAGGCAGGTGGTAGGCAGATGGACTTCCCGGCGGACTTCCCGGCGCAGGCGCATCCCCATCCGCACGGTGGATGGCCCGGCAACGAGCTGGAGGAGGTGCTCTCCGCCTCCCTCGGCGTCCCCTCGGCAGGGGGCAGGATCGTCGAGGTGCTGGGCCGCAGCTTCGTCTGGATACCGCTGCCGAACGGCGGCGGCCCGGACAGCGGCCCGCTCGACCTGCCCACCATGGAGCTCGACGGCCAGGCCTACGTCCCGGTGTTCAGCTCCGAGGAGCAGTTCCGCCAGGTCGTCGGCTCCCACATGTCGTACACCATCGCGCCCGCCGTGGAGTTCGCCCGCGGTCTGCCGCCGCAGGCCGGGATCGCGGTGAACCCCGGTGGCGTGGTCGGCATCCCGCTGCCGCCGGCGGCCGTGGCGGAGCTGTGCCGGGCCGGGCGCACCCCACTGGACGGTTCGGCCGCCGGTGGCCGGGTCCGGCTGTTCGAGCCCGACTGGCAGGACGACCCGGTGGACTTCCTCACCGCGGCCTCGGAGGAGTTCGCGTCCCTCGCCGTGGTGACCAGCGCCCGCCGCTGCCTGGCGGCGATCGAGACGGCCGAGCCCGTGCTCTTCGTCGGGGTGGAGCTCGCCGAGTGGCAGGGCGACGCGCGCGCCCTGCCGATGGACGCGCTCGGCCGCGCGCTGGGCCGCGCGCCGGTGCGGTGGCCGGTCAACCTGGTCCTCCTGGACGTGGCCCAGGACCCGGTCGGCGACTGGATGCGCACCCGCGTCCGGCCCTTCTACCAACACCAGCCGTGACCCGCGCCCGGGCGGCCGCGCCGCGCACGCGCAGCGGCTGCCCGGGCGCGGTCGGCTTAAGCTAGGTTCATTGGCCGGCTGGGGTTGTACGGAGGGGCGATACAAGTGAGCGCTGGCACCGCGGCGGCCGGGCAGGTCGAGCACATGCTGCGCCAGGTGACGCCCGGGCGTTACGACGCCTACGAGGCGTTGCTGCGCGCTCTCGCGACCCCCTCGTCCGGCCAGGTCTGGATGCTGCTGTGGCACGGCCAGGCGGGCTCCCCGGACGCCCAGTACGGGAACATGGAGGTCGACGGCTTCGGCTACGCGCCCTGCGTCACCTCCGCCCAGGAGCTGTCGGCCAGCGGCTGGAACCGGTCGTACGAACTGGTCGACGGGCTCGAAGTGGCCCGCGCGCTCTACCCCGACCGCTACGGGCTCTGGCTCAACCCGCACGCCCCCGGCGGCGGCCTCGGCATCCCCTGGCTGGACCTGCGCCGGATCGCGAGCGGCCTGGACCGCCAGCCCGCCGGACCGCTGCGGCTGTCCGAACCGGCCATCGAGATCCCGCAGTTCTACGCCCTCCTCGCGCAGAACGCCCACCGCACCCCGGCCGTCCGCGCGCTGCGCCGCGCCTGGGTGCAGCCCGCGCTGGGCGCCCCGTACCTCGCCATCGGGCTGGACGTGTACGACACCTCCCCGCCCGCCGTGGACGCGGTGCGCGCGATGATGCGGCAGTCCCTCGGCGCGGTCCCGGACGGGCTGCCGGTGTCGACCGTCGCCATGTCCGACGAGCACGACCCGGTCGCGATGTGGCTGCGCGCCAACGCCCGCCCGTTCTACGACCGCGAGGCCCACGCGCCGGCCCCCGCGACCGCCCCCGCGGCGGGGTACGGCTACCCGCCCGCGCCGGGCCGCTACTGAGGCGCATCCGGCTTCCGCCTCCACGGAGGGGGCCGGGGTTCTTCGCGCGTAGAAGCAGGCGTAAGATCCCATCTTGCGAACAATGTCCCAACTTGCCCGCGTCCGACCCTCGTTACCCGCCGTCCGCATAACGGAACCCCCCAGACAGCATCACGTTTACGCATCCATTCATCGCCAAGTCTGGCAAGGCGGCGCCGAAGCGTTGAAGACTCCCGCACCAGGGGCGTTCGCCCTTTTGTACGACAGAGTGATGACGCCGCTACAGCGGCAAGTCCGGGCCGGTCACCGCCGGTTGAGAGGGGTCCCTGCCAGATGACGGCACCATTGCACGAGCCGACCGCCGAAACGGCCCCGAGCGCGGCCGAGGAAGCGGCGGTTGCCGGCACCGAGGCCAAGGCGGTGCAGGGACGTTCCCTGGGCCGGATCGCCTGGGAGCGCTTGAAACGGGACAAACTGGCCCTCGCGGGCGGCGCCGTGGTGCTGCTGCTCATCGCCGTCGCGCTGCTGGCCCCCGTGATCACCGCCCTCGTCGGCCAGGACCCCGAGACGCACCACGAGGACCTGATCGACCCGCTCTTCGGAACCCCCGTCGGCTCCCTCGGCGGCATCAGCGGAGAGCACCTGCTCGGCGTGGAGCCGGTCAACGGCCGCGACATCTTCGCCCGCATCGTCTACGGCGCCCGCATCTCGCTGCTCGTCGGCTTCCTGTCGGCCGTCGTCGCCGTGATCGTCGGCACCGTCCTGGGCATCCTCGCCGGCTTCTTCGGCGGCTGGGTGGACTCGCTCATCAGCCGGGTCATGGACGGCCTGCTGGCCTTCCCGCAGCTGCTGTTCATCATCGCGCTGGTCTCCGTCATGCCGAACAACATGCTGGGCCTGTCCGGCACCGGCGTGCGCCTGTTCGTGATGATCCTCGTCATCGGCTTCTTCGGCTGGCCCTACATCGGGCGCGTGGTGCGCGGTCAGACGCTCTCCATGCGCGAACGGGAGTACGTCGAGGCGGCCCGCTCGCTGGGCGCCGGGCGGCTCTACATCCTGTTCAAGGAGCTGCTGCCCAACCTGGTCGCGCCGATCATCGTCTACACGACGATGATGATCCCCACCAACATCCTCACCGAAGCGGCGCTGAGCTTCCTGGGTGTGGGCGTCAAGCCGCCCACGGCCTCCTGGGGGCAGATGCTCTCGAGCGCGATCGACTACTACAAGTCGGATCCCATGTACATGGTGATCCCGGGTGTGGCGATCTTCATCACCGTTCTTGCCTTCAACCTCTTCGGTGACGGCGTGCGTGACGCGCTGGACCCGAAGGCCTCCCGCTGAACCGCCGTACCGCAACGCGACCCGTGGCACCTGCACGGGGTCTCTCATCTAATCCGGAGGATCCGAGATCGTGACTACCCAACGCACCTCAGGGCGGCGCAAGCAGGCCATGGCCGCTGCCGCAGTGGTCGCCGCGCTGTTGACCACCGCGGCGTGCGGCGGCGGCGGCAGCGACAGCGACGGCGGCTCGAAGGGCAGCGCCGCCGGCTTCGACGCGGCGAACAACAAGGTCGCCCAGGCCGACCAGGCCAAGAAGGGCGGCACGCTGAAGTTCGCGAGCGCGCAGGACGCCGACTCGTGGGACACCACGCGCGGCTACTACGGCTTCATGTGGAACTTCTCCCGCTACTACTCCCGTCAGCTCGTCACCAACGCCACGGAGCCGGGCGAGGCCGGCGCCGGCGTGGTGCCGGACCTCGCGACCTCCACCGCGAAGGTCACGGACGACGGCAAGACCTACACGTACACCCTGCGTGACGGGATCACCTGGGAGGACGGCAAGCCGATCACCTCCAAGGACATCAAGTACGGCATCGAGCGCGTCTGGGCGCAGGACGTGCTGTCCGGCGGTCCGACGTACCTCAAGGAGGTGCTCGACCCCAAGGGCGAGTACCAGGGCCCGTACAAGGACAAGTCCAAGGACAAGCTCGGCCTGAAGGCCATCGAGACGCCGGACGACAAGACCATCGTCTTCAAGCTCCCGAAGGCCAACTCGGACTTCGAGGAGATGCTGGCGCTCACCTCCGCCTCCCCGGTCCGCCAGGACAAGGACACCAAGTCCAAGTACGGTCTGCACCCGTTCTCCTCGGGCCCGTACAAGTTCGAGTCCTACAGCCCCGGCAAGGACCTCACCCTGGTCCGCAACACCGAGTGGAAGCAGGAGTCGGACCCGGTCCGCAAGGCGTACCCGGACAAGATCACGATCAAGTTCTTCACGAACGCCAACGAGCTCGACGCCCGTCTGATCGCCGGTGACTACGACCTGGACCTCGCCCAGACCGGTCTGTCGCCGCAGGGCCGCACCACCGCCCTTCAGGAGCACAAGGGCAACCTGGACAACCCGGTCTCCGGCTACATCCGCTACGCGGTCTTCCCGCAGAGCGTGAAGCCGTTCGACAACATCCACTGCCGCAAGGCCGTGCTCTACGGGGCCGACCACGTCTCCCTGCAGACCGCGCGCGGCGGCCCGGTGGCCGGTGGCGAGATCGGCACCAACATGCTGCCGCCGTCCGTCCCGGGCGCCGAGGGCCAGAAGTACGACCCGTACGAGATGGCGGGTGCCAACAAGAAGGGCAACATCGCCAAGGCCAAGGAAGAGCTCAAGGCCTGCGGCAAGCCCAACGGCTTCAAGACCACGATCGCGGTCCGCAACAACAAGCCGGTCGAGGTGGCCACCGCCGAGTCGCTCCAGGCGTCGCTGAAGAAGGTCGGCATCATCGTCGACATCGACCAGTACGACGGCTCGCAGACCGCCGGCATCATCGGCAGCCCCGCGAACGTGATCAAGAAGAACTACGGCATCATCATCATGGGCTGGGGCCCGGACTTCCCGTCCGTCCAGGGCTACGGTCTGCCGCTGTGGCACAGCGACTACATCCTCGAGAGCGGTAACAACAACTACGCGCTCATCAAGGACAAGGCCATCGACGGCCTGTTCGAGGACTACGTCAACACGCTGGACGACGCCGGCAAGGCCAAGATCGCCACGGAGATCAACCACAAGGTGATGGAGGGCGGCTACTACCTGCCCTTCGTCTTCGAGAAGTTCCTCAACTGGCGCGGCAGCCGACTGGCGAACGTGTACACCTCCGACGGCTACAGCGGGATGTACGACTTCGTCAACCTCGGCCTGAAGTCCACGAAGTAACCGGCACACCCGCCGTACGGCACGAAAGGCAGGTGAAGGCCGGCGCGGCGTGAGCGCGGGCCACCGGACGACCTCCGGTGGCCCGCGCTCCGCGGCGGGCCGTTAGCTGTGCTCGCTTACCTCATCAGGCGGCTGTTCGCCGCCGCAGTGATGCTCGTGGTCATCATCCTGGTGGTCTTCGGCATCTTCTTCCTCGTCCCCAAGTGGGCGGGCGTCGACATCGCCACGAGCTTCGTGGGCAAGCAGGCCGACCCCGCGGCCGTCGAGGGGGTGCGGCAGAAGCTCGGGCTCGACGACCCGATCTTCGTCCAGGCCTGGGAGTTCTTCAAGGGAATCTTCGTGGGCCGCACCTACGCGGGCGGCGGTGACGTCACCCAGTGTGCCGCGCCGTGCTTCGGCTACTCCTTCCGCAGCGAACAGGCCGTGTGGCCGGTGCTGACCGAGCGTTTCCCGGTGACCCTGGCTCTCGCGCTCGGTGCGGCCATCCTGTGGCTGATCTTCGGTCTGGCCGCGGGCGTCCTCTCCGCGCTCAAGCGGGGCAGCCTGTGGGACCGCGGTGCGATGGTCGTCGCCCTCGCGGGTGTCTCCCTCCCCATCTACTTCACCGGCCTGATCAGCCTGGCGCTGTTCTCCCACGGACTGGGCTGGCTCGACGCCGAGTTCGTACCCCTGGAGGACAGCTTCAGCGGCTGGATCGGCGGCATGATCCTGCCCTGGATCACCCTGGCCTTCCTGTACGCCGCGATGTACGCCCGGATCACCCGCGCGACCATGCTGGAGATCCTCGGCGAGGACTACATCCGCACCGCGCGCGCCAAGGGCCTCAAGGAACAGGTCGTCATCCGCAAGCACGCCATGCGGTCGACGATGACGCCGATCCTGACCATGCTCGGCATGGACATCGGCGCCCTGATGGGCGGCGCGATCCTGACCGAGACCACGTTCAGCCTTCCCGGCCTCGGCCAGAAGGTGCTGGACGCGATCAGGAACCAGGACCTGCCCTTCATCCTGGGCGTCGTCCTGATCACTTCTCTCGCGGTGCTCATCGCCAACCTCGTGGTGGACATCCTGTACGCCGTGATCGACCCCCGAGTGAGGCTCGCATGACCGAACCGACCAAGACCGGCACGGCCGTCGGCGAGCCCACCGACGGCTCGCCGGCCCCCACCTCCTTCCTGGAGGTCCGTGACCTCAAGGTGCACTTCCCGACCGACGACGGCCTGGTGAAGTCCGTCGACGGGCTGAGCTTCAAGCTGGAGAAGGGCAAGACCCTCGGCATCGTCGGCGAGTCCGGCTCCGGCAAGTCCGTCACCTCGCTGGGCATCATGGGCCTGCACACCGCCGGCCAGTACGGCAAGCGCAAGGCGCGGATCTCCGGCGAGATCTGGCTGGACGGCACCGAGCTGCTCTCCGCCGACCCCGACCACGTGCGCCGGCTGCGCGGGCGCGAGATGGCGATGATCTTCCAGGATCCGCTGTCCGCGCTGCACCCGTACTACACGATCGGCCAGCAGATCGTGGAGGCCTACCGGATCCACCACGACGTCGACAAGAAGACCGCGCGCCGGCGGGCCGTCGAGATGCTCGACCGGGTCGGCATCCCGCAGCCGGACAAGCGGGTCGACAACTACCCGCACGAGTTCTCCGGCGGTATGCGCCAGCGCGCGATGATCGCGATGTCGCTGGTCAACAACCCCGAGCTGCTGATCGCCGACGAGCCGACCACCGCGCTCGACGTGACGGTGCAGGCCCAGATCCTGGACCTGATCCGCGACCTGCAGAAGGAGTTCGGCTCCGCGGTCATCGTCATCACCCACGACCTGGGCGTCGTCGCCGAACTCGCCGACGACATCCTGGTGATGTACGGCGGCCGCTGCGTGGAGCGCGGCCCGGCCGAGAAGGTGTTCTACGAGCCCCGCCACCCCTACACCTGGGGCCTGCTCGGCTCGATGCCGCGACTGGACCGCGAGCAGCAGGACCGGCTGATCCCGGTCAAGGGCTCCCCGCCCTCGCTGATCAACATCCCGTCCGGCTGCGCCTTCAACCCGCGCTGCCCGTACGCCGACGTCCCCAAGGACAACGTCACCCGCACCGTCCGCCCCGAGCTGACCGAGGTCGGCAGCCGGCACTGGGCCGCCTGCCACATGTCCGAGGAGCAGCGGGAGCGAATCTGGACCGAAGAGATTGCGCCGAAGCTGTGAGCGAGAAATCCAAGGACACAGCCGTGACGGTTTCCACGCCGAGTGACGCCACCGCCCCCGCCAAGGGTTCCGGCGGTGAGGTCCTGCTCAAGGTGACGGGGCTGCAGAAGCACTTCCCCATCAAGAAGGGCCTGCTGCAGCGGCAGGTCGGCGCGGTGCACGCGGTCGACGGGCTCGACTTCGAGGTCCGGGCCGGCGAGACCCTGGGCGTCGTGGGCGAGTCGGGCTGCGGCAAGTCGACCATGGGCCGGCTGATCACCCGGCTGCTGGAGCCGACCGGCGGCACCATCGAGTTCGAGGGCAAGGACATCACGCACCTCGGGGTGGCGGGCATGCGCCCGATGCGCCGCGACGTGCAGATGATCTTCCAGGACCCGTACTCGTCGCTGAACCCGCGCCACACCATCGGCACCATCGTCGGCGCTCCCTTCAAGCTCCAGGGCGTCGAGCCCGAGGGCGGCATCAAGAAGGAAGTGCAGCGGCTGCTGTCGGTCGTGGGCCTCAACCCCGAGCACTACAACCGCTATCCGCACGAGTTCTCCGGCGGCCAGCGCCAGCGCATCGGCATCGCCCGCGCGCTCGCGCTCAGCCCCAAGCTGGTCGTGGCGGACGAGCCGGTCTCCGCGCTGGACGTCTCCATCCAGGCGCAGGTCGTCAACCTGCTCGACGACCTCCAGCAGGAACTGGGCCTGACGTACGTCATCATCGCCCACGACCTGTCGGTGGTCCGGCACGTCTCGGACCGGATCGCGGTGATGTACCTCGGCAAGATCGTCGAGCTGGCGGACCGCGACGCGCTCTACAAGGCGCCGATGCACCCGTACACCAAGGCGCTGATGTCGGCCGTGCCGATCCCGGACCCCAAGCGCCGGGGCGCCAAGAGCGAGCGCATCCTGCTCCAGGGCGACGTGCCCTCGCCGATCTCCCCGCCGAGCGGCTGCCGCTTCCACACGCGGTGCTGGAAGGCGACGGAGATCTGCAGGACCACCGAGCCGCCGCTGCTGGAGCTGCGGCCCGGCCAGCGCGTGGCCTGCCACCACCCGGAGAACTTCGAGGACCAGGCCCCGCAGGACACCGTCCTGCTGACGGCCGCCAAGGAAGCCTCGGAGCTGCTGGGCGAGACGGCCCTGGAGGAGTCGGCGGAGACGTCGGCGGCGGTGGCGGCGGAGGTCTCGGGCGGGGCGCCCGAGGCCACCGGGACGGCGAAGACCCCGGCGACCGCGGATGCGGAGGAGGCCGAGGCGGCTGCGGAGGCCGAGGCGGGTTCCGCGGACGCCGACTCCGACTCCGACGCCGGCTCGGGTGAGTCCGCTGACGCCGACGCCGATGCCGAAGCGGGTGGGTCCGCCGACGCCGACGCCGCGGAGCCGGAGGGCTCCGGTGGGACCGGTAAGACGCCCGGGAAGTCCTCGGACAAGTAAGCCCACTCCAGCCCCCGCCTTGCTTTGCAAGGCGGGGGCTGATGCGTGGGTGAGAATGTAAGGGTGCTCCAGCAACTGTTCAGTCCGTCCGTCCTGCACACGCTCGACCTGATCGGCATCTTCGTCTTCGCGATCTCCGGCGCCCTGCTGGCCGTCCGCAAGAACTTCGACGTCTTTGGCATCGCCGTGCTCGCCGAGGTCACCGCCCTCGGCGGTGGTCTCTTCCGCGACCTGGTGATCGGCGCGGTCCCGCCCGCCGCCTTCACGGACCTGGGCTACTTCGTCACCCCGCTGTTCGCCACGGCCCTGGTGTTCTTCCTCCACCCGCACGTGGAGCGCATCCAGACCGGCGTCAACGTCTTCGACGCGGCGGGCCTCGGCCTCTTCTGCGTGGTCGGCACCATCAAGGCGCACGACTACGGCCTCGGTCTGACCGCCTCCGCCTGTCTCGGCCTGGCCACCGCGGTCGGCGGCGGGGTGCTGCGCGACGTGCTGGCCAACGAGGTGCCCTCGCTGCTGCGCTGGGACCGCGACCTGTACGCGGTCCCGGCCGTCGTCGGCGCCGCCATGGTCGCGCTGTGCATCCGCCACGACGCACTGAACTCCCTGACCAGCGGCGCCGCCGTGATCACGGCCTTCGTCCTGCGGCTGCTGGCGATGCGCTACCACTGGCGGGCGCCCCGCGCGTGGCACCGCCGCTCGACGGTCGTGGAGGAGTAGCGCACGGTGCGGCCGGGCGCGTACGGGCCCCTCGGACGGCGAGAGCGCAAAGCTACCGCTTAGTATTATCTTCTTGTACTGTTCAGCCATGCCAGAAGCAGCCTCCGCCCTGCCCGCCCGGGCCACCCTCGGCACCAGTGAGTTCGACCGCGACACCGCGGTCACCCGGCGCGAGCCCGGCGTCTACGACATCGACCTCTCCGCCGGCTGGACGATCATCAACGCCGTCAACGGCGGATACCTGCTGGCCGTCCTGGGCCGTGCGCTCGCCGACGCCCTGCCGCACCCCGACCCGTTCACCGTCTCCGCGCACTACCTGACCGCCTCGCAGCCGGGCCCGGCGGTCGTGCGCACCGAGACCGTGCGCACCGGGCGGACCCTGTCGACCGGCCAGGCGTCCCTGTTCCAGCGCGACGAGCAGGGCCGGGAGGTCGAGCGCATCCGCGTCCTCGCCTCCTACGGCGATCTGGACGCCCTCCCCGACGACGTCCGTACGACGGCGAAACCGCCCGCGATACCGCCCATGGAGCAGTGCTTCGGAACCGAGGACGGACCGGCCCCCGTCGAGGGCAGCTCCGCCATCGCCGACCGCCTGATGCTCAAGCTCGACCCGTCGACCCTGGGGTGGGCGCTCGGGCAGCCCTCCGGCAAGGGGGAGATGCGGGCCTGGTTCGGCCTCGCCGACGGCCGGGAGCCCGACCCGTTGTCGCTGCTCCTCGCGGTGGACGCCCTGCCGCCCACCGCGTTCGAACTGGGGCTGTCCGGCTGGGTGCCCACGGTGGAGCTGACCGTCCACGTCCGCTGCCGCCCGGCCCCCGGCCCCCTGCGCGTCTCGATCACCACCCGCAACCTCGCCGGCGGCTTCCTGGAGGAGGACGCCGAGGTCTGGGACAGCGCCGACCGCCTCGTGGCCCAGTCCCGCCAGCTGGCGCGCGCCCGTCTGACCTGACCCGGCGCGCCGCGCCCGGCCCGGCTCCGTGACCGCCGCGCCCGGCCCGGCTCCGTGACCGCCGCGCCCGGGGCTGCTCCGTGACCGCCGCGGCCGCCCCGCCCCGGGGCGGCCGTCGTCATGTCGCGGGCGGGACCCCGGCCGTCCCGTCCCGGTCCGGCCAGTGCCGGCGGCCGATGGCGATCAGCCGCAGCTGCCGGGCCGCCAGCCGGGACACCCGCTCCCGCGCCGCCGGCTCGTCCGCCGGCGCCTCCAGGAACAGGGAGGCCGTGACGAGCATCTGGTCCACATGGAGCTGGGCCAGCATCAGCAGGTCGTCCTCGCTCCAGCCGGCGGACTCCGGATCCTCCGCCAGCGCCTGCCCGACCTCCGCCGTGAACCGGGCCAACTGGCCGCGGATCGCCTCCCGCACCGGCCGGACCCCGCCGTGCCGCTCCCGGGCGACGAACCGGACGTGCGCGGGATGGGCGTCCACATGGCCCGCGATCAGCTCGACGGCGCGGGCGATGCGTTCCTCGCTGCCGACGGCCGGTGACACCGTCGTCCGGATCATCGGGTGCAGGCTGCCCAGCGCCTCCTCCACCAGCGCCACACCCAGCTCCTCGACGGACCGGAAGTGCCGGTAGAAGGCGGTGGGGGCCAGCCCCACCGCGCGGGTGACCTCACGCAGGCCCAGGCTGCTCAGGCTCTGCCCCTCCAGCAGCTCCAGCGCCGCGTCGAGCAGCGCCTGCCGGGTCCTCTGTTTCCGGGCCTGCCGGACGCCCGCCGTGTGACTCATGCCATCCAGTCAACAACTGTTCTCCGAAAGGGGGAAGTCGTAGACGTCGTTGGACTGGGTAGTCAGTGAACAGATGTATCGCAACCGTTCACCGAGACCTGGGGGATCGACCGTGCTGTTCCTCGTCGCCGCACTGATGCTGCTGGGTGTCGCCCTGGGCACCGTTGCCCACGCGCCGCTCTCCTTCTCCGTCGCCGCGGGCGCCGTCATCGTCGTCTGGCTGGGCGTCTTCGCCCTGCGCGAGCGCCGCGGCCGCCGGCGCGGCACCCCGGCGCGCTGACCTGCGCGAGACCGTCCCCCGTCCGTCCGACCGTCCCGACCGTGGGAGCCGATCACCATGCACCTCACCGCACCGGCCGGCCGCCGCACCGCGATCCACGACGCCGACGGCATGGCCGTCGCCTCCTTCGTCCTGGGCCTGCTGGGCCTGCTCGTCCTCAACGTCTTCCTCGGACCGGCGGCCGTCGTGCTGGCGGTCGTGGCCCTCGTACGGGGCACCGCCCGGCGCGGCCGGGCCCTCCTCGGGCTCGCGCTCGGCATCGCCGACCTCCTCGTCCTCGCGGCGTTCATCGGGGCGGACCGCACGATCTCGTGGAGCCTGTGAGCCGGTCCCCCCTCCTGGGTGACCGTGATCCGTGGCCGGTGAACAGGGCCCCGTAGAATCGGCCCCACCATGGCTTACCTCGACCACGCCGCGACCACCCCGATGCTTCCCGAGGCAGTCGAGGCACTCACCGCGCACCTGGGCGTCACCGGCAACGCCTCCTCCCTCCACGCGGCCGGCCGCCGCGCCCGGCGCACCGTCGAGGAGGCCCGCGAAACCCTCGCCGAAGCCCTGGGCGCGCGCCCCAGCGAGGTGGTCCTCACCTCCGGCGGCACCGAGGCCGACAACCTCGCGGTGAAGGGCCTGTACTGGGCCCGCCGGGACGCGGACCCGGCCCGCACCCGGGTCCTCGCCAGCCCCGTCGAACACCACGCCGTCCTCGACGCCGTCCACTGGCTCGGCGAGCACGAGGGCGCCACCGTCGAGTACCTGCCGGTCGACTCCCACGGCCGGGTCCACCCCGACGCCCTGCGCGAGGCCATCGCCCGCGACCCCGACGACGTCGCCCTCGCCACGGTCATGTGGGCCAACAACGAGATCGGCACCATCCTGCCGGTCCGCGAACTCGCCGCTGTCGCCGCCGAGTTCGGTGTCCCCCTGCACTCCGACGCGGTCCAGGCCTTCGGCCAGATCCCGGTGGACTTCGCCTCCTCCGGGCTCGCCGCGATGACCGTGTCCGGCCACAAGATCGGCGGCCCGTACGGCATCGGCGCCCTGGTCCTGGGCCGTGAGCACACCCCCGTACCCGTGCTGCACGGCGGCGGCCAGGAGCGCCACGTCCGCTCCGGCACCCTCGACGTGCCCGCCATCGCCTCCTTCGCGGCCGCCGGACGGCTCGCCGCCGGGCAGCAGGAGTGGTTCGCCCGCGAGATCGGCGGACTGCGCGACGACCTGGTCACCGCCGTCCGGGAGGCCGTCCCGGACGCGATCCTCGGCGGCGACCCCGCCCCCGGGGGCCGGCTCCCGGCCAACGCGCACTTCACCTTCCCCGGCTGCGAGGGCGACTCCCTGCTGCTCCTCCTCGACGCCCAGGGCATCGAGTGCTCCACCGGCTCCGCCTGCACCGCCGGCGTCGCCCAGCCCAGCCACGTCCTCCTGGCCACCGGCACCGACCCCGACCTCGCCCGCGGTACCCTCCGCTTCTCCCTCGGCCACACCTCCACGGAGGCCGACGTCGAAGCCCTCGCCAAGGCCATCGGCCCGGCGGTGGAACGGGCCAGGGCGGCGGGGCTGACGTAGGCCCTGGGTAGCCTGGCCGGAGCGGATTTCCGGTGCGAGCCGAGAGGAGCGGTCATGGAGGGTGCGCGAGGTTCCGGAGCGGACGCGGCGACGGCGCCGTACGGGCGGGCGGTGGCGTACCGGGAGAAGCTTCCCCGGCGCTGGACCGTCGCCACCGTGGCGGTCCTCACCGGCTGGGTCGCCTATCAGGGCAGCGTCCTGCTTCCCGACGACAGCACGCTCTGGTACGTCATGCTCGGGCTCTCGGCGTTCTTCGCGCTGGTGCTCAACGCCGTGCCGATCTCCAAGCGCGTCTACCACCGAATCCGCCTCCGTGACGGGCAGTTGACCGTCGGGCGGGAGACGATCGCGGTGGACTCGTTGACGGCCGAGTCGATCCGGGAGGCCAGTGAGCAGCCCACGGACGCGGAGTTCGCCGCGGCCCTGGCCTCGCGGTCGCCCGAGGAGCTCACGCGGCTGCGACAGGCGAGCCGGGCGACGCCGCCGCCCCGGCTCGTGGGCGGCGGATGGTCCGTGCCGCTGGGCATGGAGCAGATCGTGGTCGAGACGGTGCGGGGCGAGGCGCTGCTGATCGCCACCCACGACCGCGAGGCTCTGCTGGACGCGTTGACACGAGCCCGCCAGGTTTAGAGCCCGTCGGCTCCCGAGCTCGATCACGGTCTCGATACGGTGTCCGTCGTGCCTGTGCTCTTCCCCTCGGGAAGGAGCCGACGCTGATCAGCCGAAGGAGCTTCGTGACAGGCAAGCCCAACAGAGTCGTAAATCCGCAAGACGTCGAGCAGTTGGCCGAACTGCTCGACGGGCGGGGAGGAGTGGGGGACAGACTCGACGAGGCGCTGACGCGGGCGTCGAGACTCGGGGTTTCGGACAAACTGGGCGCGATACGGCCCATGCGGTCCTGGGTTTCGGACACCGCGCCGGAACTGCGCAGGAAGGCGGCGTACGCCCGCCTGGAGGACGGCGATCCGCTGGCCGGACTGCTGCTGGCCGGGTTCACCCCCGAGCAGCTCAAGAACAAGGATCTGCCGCCGGACATCCTGTTGGTTGCCAACGCGGCCGCGTCCGACGGCAAGGTCGACGACGGCTGGCTCAAGAAGAAGGACGGCGAGAGCCTCGACGACTGGCTCGTCAGGATCCAGGGCGACGCCGTCACCCAGCTGACCGGCAATGAGGAGCTGGGCAAGGCCGTCGCGACGTACATCGAGGGGGCCGCCAATCTGTCGGCGTTCTTCGTGGCGTCGACCACGGCGGCCCTGGGCACCAAGTCGCTCATCTCGTACTTCAAGAGCTCCAAGGTGCTCAACGCGCCCGGTACCTTCACCGCCCGGCTGATCAACGACCGCTGGCACGAACTGTCCAGGATTCCCAAGGCCGGCAGCTGGCTGACCCGGGTGCCGACCGCCGCGCTCGCCGGCTCCGACGAGGCGGCGATGCTGGCCGGATACATGCGCAAGGGCGCTTTCTATCTCCCCACCGCCACCGAGGCCAACCTGCTCACCGTCGCCCGACGGGGTGGTCTCGCCAACGCGGCCAGGGCCGCGGGGTGGATGCGCGGCGTCGGAATCGTCGGGTCCGCCGGCGCCACCGTGTGGGGCGTCGCCAACCTGGCGACCATGGATCACGGCAAGGCGTGGGAGGAGGACAAGGCCAAGTACCTCTCCAATTGGACCGGTACGGCCTTCAACGCCTCGCTCACCGCCGCGATGATCGCCCCCAACCCGGTCACCCTGGGCCTGGCCGTCGGTACCGGTGTCGCCTATGCCGGAACCCTGATCTGGGACCACTCGGACAAGATCGTGTCAGCCGGGGAGGACGTCGCGGACTGGGTCGGCGACAAGGCCGACAAGGCTGGCGAGGCCATTTCCGACGGCGCGAAGAAACTCGGCAGCGCCCTCAACCCGTTCGACTGACGCCGGACCACGGTACATCCGCGCCGAACGGCGCGAGGGGAAGGGATCATGCAGCAGAGGTACACCCTGGACCACTGGGAAGACCGTTCAGGCCATCGGCTGACCTGGAAGTTCGGGTACCGGGGAACGGCAGGGGAGTTCGGGCGGATCGAGGTGGTCTACCCGTCGAAGCGGCACGGTGACCGTCATGTCACCGAGGTCAGTGGGGACACCGTGCCCGCCACCTCCTTCGGTGGCTGGGCCCACGGACGCAAGCCCTCCCTTCACCTGGGGCAGCTCAGCGTCGGGGGGGCCGGAATACGCCTGAAGCGCAACCGCTGGGCGCAGACCAGATCCGGACGGGCCCTGCGGATGCGGGTCGCCGGACGGGAGTACCGCTATCTCGCTACCAGCCGACGGCACCGTGACCGCGCCCTGATCCGCGACGGTGTGGAGGTCCGGACCACGCGGCACGGCAGCGGTGCGCGGAAAAAGGCCATCTTCACCGTCCTCGGTCCGGCTGACGGGACCGACCTCGCGCTGGCCGCTGTGATGGTCGGGGTCAACACCCGCAACCTCACCCGGGGCGGCGCCGTGCGTGCCTTCTTCAACAGGTCGCTGGACTGGCTGGAGGTTTTCCAGTGACCCCGTGAACTGCCTGAGCCATCGCCGTCCGATCCCTTCCGCCATCGAAAGCGACACGCAATGCCCTCGTACGACAGCACCCGGGGCCGGTTCCGCCTCGCTGAGAGTCACCTGGCCGCCCTTCGCCACCGCGTCGAAGGGTCGGAGGTGCCCCCGGAACTGGCCGAGGCCGACCGTGAACTGCGCGAGGCCGGCCTGACGGACCAGGAGGGGAACCTCAACCTTCAGCTGGCCCCGCTGGTCAGCACCCTGCGGGACCCTGTCGTCGTTCTCCACGTGGAGGCGCTTGGGGCGCATGGCACCCTCCACCACGGCGTCACCATCGGCGACGGCTATGCCTACTCCCACGAGTCCTGGCCCGGCTCACCGGAGTCGGAGTACGTACGCCTGGAGCCGACCATGCTCGTCTGGGCGCTGGCGCGCATGGTCAATCTCCAGGGCGAGGACACCGTGGAGGTGGCCACGCCCGTGGTCGAGGCCACCACTGCCGTCCTCGACGCGGGACTCGACACCCTGGACAGCCTCCACGGCCTGACGGCCGAGGAGGGCGTCGACCGGGTGGCCGAGGCGCTGAGAGGCTCCGGGCTCACCAGGAAGCCGCAGGCCACTACGCTCGCCAAGCTGATCACCGGGATGCGTGCCAGCTGGCGGATGACCGCCGCCTGGCAGGGGCACGAGGACGGGGTCCCAGCCCCGCGGGTGCGCGGATTCGCTGTGTGGGACTGCGGACCGCTCGGCTACTGGCACCGTGAGCTGCCTGCCGAGCCGCTCCTGGCCGGCCAGGTGGACGACACCTCCGCGCTCAAACTGGTCCGAGTCGAGGCCAAGGAGGTCTGGCAGATGATCACCGAGCTGCTCCCGAGCGCGGAGGAGTTCGCGGCGGCGCCACAGCGGGGCTGAGCCGGGCAGGGGCGCGTCCGAGGTCCCGGCCGAACGTGTACCTGGGCTGTACGGCCTGGGACCGCATGGGCCCGGCGGACCGGCTTCAGGCCCGCTGCGTCGTGCGGGCCCGGCCGACCAGCTTCAGATAGCGGTCCCAGTCCCAGTGCGGGCCCGGGTCGGTGTGGTCCGTGCCCGGGACCTCCACGTGGCCGATGATGTGCTCCCGGTCGACGGGTATGTCGTAGCGGGCGCATATCCGGGCCGTGAGCCGCGCGGACGCCTCGTACATCTCGTCCGTGAGGTCCTGCGGCCGGTCCACGAAGCCCGCGTGCTCGATGCCGACACTGCGCTCGTTGTAGTCCCGGTTCCCCGCGTGGTACGCCACGTCCAGCTCGCGGATCATCTGGGTCACGCGCCCGTCCTGCCCGACGATGTAGTGCGAGGCCGCCTGGTGGTCCGGGTCCTGGAAGGCCCGCACCGCGCTGTCGAAGCTGCCCTGCGTGACATGGACGATCACCATGTCGATGCCGAAGTCGTCCGGCCGGTCGGCGCGCCGCCAGTTGGCCTCCGAGGCCGACACCCAGCGGGCGCCCGCGAAGTCCACCACGCCCTGCTCACGGGGCTTCTCGACACCCGGTATGCGCCACCACAGGCGCGCCAGCTCGTCCCGCGCCAGCACCGCCGTGCCCGTCGCGGCCACCGCCCCGCCCACGAGCAGGGCCCGTCGCCCGATGCGCCGGCCGGTGTCCTCGGATGCTCTTCTCGCCCCCATGTGATCGTGAACGCTTACCCGGCCACCGTGGTTCCCGCGCCCCGTACCCTGGAGGGGCTATGACTGACACCCCGCAGCGCACCCGCCCCCTCCGCGTCCTGGCCGCCATGTCCGGCGGAGTCGACTCCGCCGTCGCCGCCGCCCGCGCGGCCGAAGCGGGCCACGACGTGACCGGCGTCCACCTCGCGCTCTCCGCGAACCCGCAGTCCTTCCGCACCGGCGCGCGGGGCTGCTGCACCATCGAGGACTCGCGCGACGCCCGCCGCGCCGCCGACGTCATCGGCATCCCCTTCTACGTGTGGGACCTCGCCGACCGCTTCCGCGAGGACGTCGTCGAGGACTTCGTCGCCGAGTACGAGGCCGGCCGCACCCCCAACCCGTGCCTGCGCTGCAACGAGAAGATCAAGTTCGCCGCGCTGCTCGACAAGGCGCTCGCGCTCGGCTTCGACGCCGTCTGCACCGGCCACTACGCCCAGGTGATCCTGCGCGAGGACGGCACCCGCGAACTGCACCGCGCCTCCGACATGGCCAAGGACCAGAGCTACGTCCTCGGCGTGCTCGACGACCGCCAGCTCGCCCACGCGATGTTCCCGCTCGGTGACACGGTCACCACCAAGGAGGAGATCCGCGCGGAGGCCGAGCGCCGCGGGCTCGCGGTGGCCAAGAAGCCCGACTCGCACGACATCTGCTTCATCGCCGACGGCGACACCCAGGGCTTCCTCGCGAACCGGATCGGCCGGGCCGAGGGCGACATCGTCGACGAGTCCGGCACGAAGCTCGGCACCCACGAGGGCGCGTACGGCTTCACCATCGGCCAGCGCAAGGGCCTGCGGATCGGCACCCCCGCCCCCGACGGCAAGCCCCGCTACGTCCTGGACATCTCCCCGGTCACCAACACGGTCACCGTCGGACCGGCCGCCTCCCTCGACGTCGGCGCCCTCACCGCGGTCAAGCCCCGCTGGTGCGGCGCCGCCCCCACCGGCGCCGGCACCTACACCGCCCAGCTGCGCGCCCACGGCGGCGAGACCGAGGTGACGGCGGAGGTCGTGGACGGCGAACTGCGCGTGCGCTTCGCCGAGCCCGTCCGCGGCGTCGCGCCCGGCCAGGCGATCGTGCTGTACGACGGCACCCGCGTGGTCGGCTCGGCGACGATCGCGTCGACGGTGCGGGCGACGGCCGACGTGGCCTGAGGCGCCCGGGTCCCGGCGCCGTCGCTCACCGCGCGAAGAAGTCCGCCAGCACCGGCGCCAGGACATCCGGTTCGACCATGTGGGTCTGGCCCTCCAGGGTGCGGTACGTGCCCCGGGGGACCGACTCCGCGATCGCCCGCGCGGCCTCACGCATCCACCCCGGGCTCGCGTCGCCCGCGATGGACAGCACCGGCACGCGGATCTCCGCCAGCAGCTCGCGCGGGACGCCTCCGTCGCCCATGACGGCGTCGTCGTACGCCAGGCTCGGCGCGATCGACTCCATCCCGGCCCACATCGGGGACTGCCGGGCCCCCTGGATCGTCGCCTCGCCCAGCCCGGTCAGCCGCAGGAAGAGCTCGACCGCGTCGCCGCGCCGGCCCTCGGCCAGCGCCCGGGTCAGGTTCTCGGTGTACCGGGCGCGTGCCGCCAGCTCCTCCTCGGACATCGCGTAGGGCGTCTCGTACACGGCGACATGGCGCACCGGCAGCCCGCTCGCCGCCGCCCTGAGCGCCAGCGCGCCGCCCGAGGAGATGCCGTACAGCGAGGCCCCGCCGCCCACCGCCTCGATCACCGCGGCCAGGTCCTCGACCTCCCGCTCCACCGCGTACGGCCCCGCGTCCGTGCTGGCACCCCGGCCCCGGCGGTCGTACACGACCACCCGGAACCGCTCCGAGAGGGGCGCCGCCAGCGGCGCCACCGTGGCGCCCGTCGACATCGCGCCGCTGACGAGGACGACCACCGGGCCCCGCCCGGCGCTCTCGTACGCGAGGTAAGTGCCATCGTGCGAAAGGGTGTTCTTGTCCATGCCTGAGAAGACTGCCGCACGGCGCCGGTTTCGTCGGTGAGGCGGGCGGCGCGTCCGGCGGACGCAACCCTTCTACACGATCACCCCACTTCCACCTCGTAGAAACACAGGTGACCCTTGATCGGGGCGACGTCCTGCTTCGGTTCCCGGTACGCCCAGACCAGATCCGGCGCGTCCGGCAGCGACCAGTAGGACGCCGTGCCCTTGAACGGGCAGTGCGTGGTGGTGCCGGACGGGGTCAGCAGGTCGAGCCGTACGTCCTCCGGCGGGATGTAGTACCGGTCCGGACAGCCCGTCTCGCGCAGCACCAGCGCCCGCGTGCTCTCCGCCAGCACCTGCCCGCCGTGCACCACGCGCACGGATCGGTCACTGGGTTCGACGGTGATGCGGTGGCCTGTGGTCACGATCGCCCTCCTCGGGTAGCCGACTCACCGGTTACAGCGCACTCTGAAGCGGAGTTCTTCCCGAGGAGGCGCCCATGGGAGCGAAGGACACCGTCAGGAACCGCGGCACCCTCGCCCACCGGGCCCGGTACGCCCTGCGCCACCCGCGACGCGTGCCCGCGCACGCCCGGCGCGCGCTGCGCGACGCCTGGCTGCGGCTGCGGCACCGCGACCACATCGCCTACTACCGCGCGGTGATGGCCTCCGACGCGGCCCGCAGCGCCGAGGCGGCGGTCGGTCACAACCCCTCGCGCGAGCAGTGGGCGCGGATCGGCCGGATGCAGTTCGACTACCTGCTGCGGCACGGGCTGCGGCCGCACCACCGGATGCTGGAGATCGGCTGCGGCAACCTCCGCGCGGGGCGTCTGTTCATCGACCACCTGGAGCCCGGCCACTACTACGGCATCGACATCTCGCCGGACATCCTGCTCGCCGCCCAGGAGACCGTGGTCCGCGAAGGACTCCAGGCCAAGATGCCCTACCTCACCCTGTCCGACGACCTGACGTTCGCCTTCCTGCCCGACGGCCACTTCGACGTGGTGCACGCGCACAGCGTCTTCTCGCACTCGCCCCGGCACGTCATCGAGGAGTGCTTCGCGCACGTCGGAAGGGTGCTCGCACCCGGCGGCTTCTTCGACTTCACCTTCGACCGCACCGAGGGCGAGGAACACCACGTGCTGCACGAGGACTTCTACTACCGCACCCGGACCCTGACGGAACTGGCCGCCCGGCACGGACTGTCGGCGCGGTTCATGGACGACTGGGAGGAGCTGCCGCACAAGCAGTCCAGGATGCGGCTGACCGCGGTGTCCGACCGGGCCCGTACGGTGGGTCCGTGAACATCTGTGTCTTCCTCTCCGCCGCCGACCTCGACGACCGCTACACCCGCCCCGCGCGGGACTTCGCGCGCCTGCTCGGCAAGGGCGGGCACACGCTGGTGTGGGGCGGTTCGGACGTCGGCCTGATGAAGGTGGTCGCCGACGGTGTGGAGGAGGCGGGCGGCCGGCTCCTCGGCGTCTCCGTGGAGTTCCTCGCGGCCAAGGCGCGCACCGGGGTCGACGAGATGGTCGTCGCCAAGGACCTCGCCGAGCGCAAGAGGCTGCTGCTGGAGAAGGCCGACGCCGTGGTGATCATGGTCGGCGGCACCGGCACCCTCGACGAGGCCACGGAGATCCTGGAGCTGAAGAAGCACGGACACACCGACAAGCCGGTGGTCCTGCTCAACACCGCGGGCTTCTACGACGGGCTCAAGGAGCAGTTCCGCCGCATGGAGACCGAGGGGTTCCTGCCCCGTCCGCTCACCGAGCTGGTCTTCTTCGCGGAGGAGCCGGTGGGCGCGCTGGCCCATCTGGAGGAGAGCCTGGGCGTGGAGTGACCGCCGGGTGATGCGAGCATGGCGGGCATGGCTACACATGTGATCACCGGGGCCGGCTCCGGCATCGGCGCGGCCGTCGCCCGCCGTCTGCACGCGCGCGGGGACGAGCTCGTGCTGCACGCGCGCGACGCGGGCCGGGCGAAGGAACTGGCGGCCGCGTTCCCCGGCGCCCGCACCCTCGTCGGCGACCTCGCCGACCCCGACCGGCTGAGCTGGGCCTTCTCCCACCAGTCGCTCCCGGACCGGGTGGACTCCCTACTGCACATCGCCGGCGTCGTCGACCTCGGCCCGGTCGGCGAGCTGACCCCGAAGACCTGGCGGCACCAGCTCAACGTCAACCTGGTCGCCCCCGCCGAGCTGACCCGCCACTTCCTGCCCCAGCTGCGCGCGCACCGCGGCCACGTGGTCTTCGTCAACTCCGGCGCCGGTCTGAACGCCCACGCCGACTGGTCGGCGTACGCGGCCTCCAAGCACGGCCTGAAGGCCCTCGCCAACTCCCTGCGCCACGAGGAGCACGGCAACGGCGTCCGCGTCACCTCCGTCTACCCCGGCCGCACCGCCAGCCCCATGCAGGCCAAGGTCCACCGGCAGGAGGGCAAGGACTACGACCCGGGCCGGTGGATCGACCCCGAGTCGGTCGCCACGACGATCCTCATGGCCCTGGACCTGCCGGCCGACGCGGAGGTCAACGACCTCACCGTGCGGCCGGGCCGGTGACGGACGGCCCGTCCACCTCCCTGGGACGGGACGGCGAAGGGCGGCGGGGGCGGCACACCCCCGGCCGCCGCCTGCGTACGCTTCCCCCGTGAACGACAACCTTCCCCTCGGTCCCGCCACCGGCGTCGGCTCCCTGCCGGGGCACGACGCCCGCGAGGCCGCCAAGACCGTCACCGGCAGTTTCGAGGACTTCCCGCACCTGGCCGAACTGCCCGCCCGCGGGCCCGGCGCGGACATGATCGGCCGGACCGCCGGCCTGCTCGTCGAGCTGTACGCGCGCGTGGAGCCCAGCGGCTGGCGGATCGGGGACCGCCCGGGCCGGGACACCAAGCGGGCCCGCTCCTGGCTGCGCGAGGACCTCGACGCGCTGGAGGAGTTCACGCAGGAGTACCAGGGGCCGCTGAAGGTGCAGGCGGTGGGCCCCTGGACGCTCGCCGCGGCCCTGGAACTGAGGAACGGCGAGGCCGCCCTCTCCGACCCCGGCGCCTGCCGCGACCTCGCCGCCTCCCTCGCCGAGGGGCTGCGCCTGCACCTCGCCGAGGTGCGGCGGCGCGTGCCCGGCGCGCGGCTCGTCCTCCAGCTCGACGAACCCTCCCTCACCGCCGTCCTGCGCGGACAGGTCAGGTCCGCCAGCGGCTACCGCACCCACCGCGCGGTCGACCGGCAGATCGTCGAAGCCACGCTGCGCGACGTCGTCGGGGTGCACGACGGCGGGCCCGTCGTCGTCCACTCGTGCGCACCGGACGTCCCGTTCGCCCTGCTGCGCCGGACGGGCGCGGCGGGGGTCTCCTTCGACTTCTCCCTCCTCACCGAGCGTGACGACGAGGCGATCGGGGAGGCGGTGGAGAGCGGTACCCGGCTGTTCGCCGGTGTCGTCCCGGGCACGGACGGCCCGTTGTCCGACCCTGCGGGTAGCGTCATGGGTGTCAGGACGCTGTGGCGCAGGCTGGGGCTGCGGCCGGGGCTTCTCCCGGAGGCGGTCACGATCACCCCGGCGTGCGGACTCGCGGGGGCCTCCCCGGAGTACGCGCGCAGGGCCTACGCCCACTGCGTCCGGGCGGCGAGATCCCTCGCGGACAACCCAGAGTAACGGGAGGACACACGGTGGCCGGCGACAAGCAAGCGGAGACGACGAGCGTGCCCGCCGAGGCACGGGAGAAGCACGCCAGGCTCGCTGAGCAGATCGAGGAGCACCGCTTCCGGTACTACGTGAACGACGCCCCCGTCATCAGCGACGCGGACTTCGACCGCCTGCTGCGCGCACTGGAGGCGCTGGAGGAGGAGCATCCCGAGCTGCGCACCCCGGACTCCCCGACCCAGAAGGTCGCCGGGGCCTACGAGACGGAGTTCACCTCCGTCGAGCACCGCTCCCGCATGCTCTCCCTCGACAACACGTTCAACGACGACGACCTCGCCGCCTGGGTGGAGCGCATCCGCCGGGAGCTGGGCACCCAGAAGCACCACTTCCTGTGCGAGCTGAAGGTCGACGGCCTCGCCGTCAACCTCACCTACGAGCGGGGCCGGCTCACCCGCGCGGCGACCCGTGGGGACGGCCGCACCGGCGAGGACATCACGCCCAACGTCCGCACCATCGCCGAGATCCCGGACCGGCTGACGGGGGAGAAGGTCCCCGACCTGGTGGAGATCCGCGGCGAGGTCTACTTCCCGATGGAGAAGTTCCAGGAGCTCAACGCCCGGCTGAACGCGGCCGGTGACAAGCCCTTCGCCAACCCGCGCAACGCGGCGGCCGGTTCACTGCGCCAGAAGGACCCCCGGGTGACGGCCACCCGCCCGCTGCACATGGTGGTGCACGGCATCGGGGCCCTGGAGGGCTTCGACGGCATGACCCGGCTCTCCGAGGCGTACGACCTCCTCAGGACCTGGGGCCTGCCGACCTCCGGGCACAACAGGGTGGTCGACGGCCTGGAGGGCGTACGGGAGTTCATCGCGTACTACGGCGAGAACCGCCACTCCGTCGCCCACGAGATCGACGGGGTCGTGGTCAAGCTCGACGAGATCCCGCTCCAGGGCCGCCTCGGCACCACCTCGCGCGCCCCCCGCTGGGCCATCGCGTACAAGTACGCGCCCGAAGAGGTCAACACCAGACTGGTCAACATCCGGGTGGGTGTCGGACGTACGGGCAGGGTGACGCCGTACGCCCAGGTCAAGCCGGTCACGGTGGCCGGGTCCGAGGTCGAGTTCGCCACGCTGCACAACCAGGACGTGGTCAAGGCCAAGGGCGTCCTCATCGGGGACACGGTGGTGCTGCGCAAGGCCGGTGACGTCATCCCCGAGATCCTCGGGCCGGTCGCCGACCTGCGGGACGGCAGCGAGCGGGAGTTCGTGATGCCGGCGGAGTGCCCCGAGTGCGGGACGCCGCTGCGGCCGATGAAGGAGGGCGACGTCGACCTGCGCTGCCCCAACGCGCGTACCTGCCCCGCCCAGTTGCGGGAGCGCCTGTTCTACCTCGCCGGGCGCAGGGCGCTGGACATCGAGCACTTCGGGTACGTCGCCGCGGCGGCGCTGACCAGGCCGCTGGAGCCCGCCGAGCCGCCGCTGAAGGACGAGGGCGACCTGTTCGACCTCACCGTCGAGCAGTTGCTGCCCATCAAGGCGTACGTCCTCGACCAGGACAGCGGGCTGCCCAAGCGGGACCCGAAGACCGGTGAGGAGAAGGTCGCCACCGTCTTCGCCAACCAGGAGGGCGAGCCGAAGAAGAACGCGGTGGCGATGCTGGCGAACATCGCGGCGGCCAGAGAGCGTCCGCTGGCCCGCGTCCTGACGAGTCTGTCGATCCGCCATGTCGGACCGGTCGCGGCGGAGGCGCTGGCCCGGGAGTTCCGCTCCGTCGACCGCATCCAGGAGGCCACCGAGGCCGAGCTGGCGGGCACCGAGGGCGTCGGTCCGATCATCGCCGCCTCGCTCAAGGAATGGTTCGCCGAGGACTGGCACCGCGAGATCATCCGCAAGTGGAAGGCGGCCGGCGTCCGCATGGAGGAGGAGGGCGCCGGCGAGGACCAGGGCCCGCGTCCGCTCGAAGGGCTCACCGTCGTCGTGACCGGAACGCTGGAGCATTTCACCCGGGATGGCGCGAAAGAGGCGCTGCAGAGTCAGGGCGCGAAGGTGACCGGATCGGTGTCCAAGAAGACGTCGTTCGTTGTGGTCGGTGATAATCCCGGGTCAAAATATGACAAGGCGATGCAGCTCAAGGTGCCCGTTCTGAACGAAGAAGGCTTCAACGTCCTTCTGGAGCAAGGGCCCGAGGCTGCGGCCGATGTCGCTCTTTCGGCCGAGGAGTAGCGGTTGAAGGCCACCCGATCGGCGCATACCAGATGCATACGGGTGGCTGGGGCGCATTCGGGCAACCGTCGGCGACCGGTGCCCGTACGGGCCTTCCGCGGCCTACTGTTGAGAGGTGCGCCTGCCGTGCCCAGTTGCGGTCGGGGCAACCCCGTACTCGTGAAGGGGCCGGGGAAGGGCTTTCCACCGCGGAGCCGCTGAGGGTTGTCGGGCATCGGGCCGCGTGGCGTGGGCACCGCCGGCTGTGAGAGGGACGGGAATGGAACCGACCGAGAGCGCCGCGCCGGGCTCCCGGCTGCGCCTGCGCCGGATGGCGGCCGCATGGCGGCGCGGCCGGGTGGACGGGCGGGCCGTGGGACAGCCGGGTGCGCGGGGGCGCGCCGGGACGGGTGTCGTGGGTGCCGGGGGGAACGCGGGGACCGCGGGGGCCTCGGCGAGTGCGGACGCGGCGGGTGCTTCGGGTTCCTTCGGGTCCGGGGGTGCTTCAGGTCCTGGGGGGCGCGCGGGACGTGCGGGTGGTGCGGCGGGTGTGCGGGGCTCGGGTTCGGGGCGGTCGGGGATCGGGCGGTCGGGCGTCGGGCGGTCCGGGGCCGGGCAGTCGGGGGCCGGGCGGGGGCATGGGCATGGGCATGGGCTGTCCGACGCGGAGACGGAACGGCACCCGGCCTGGCCCGCGTTGCCCACGGCGGTCGTCGCGGCGGCCGCGTTCGTGCTGGGCGCCGGCTTCCTGCGGGCGTTCACCGGGGGGCACGCGCTCTTCCCGTCCGGCACCGTCGGCTGGTCCCTCGCCGTACTGACCGGGATCATCGTCGGCCATCTGGTGATGCTGGGCCGCTCCCGCTGGTGGGGCGGCACCGGCTCGGGCGCCGCCCTCACCCTCGCCGTGCTGCTGCTCTACGGCTGGATCGCGGCCGGCATGGTCAGCCTCACCGTCGTCGTGCTGGTCGGCGTGGCGCGGCGGGGCCGCTGGCGGCAGGGCGTGCTGCACGGCGCGGTGGACCTGCTCGGCATCGGCGCGGGCGCCCTGGTGCTGGCCGCCTTCGGCTCCGTACCGTCCGTGGAGGCGCCCTCGACGCCGGACAGCTGGACCCCGTACACCGCACCCGGGGTGGTGCTCGTCGCCGCCGTCTACCTCGCGGTCACCCGCACCCTGCTCTGGTACCTGCACACCCCGCGCGCCGGACTGCCCACCGTGGCCCGCACGGCGCTGGTCCGGCAGGGACTGGTGGCGGTCGCCCTGCTCGGCATAGCGCCCCTGGTGTGTGTGGTCGCCGACGCCAAGCCCGTCCTGCTGCCGCTGTTCTCCATTCCGCTGATCGCCCTCGACTCCACCCTGTGGATAGCCCGCGCGCGGGCCGAGGAGCAGCTGCGCGATCCCCTCACCGGACTGCCCAACCGGCAGTGGCTGCTGGAGCGGATCTGGACCGCGCTGGACGACGCGGAGCGGATCGGAGCCCGCGCCGCGCTGATGCTGATCGACCTGGACCGGTTCCGGTCGGTCAACGACACCCTCGGGCATCTCGCCGGTGACCGGCTGCTGCTGCAGATCGCCGACCGGCTGAGACTGGCGCTGCCGCGCGGGGCGGAGGCCGCGCGGCTCGGCGGTGACGAGTTCGCCGTCTTACTGCCCGTCGCCGACTCCACGACCTCCGCGACCCGCGTCGCCCGCAACCTGGTCTCCGCCCTCAGCTCCCCGCTCGACCTCGACGGGCTCACCCTCGTCCTGGAGGCGAGTGCGGGAGTCGCTGTCTTCCCGGACCACGCGGTCGACGCGGAGGGGCTGCTGCGGCGGGCGGACGTGGCGATGTACCAGGCGAAGCGGGACCGTACGGGAGTCGAGGCGTACGAGTCCAAGCGGGACTCCAACACGCCGGACCGGCTGGGGCTGCTGGGGGACCTGCGGCGGGCGCTGGACGCCCACGAGGTCGAGCTGCACTACCAGCCGAAGGTCCGCTTCGACGGGCAGGTGGCGGGGCTGGAGGCCCTGGTCCGGTGGGTGCACCCGGAGCGGGGGAAGGTGCCGCCGGACGAGTTCATAGCCATCGCCGAGTCGTCCGGGCTGATGCCGCACCTCACCGAGTACGTACTGGAGACCGCGCTCGGGCAGGTCGCGCGGTGGCGGGCGCAGGGGCTGTTCGTGCCGGTCGCCGTCAACGTCTCGCCGCGCGACGTTCACATTCCGGGGTTCGCCGGGTCGGTGGCGGCGCGGCTGGCGCGGCACGGGGTGCCGGCGGGCGCGCTGCAACTGGAGATCACCGAGCACGTGCTGCTGGAGGATCCGCAGCGGGCGGCCGACACGTTGAACGCGTTGACCGGGCACGGCGTGAAGATGTCGCTGGACGACTTCGGTACCGGGTACTCGTCGCTGGTGCACCTGCGGCGGCTGCCGGTCAGCGAGCTGAAGATCGACCGGTCGTTCGTGGCCAGGCTGGCGATCGACAACGAGGACGCGGAGATCGTGCGGTGCACGGTCGATCTGGCCCACTCGCTCGGGCTGCTCGTCGTGGCCGAGGGCGTGGAGGACGACGAGACCTGGGAGCGGCTGCGCGATCTCGGCTGCGACGCGGTGCAGGGGTGGCTGGTCGCCGCGGCGATGCCGCCGGACGAGACGACGGCGTGGCTGCTGGCGCGGGGGTCGCGGGGGTGGCAGCGGCCGGCGGCGGCTCTGCCCGCGGCGACGACGGGGACCGACGACTAGGTGGTGCTGCCGCGCCCACGGCCCGGTGGGTGGGTCGGGGCCGGGGCGGGGGTGTCCGTCGTCGGTCCGGCGCGGAATCGGTGACTCCGTGAGGTGAGGGCGCGGACGCGCCGGCCGCTGCGGGCGGGCACCCCCGCCCCGTCCCCTCCTCGCCGTGGGCGGCACATCGGCGCCACCGCGGGCAGTCGTGCGGGGCGGTGGGCAAGGGTGGGGGCGGCGGCGTTCCGTGAGTGCCGGGCCGCGCGGGGCACCGCCGCCCGGAGGTGCCCGGAAAGCCGGGTGAGGCAAAGGGTTTCACGGGCACGGCCTCCCGACCCATAGGATTGGGCCAAACCACACACACTCACCCCAGAGGATCGCTGCATGCCTGGCATCACGCGCGAGGAGGTCGCCCACCTCGCCCGGCTGGCGCGTCTGGAGCTGAAGCCCGAAGAGCTCGACCACTTCGCAGGCCAGCTCGACGACATCATCGGCGCGGTCGCCCGCGTCAGCGAGGTCGCCGACCAAGACGTACCGCCGACCTCGCACCCGCTCCCGCTGACGAACGTCATGCGGCCGGACGAGGTCCGTCCCTCGCTCACCCCCGAGCAGGCGCTCTCCGGCGCCCCGGCCCAGGAGCAGCAGCGTTTCAAGGTGCCGCAGATCCTGGGGGAGGAGTAAGCAACCATGACGGACATCATCAAGCTCACGGCCGCCGAGACCGCCGCGAGGATCGCCTCCGGCGAGCTCACGGCCGTCGCGGTCACCGAGGCGCACCTCGCCAGGATCGAGGCCGTCGACGAGAAGGTGCACGCCTTCCTGCACGTCGACCGCGAGGGCGCCCTCGCCCAGGCGCGCGCCGTCGACGAGAAGCGCGAGCGGGGGGAGAAGCTCGGCCCGCTGGCCGGCGTCCCCCTCGCGCTGAAGGACATCTTCACCACCGAGGGCATCCCGACCACCGTCGGTTCCAAGATGCTCGAGGGCTGGATCCCGCCGTACGACGCGACGCTCACCCAGCGGCTGAAGGCCGCCGACGTCGTCATCCTCGGCAAGACCAACATGGACGAGTTCGCCATGGGGTCGTCGACGGAGAACAGTGCCTACGGGCCGACCGGCAACCCCTGGGACCTCACCCGGATTCCCGGCGGGTCCGGGGGCGGTTCGTCCGCCGCGCTCGCCTCCTTCCAGGCGCCGCTCGCCATCGGCACCGACACCGGCGGCTCCATCCGCCAGCCCGCCGCCGTCACCGGCACCGTCGGCGTGAAGCCGACGTACGGCGCGGTGTCCCGGTACGGCATGGTCGCCTTCTCGTCCTCGCTCGACCAGGGCGGCCCCTGCGCCCGTACGGTCCTGGACGCGGCCCTGCTGCACGAGGTGATCGCCGGGCACGACCCGCTGGACTCCACCTCCATCGACGCGCCGGTCCCGCCGGTCGTCGAGGCCGCGCGCAACGGCTCGGTCGCGGGCATGCGGGTCGGTGTCGTCAAGCAGTTCCGCGGCGAGGGCTACCAGGCCGGTGTCGTCCAGCGGTTCGACGAGGCCGTCGCGCTGCTGAAGGACCTCGGGGCCGAGATCGTCGAGCTGGACTGCCCCTCGTTCGACCTGGCGCTGTCGGCGTACTACCTGATCGCGCCCTCCGAGTGCTCCTCCAACCTCGCCCGCTTCGACGGCCTGCGCTACGGCCTGCGGACCGGCGACGACGGCACGCACTCCGCCGAGGAGGTCACCTCGCTGACCCGTGAGGCCGGCTTCGGCGACGAGGTCAAGCGCCGCATCATGCTCGGCACGTACGCGCTCAGCTCCGGCTACTACGACGCGTACTACGGCAGCGCCCAGAAGGTCCGTACGCTGATCAAGCAGGACTTCGACGCGGCGTTCGAGCAGGTCGACGTGATCGTCTCCCCGACGACCCCGACCACCGCCTTCCCGATCGGCGAGCGCGCCGACGACCCGATGGCGATGTACCTCGCCGACCTGTGCACCATCCCCACCAACCTGGCCGGCAACGCCGCCATGTCGCTGCCCTGCGGCCTGGCGCCCGAGGACAACCTGCCGGTCGGACTGCAGATCATCGCCCCGGTCATGAAGGACGACCGCCTCTACAAGGTGGGTGCCGCCGTCGAGGCCGCCTTCGTGGAAAAGTGGGGCCACCCGCTGCTCGAGGAGGCTCCGTCGCTGTGAGTGCACTGACCAAGGCCAAGGGCTTCAAGAAGTCCAAGTCCGGTACGTACCTGTCCATGGCCGCCACCGCCTTCGGCGCGGTCGGTGTCGCCAAGCGTGTCAAGAAGGCGCGGCTGGAGAAGGACACCCTGGTCCTGATCGACGCCACCGTGTCCGCCGCCGCCATCGTCACCGGCCTCGCCATCCTCTACCGCGAGCTGAAGCGGCTGGGCGACGACGACGTCCTGCTGGGCTGAGAGGGAAGTTTCACCGTGACCACCACGACCGACCTGGTGTCGTACGAGGACGCGCTCGCGTCGTACGACCCCGTCATGGGCCTCGAAGTCCATGTGGAACTCGGCACCAAGACCAAGATGTTCTGCGGGTGCTCCACCGAGCTGGGCGCCGAGCCCAACTCGCAGGCCTGCCCCGTCTGCCTCGGCCTGCCCGGCGCGCTCCCGGTCGTCAACGCGACCGGCGTCGAGTCGGCGATCAGGATCGGTCTCGCGCTGAACTGCGAGATCGCCGAGTGGTGCCGCTTCGCCCGGAAGAACTACTTCTATCCGGACATGCCGAAGAACTTCCAGACCTCCCAGTACGACGAGCCGATCGCCTTCAACGGCTACCTCGACGTGCAGCTGGAGGACGGCGAGACCTTCCGCGTGGAGATCGAGCGCGCCCACATGGAGGAGGACACCGGCAAGTCCACGCACGTGGGCGGCGCCACCGGCCGTATCCACGGCGCGTCCCACTCGCTGCTGGACTACAACCGCGCCGGCATCCCGCTCATCGAGATCGTCACCAAGCCCATCGTGGGCGCCGGTGAGCGCGCTCCCGAGGTCGCGCGGGCGTACGTGCGCGAGCTGCGCGAGGTCATCCGCGCGCTCGGCGTCTCCGAGGCCCGCATGGAGATGGGCCAGATGCGCTGCGACGTGAACCTGTCGCTGCGCCCCAACGGCACCGAAAAGTTCGGTACGCGTTCCGAGACGAAGAACGTGAACTCGCTGCGGTCCGTCGAGCGCGCCGCGCGCTTCGAGATCCAGCGGCACGCGGCCGTGCTGTCGTCCGGCGGCACGATCGTGCAGGAGACCCGGCACTTCCACGAGGACACCGGGTCCACGACCTCGGGCCGGGTGAAGGAGGAGGCCGAGGACTACCGGTACTTCCCCGAGCCCGACCTGGTGCCGGTCGCCCCGTCCCGCGAGTGGGTCGAGGAGATCCGCGCCTCGCTGCCCGAGCTGCCGCTGGTGCGGCGCAACCGGCTCCGCGAGGAGTGGGGGATTTCCGGCACCGACATGCAGGCGATCCTCAACGCCGGTGCGCTGGACCCGATCGTCGCCACGATCGACGCCGGTGCCGACGCGGCCTCCGCCCGCAAGTGGTGGATGGGCGAGCTGGCGCGCAGCGCCAACGAGTCGGGCAAGGCCCTGGACGAGCTGGCGATCACCCCGGAGCAGGTGGCGCGGGTGACCGCGCTGGTGGCCTCCGGCGACCTGAACGACAAGCTGGCCCGTCAGGTCATCGAGGGCGTCCTCGCGGGTGAGGGCGGCCCCGACGAGGTCGTTGACCAGCGCGGTCTGAAGGTCGTCTCCGACGAGGGTGCCCTCGGCACCGCCGTCGACGAGGCCATCGCCGGCAACCCGGGCGTCGCCGACAAGATCCGCGGCGGCAAGGTGGCCGCGGCCGGTGCCCTGGTCGGCGCCGTCATGAAGGCCACGCGCGGGCAGGCGGACGCGGCCCGCGTGAAGGAGCTGATCCTCCAGAAGCTGGGCGTCGCCGCGGGCTGAGCGGCGCAGAGCACGAAGAGGGGGCGCATCGGGTTCGATGCGCCCCCTCTCCCATGCGGTCACGCGGTCACGCGGTCACGCGGTGGGGCGGCGGCCCACCACGCGTGCGAAGCCCAGGGTGCGGCCCCGGTCCACGCGCAGCATCTCCGCGCTCTCCCGGCTCGCCCGCACGGGGAACTCCTCCGTGCTCTCCTCGGCGACGACGTCGCACCAGAGCAGCCATTCCCGCCAGCCGTCCGCCAGCCAGTCGGCCGTCTCGACCTCCACGGCCGCACCGCGGGTCCAGTGGCGGCGCCACCAGGCGGGGCTGTGGAAGCACCAGAACGCCGGGTCCCAGAAGGGCTCCAGGTGCTCCGGCGGTTCGCTGCCCTCGATCTCCGCGGCCAGCGCGGGGACGACGACGCCGATCCGCCCGCCCGGCCTGAGGAGCCGTGCCAGCGTGGGCAGGTAGAGATCGTCGGTACCGAAGTACTGGTACGCGTCGACGGAGACGATCGCGTCGAAGCTCTCCTCCCCGAAGGGCAGGTCGTGCGCCTCGGCCCGGACCGGCAGCACCCGGTCCGCGACGCCCGCCGCGGCGATGCGGCGCGCGTTCTCGTCCGGCGTGATCCACAGGTCGTGGGCGACGACCTGGACGTCGTACTCCCTGGCCAGGAAGACGGACGTCATGGCGCGTCCGCAGCCCAGGTCGAGCACGCGGGCGCCGGGGCGCAGGGTGTCGAGGCCGAGGGCCGGGGCGAGCCACTCCAGCAGCCACAGCGGGTGCGGGCCCATCGCGTTCTCGACGGCCCAGCGGGCGTCGTAGGCGCTGCTGCGCGGGTACCGCGGCAGGGTGAGGCGGCTAGCGAGGGTCTCGTGCGGGGTGTTCGAGGTGATGTCCGACATCGGTGAACGGGCTCCTTGGGGCCGTGAAGGGGGAAGGGGTCGCGTCGGAGATCGGGCGGACAAGCATCAAAGCACCTGCTTCGGCCGGCGGCGCACGGCCGCGGAACATCGGACCGGCGGACGCTAGCAGGCGGCCGCTCCCGTCCGCACCCGGATTTTCCGGCCGTCGTGGAGTCCGGTGGGTGTGAGGGGGGTCACGCCGGGTGGCGGATCCGGTGTGCCCCGGCTGTGAGCTGCGTCGCATGGGTGTGACTAAGTCCACGAAACCGACAATCGATCACTTTTGCCTGCAACAGTGGCAGTGCATTGCTCATGCGTTCTTTGCGGGCTGTTCGGTTCATGTGCGACTGCTCCCGGTCAAAGATCCACACTCAGTCACTCTGGGAGCACATTCGTGGCAGCCCTCGCACGCTGGTGTGTCCAACGCCGTCTCATCGCCGTTCTGCTCTGGCTCCTCGCCCTCGGCGGGGTCGCCGCCGGCGCCTTCGCCGCCGGTACCGCCTACTCGAACGACTACAAGGTGCCCGGCACCGAGTCGGGGCGGGCCACGCAGCTGCTGAGGGAGGGCTTCCCGGACCTCGGCGGCGACAGCGACACCGTGGTCTGGCACACGGCGTCCGGCGGTGTCCGGGACACCGGCGTCGAGCAGACCATGAGCGACACCTTGGACCGGATAGAGGACCTCCCCGGTGTCGCCGCCGTGAGCGGCCCCTACGACGAGCAGGGCGCCGGCCGGATCAGCCAGGACGGCAGCATCGCCTACGCCACGGTCACCTTCGACGACCAGGCCAAGGACATCGACGCCGGCGAGGCCGCCGCCGTGGTGGAGACGGCCGAGGCCGCCGAGACCGACGGACTCCAGGTCGAGCTGGGCGGCAGCGCCGTCGAGCTCAGCGAGTCCTCCGGCGGGCACACGGCCGAGATCGTCGGCGTGGCCGTCGCGGCCGTCGTCCTCTTCCTCGCCTTCGGCTCGCTCGCCGCCTCCCTGCTGCCCATCGCCACCGCCCTGGTCGGCGTCGGCACGGCCTACGCCGGGATCGTGCTGCTCGGGCACGTCATGACCGTCGCCGACTTCGCGCCCATGCTCGGCATGCTGATCGGGCTCGGCGTCGGCATCGACTACGCGCTGTTCATCGTCACCCGGCACCGGCGCGGGCTGAAACGCGGTTTCGGCGTCACCGAGGCCGCCGTCAACGCCGTCGCCACCACCGGACGCGCGGTCGTCTTCGCCGGGGCCACCGTGTGCATCGCCCTGCTGGGCATGCTGATCCTCCGGCTGAACTTCCTCAACGGCGTCGCCATAGCGGCCTCGCTCACCGTCGTCCTGACCGTCGCCGCCTCCGTCACCCTGCTGCCCGCCCTGCTGTCCCTCATCGGCATGCGCGCGCTCAGCCGCCGGGAGCGGCGCCGGCTGGTGGAGCACGGGCCCGAGCCGGAGGTGCCGACCGGGTTCGCCGCCCGCTGGTCGGCGTTCGTCGAGCGCCACCCCAAGCTGCTCGGCGCGGTCGCGATCGTCGTCATGGCCGTCCTCGCGCTGCCCACCCTCTCCCTCCACCTGGGCACCTCCGACCAGGGCAACGACCCGAAGACCTCCACCACCCGCCAGGCCTACGACCTCCTCGCCGACGGATTCGGCCCCGGGGTGAACGGCCCCCTCACCCTCGTCACCGAGGTCGACGGCGCCGGGGACCGGCTCGCCCTGGACAACCTCGACGCCACCCTGCGCGCGACCGAGGGCGTCGCGTCGGTGTCGCCGGTGACCTACGGCACGGGCAGCGACACCGCGTACCTCACCGTCGTACCGGAGTCCTCCCCGCAGTCCCGGGAGACCAGCGACCTGGTCGACCGGCTGCGCTCCGACGTGCTGCCCCGGGCGGAGTCGGGCACCTCCCTCGACGTGCAGGTCGGCGGCGTGACGGCCGGCTACGACGACTTCGCCGACGTCATCGTGGACAAGCTGCCGGTCTTCGTCGGCGTGGTGATCGGCCTGGGCTGTCTGCTGCTCCTGCTGGCCTTCCGCTCCGTGGGCATCCCGCTGAAGGCCGCCGCGATGAACGTGGCCGCCGTCGCCGCCGCCTTCGGCGTCGTCGTGGCGATCTTCCAGTGGGGCTGGGGCAGCGAACTGCTCGGCCTCGGCCGGGCGGGACCCATCGAACCCTTCCTGCCCGTGATCATGGTGTCGGTCCTCTTCGGCCTCTCCATGGACTACCAGGTCTTCCTGGTCAGCCGAATGTACGAGGAGTGGCTGGAGACCGGCGACAACCGGCGCGCCGTCCGCGTCGGCCTGGCCGAGACCAGCCGTGTGATCAACTCCGCGGCCGTGATCATGATCTCGGTGTTCCTCGCCTTCGTCCTCAGCGGCGACCGCGTGATCGCCATGTTCGGCATCGCGCTCGCCGCGGCCGTCGCCCTCGACGCGTTCGTGCTGCGCACCCTGCTCGTCCCCGCGCTGATGCACCTGCTCGGCGGCGCCAACTGGTGGCTGCCGCGGTCGCTGGACCGGATCCTGCCGCGGATCAGCATCGAACCGCCGGAGTGCCGTGCCGCCCATGAGAGGCTGGCCGCTGCCACGGACGCCGAGGTGGCGGACGTGCTGGCGAGCGAGGGGCGGCAGCGGGATGTACGCGATACGGCTGGGTGACGACGGAGCGGAACTGCGCCCCCTGGAGCCCTGGCACGCCGAGGAGTTCCTGGCCCACCTGGACCGGGGGCGGGACTTCATCAACCAGTACGTCCCCTTCGGCTCCCGGGCCACGGACGTCGACGGCGCCCGCGAGGTGCTCCAGCGGTACGCCGACCGGCGTGCCGCGGACACGGCCTCGCTGCACGGGCTGTGGCTGGACGGCACGCTGGTGGGCGGGGTGCTCACCCTGAACTTCGACGCCGCGAACGGTACCTGCGAGGTCGGCTGCTGGCTGGAGCCCGCCGCCACGGGGCGGGGGCTCGTCACCCGCGCGATGCGGGTGCTCATCGACTGGGCCGTCGGGCAGCGCGGCATCCACCGGGTCGAATGGGTCGCCGCGGCGGGCAACGTGCCGAGCCTCGACGTCGCCCGCCGGCTCGGCATGACCCGGGACGGGGTGCGCCGCGGGGCCCATCTCCACCACGGGGTGCGGCACGACCTGGAGGTGTGGTCGGTCCTGGCCCCGGAGTGGCGGGCACGCGACGGTCACTGACGCGCCCGGGCGGTCACCGCGTCCACAAGGATCATTAAGCGGACTCTCAGACAGCGTCCGTACGGTGCGGTGCATGGGAACCAGGACAGTGGACGAAACCGGAACCGAGACCGGCACAGGAGCCGAGACCGCCAAGGAGACCGAGCGCGACGAGACGGCCGTGGACACCATGGCGTCCGAGGAGGAGACCGGAACGGAAGCGGAAGCGCAGGACGGGACCGGGACCGAGCGGGAGGACGGCCCTTCCGGCGTCGGACAGGGCGCGGCCGCCGTCGTCTCCGCGGCGCTCGGCCTCGTCTCGCTCACCGGAAGCTGGCTGGGCACGGTGGCCGCCGCGCGCGAGACCCTCGTGGGCCAGCTGGAGACCGCCGCGGACGCCGGCGTCGCCACCCAGGTCAAGGAGGTGTACGGCGATGCCTGGCAGACCAGTGCGCTGTGGGGCGGCCTGTTCGCGTTGACCGCGCTCGTCGTGGGCGTGGTGGTGCTGGCGCGGCCCGCGTTCGGGACGCCGGGCCGGACGGCCCAGGCGCCGTGGATCAAGTCGGTCGCCTGGGCGGGTGTCGCGCTCGGCGTCATCGGACTGCTGCTGGCCGTCCTGAAGTACACCGACGTTCTTCTCGGGCTGCCGGCCACCGGCTGAGCCGGCGCGTGTCACGAGGGGTCTTCGGAGGTCCGAAGACCCCTCACGCACGCGGGCGCGCGGTTCAGGAGGCGAGTACCGCGCGGCCCTCGGCGATGATGGCCGCCAGTTCCTCGGTCTCCTGCGCGGTCAGCGGCGTCAGCGGCGGGCGGACCGGCCCGGCGTCCAGGCCCTCCAGCGTGACCCCGGCCTTCACCAGCCCCACGGCGTACCCCGGGACCCGCTTGCGCAGCCGGACCAGGGGGTGGAAGAAGGTGCGCTGCAACGCGTCGACGCGCTTGTGGTCGCCCGCCTCCAGCGCGCGGTGGAAGGCGAGGGAGACGTCCGGCGCGAAGGCGAACGCGGCCGACGAGTACAGCTCCACGCCGAGCGCCCGGTACGCCGGCTGGCTCGCCTCGGCGGTGGGCATGCCGTTGAAGAACTGGAACTCCTTGCCGGTCCCGTCGAGCACCTCGCGCACGGCCGGGATGATCCGCGCCAGCAGATCGAGGTCGCCGGTCCCGTCCTTGAAGCCGGTGACGGTGGGCACCTGGGCGACCTCCGCCGCGGAATGCTCGTCGAAGCGCGCGTTCGCCCGGTTGTAGACGATCACCGGCAGATCGGTCGCCGCGGCGACCTCCCGGGTGTAGGCGACCAGCCCGGCGGCGGGCGCCTCGACCAGGTAGGGCGGCATCAGCAGCAGGCCGTCCGCGCCGGCCTCGGCCGCGGTCCGCGCGAACCGCCGCGCCAGGCCGAGGGCACCTCCGGCCCCGGCGTACACCGGGACACGGCCCCCGGCCGCCTCGACGGCGGTCCGCACGACCGCGTCGAACTCCTCGAGGTCCAGGGCGTGGAACTCGCCGGTGCCGCAGGCGACGAAGACGCCGCCGGGGCCGGCGTCGACCCCGGCCGCGACGTGCCGGCGCAGGGCGTCGAGGTCGACGTCACCGGTCGCGGTGAACGGGGTGACGGGGAAGAAGAGAACGCCTTCGAGCATGGGTGGTTTCCTACTCATCGTGAGGGACAGCGGGGGCGGGGGACGGGGGTGCCGCGGCGACGCCCGGGGCGGGCGCCGGGGCGCGCACCACGTTGCCGAGCGCGTCGCCTCGCTCCAGCCGGTCGATGTTGGCGGCGATCTCGGTCGCGCGGGCGGCGAAGGTGTCGGTCGTGTGGCCGGAGTGGTGCGGGGTCATCAGCACGTTCGGCAGCTCGTGGAAGGGCAGCCGGCTCGGCGCGTCGGGCGGGCCCGACCACCACACGTCCAGTGCGGCACCGGCGATGGTGCCCGAGCGCAGGGCCTCGTAGAGCGCCTGCTCCTGCACCACCGGCCCCCGGGCGACGTTGACCAGCAGCGCCCCGGGGCCCATGGCGGCCAGTTCGGCGGGGCCGATCAGGCCCTCGGTGGCGGCGCCGAGGGGGACGGTGACCACCACGACGTCGGAGTCGGCGAGGAGGTCGGGCAGCCGGTCGTCGCCGCCGACCCAGTCGGGCCGCAGATCCGCGGGGTACGGCGCCGAGGGGTCGCGCCGTACGGCGCGGATCCGCATACCGGCCGCCTGGCACAGCCGGGCGACCTCGGTGCCGGTCTCGCCGAAGCCGATGACGCCCACCCGGCGGCCCCGCACCGTGGTGCCGAAGGGGAGCGTGGGATCGACCGCCACGTTGCGCCAGCGTCCGGCGCGCAGCGCGCGGTCGGCTCCCAGGACGTCCCGGGAGAGCATCATGACCGACATGAGCACGTGCTCGGCGATGGAGCGGCCGTGGTGGTGCGTGGTCGCGACCGTCACCCGCGGGTGCAGCGCGTCCAGCGGGATGCCGTCGTAGCCGGCGCCGACGACGTGGACGAGCCGCAGCCGTGCGGCGCGGCGCGCGTCCTCGGCCCGCAGCTTGGAGCCGACGTAGACGTCGACGTCGGCGATGGCCTCGGAGAGCCGGTCCGGGTCCCAGTCGAAGGACTCCAGCCAGTCGTGCTCGCCCTGGGTGGAGGCCTTGAGCCGGTCGTGGAAGCGGCTCAGGATGCGGTGGTCGAGCATGATGCGCATGAGCCGCTCACCACCGGGGGGTCTTGGTGGAGAAGGAGGGCTCGAAGCGGCGCATGTAGCCGGTGTCGTCGCGGTCGCGCAGCCCGCAGTCGAGGTACTGCTGGTGCAGACGGGCGAGGGCGTCCCGGTCCAGCTCCACACCGAGGCCGGGGGCGGTCGGCACGGCCAGGCGTCCCTCGGTGAACTTCAGCGGCGTCGGGTCGATCACGTCCTCGTCCGGGCGCTTCCAGGGCCAGTGCGTGTCACAGGCGTAGGTCAGCCGCGGGGTCGCGGCGGCGAGGTGGGTCATCGCGGCCAGGCTGATGCCCAGGTGCGAGTTGGAGTGCATCGACATGCCCAGCCCGAACGTCTCGCAGATCGCGGCGAGGTGGCCGCAGCGCCGCAGTCCGCCCCAGAAGTGGTGGTCGGACAGGACGATGCCCACGGCGCCCTTGGCCACGGCCGGGGCGAGGTCGTCGAAGGAGACGACGCACATGTTGGTGGCCAGCGGTGTGGGTGTCCCGGCGGCCACGGCGGCCATGCCGTCGATGCCCTCGGCCGGGTCCTCCAGGTACTGCAGGACGCCCTCCAGTTCCCGGGCGACGTGCAGGGAGGTCTCGGTGCTCCACGCGGCGTTGGGGTCGAGGCGCAGCGGGAGGCCGGGGAACGCCTCGCGCAGTGCCCTGATCGCCGCGATCTCCTCGTCGGGCGGGAAGACGCCGCCCTTGAGCTTGATGGAGGTGAACCCGTAGGCGTCGATCATGCGGCGGGCCTGCTCGACCAGTCCCGCCGGGTCGAGCGCGGCGCCCCAGTCGTCGTCCTCCTGGCCCGGGTGCCCGGCCCACTTGTAGAAGAGGTAGGCGCTGTAGGGGACCGCGTCGCGCACCGCTCCGCCGAGCAGGTCGCTGACGGGCCGGCCGACGAGCTTGCCCTGGATGTCGAGGCAGGCGACGTCGAACGGTGACATGACCCGGTCCACGGCGGAGCTGCCCGTGACCATGCCGGACATGCCGTCGCCGCCCGTGGTGTCCGCGCCCAGCGCGCGGGTGGTGCGGGCGACCAGGTCGTTGAGGCTCCACACGTCCATGCCGACCAGCTCGTCGGCGGCGCGGCGCAGTCGCTCCAGGTGCACCGTGCCGCCGTAGGTCTCGCCGACGCCGCTGACACCGCCCTCCGTGGTGATCTCCACGATGGTGCGCAGGGCGTAGGGCTCGTGCACCCCGACCGTGTTCAGCAGGGGGTAGTCCCGGAAGGCCACGGGGGTCACGGTGACGCCGGCGATCCGCTCTGAGGTCCGAACCATGAATGCCATCCTCATATGTAGTCGGCGTTCTCATTTGTAGACAGCTCCGGGCGGCGGTGTCAATGGGCGGCCCCCGGTACGGGGGTCAGCAGCACCCCCTCGGCCATGAAGCGGTCCACGTTGCGCAGCGCCAGGTCGCCCATGGCCTCACGGGTCTCGTGGGTGGCGCTGGCGATGTGCGGGAGCAGGACGACCCGGTCCGATTCCAGCAGCGCCCGGGGCACGTGCGGCTCGTCGGCGAAGACGTCCAGCGCCGCGCCCGCGATCCGTCCGGCCTCCAGCGCCGCCACCAGCGCCGGCTCGTCGACGACGCTGCCGCGCGCCACGTTCACCAGATGCCCCTCGGGGCCGAGCGCCTCCAGCACCGCCGCCGACACCAGCCCCTCGGTGCCCGCGCCGCCCGCGACGGTGACGACCAGCGCGTCGCACGCGGCGGCCAGCGCCTCGGCGGTGGGCAGGTGGCGGTAGGGCACCCCGGGCACGGGGGTGCGCGAGCAGTACGCCAGTTCCGTGCCGAAGCCTTCGAGGCGCCGCGCCACGGCCCGGCCGATGCGGCCCAGCCCGAGGATGCCGACCCGCTTCCCGCTCACCCGCGTAGCCAGCGGGAACGGCGCCGCCGTCCAGCCTCCGGCGCGGACGAACCGGTCGGCCGCCGACAGCCGGCGCATCGAGTCGATCAGCCCGCCGACGGCCAGGTCGGCCACGCAGTCGGTGAGCACGTCCGGGGTGTTGCTGACGTCGATGCCGCGCGCCCGGGCGCGGACCACGTCCGTGGTCTCGTAGCCGACGCCGAAGTGCACGATCGCGCCCAGCCGCGGCAGCGCGTCCATCAGGTCGTCGCCGACCCCGAACCGCGCGCTGGTCACGGCGGCGACCACCTCGTCCCCGTGGTCGCGCAGGAACGCGTCCCGGTCGGGCAGTTCGTGCAGGCGCACCGTGCGGTACCGCCCGGCCAGGGCCCGCTCCAGGCCGGGGAGCAGGGGTGACACCTGGAGCACGGTGGCCGGCGAGGCCGGGGCGCCGGGAGTGATTTCGGTCGTGGTGCCGGGAATGGGCATGTGATCTCCTGTCGTCGTCGAGGGACTCCGGGACGCCCGGTGCGGACGGCCGGGCCCGGACGGGCCGGAAGTGGGGGAGTCGTGCGGGAAGGTCGCGGGACGGATCCGATCCTGCGGATCTCTTGACGCTGCCACGGTGCCGGTTTAGCTTCGGCGTTCACAGATGCGGACCGGGTACGCAAGTGTAGACAGCCTCTCGCAGTCGCCCGTACGTGGAACGCGACACATCAGCACTCACCGGAGACGAGCCGACAATGAAGTTCTCCGTTTCCCCCATCCCGCCCGCCGGACGGCGGCGCCGCGCGACGACTGCGATGCTCCTGGCCTGCACGGTGCTGGTGTCCAGCGGCTGCGCGGTGGCGGGCAGCGCCGCCGGTGACGCCGGCCGCGCCGACGGCCGCACCCTGCGGGTGGTGCTCACCCAGGAACCGCCGACCCTGGAACCCTGCGAGGCCTCCCTGACCGGCACCGGCGTCGTCGTCCGGTCCAACATCACCGAACCGCTCGTCGAGCGCGACCCGGACTCCGGCGAGCTGCACCCCCTGCTCGCCACCGGCTGGAAGCAGACCGGCGAACGCACCTGGTCCTTCGACACGCGCTCCGGGGTGACCTTCCAGAACGGCGAGCCGTTCACCGCCGAGGACGCCGCCTTCTCCATCGACCGCGCGGTCAACTCCGACCTCGCCTGCAACGTCGAGGGTTATGTCTTCGGCGACGAGGACCTGGAGGTGAAGGCGGTCAGCGACACCCGCCTGACCGTCACCACCGAGCAGCCCGACCCGATCCTGCCGCTGCGCCTGAGCTTCGTGGAGGTCGTGCCGCGCACGACCGACGCCGAGGCCAAGGTCCGCATCCCCGTCGGCACCGGCCCCTACGCCGTCGACTCCTGGCAGCCCGGCGCGGCGATCTCCCTCCGCCGCCACGACGACTACTGGGGCGAGGCCCCCGCCTTCCCCCGGGCCCGCTACGTCTGGCGCAGCGACGCCAGTGTCCGCGCCGCCATGATCGACAAGGGGGAGGCGGAGATCGCGGTCGCCCTCGACCCGATCGAGGCGGAGAAGGACACGACGGCCTCCTTCCCCAACAACGAGACGACCGCGCTGCGGCTGGACGGCCGCGAGGCGCCGCTCGACGACATCCGGGTACGCCGGGCCGTCGACCTGGCCGTGGACCGCGAGGGCATCGTCGACGCCCTGCTCGGCGGGCTCGCGGAACCGGCCGGCCAGCTGGTCCCGCCCGGCGTGGTGGGCCACAACGACGCGATCGAGCCCGTACCGCAGGACGTGGCCCGGGCACGGGCGCTCGTCGCGGAGGCCGAGGCCGACGGGGTGCCCGTCGGCCGGCAGATCACCCTGGTCGCCCGCAACGGCATGTTCGCCGGGGTGTCGGAGACCGCCGAGGCCCTCCAGTACCAGATGCAGGAGATCGGGCTGAACGTCAAGGTCCGTATGGCCGACACGGCCACCCAGCTCCAGTACCAGCTCCGGCCGCTGCCCAAGGGCGTCGGCCCCATTGCCCTGCTGATCATGCACGGCAACCAGGCCGGTGACGCGGCCTTCACCACCAGCCAGTACCTGCTGAGCGAGGGACCGCAGTCCGCGTTCGGCACCGGCGAGCTCGACCGGAGGATCGCCGAGGCGGGCGCGCTCTCCGGCGCGGAGCGCCAGAAGGCCTTCGCGGACCTGCTCGCCGACCAGAACAGGACGGTCGTCCAGTACACCCACCTGGCCCACATGAGCGGACTGCTCGGCCTGTCACGGTCGATCCGGTACGAACCGAACTCCGCCACCGGCGACGAGATGCGGCTGGCAGAGGTCAGCCCGGCGAAGGCGAAGCACTGACATGGTTCCTTTTCTGCGCAAACGCATCCTCTCCAGCGCCATCCCCCTGGTGTGCGTGGTGCTGGGCGTGTTCTTCCTGGCCCGGATGACGGGCAACCCGGTCGACCTCTACCTCCCGCTGAGCGCCACCGCCGAGCAGCGCGCGGAGTTCTCCGCCGCGCAGGGCTTCGACCTGTCCATCCCGGCACAGCTGTGGAACTACCTCGTCGACGCCGCGCAGTTCGACTTCGGCACCTCGCTGCGGACCGGGCAGTCCGCCACCGAGATGGTCTTCGACGCCTTCCCCGTCACCCTCCAGCTGGCCGGCGTGACCATGCTGCTGGCGATCACCGGAGCGGTGCTGATCGGCAGCCTGGCCGCCTACCGGCCCAACTCCCTGGTCGACCGGGTCGCCAGCCTGCTGTCGATGACGGCCGCCAGCATCCCCGACTTCTGGTTCGCCGTCATGGGCGTCCTGGTCTTCGGCGTGAGCCTCGCCTGGCTGCCCACCTCGGGCACCCTGGGCGGACCCGAGGTCTGGGTCCTGCCCATCGCCACCCTGCTCATCCGCCCGTTCGGCGTGCTGGTCCAGGTAGTGCGCGGCAGCATGGTCTCCGCGCTCTCCGCGCCCTACGTCAAGATCGCCCGGAGCAAGGGCGCCACACCCCGCCGGGTGATCTTCGGCCACGCCCTGCGCAACGCGGTGACGCCGGTGCTGACCGTGGCCGGTGACCTGACGGTGGGCCTGGTCAACGGCGCCGTGATCGTGGAGACGATCTTCGGCTGGCCCGGCATCGGCAAGCTCATGATCGACTCCATCCTCCAGCGCGACTTCGCGGTCCTCCAGGCAGCCGTGCTGCTCACCGCGGTGACGATCTTCGCGCTGAACATCCTCGTCGACGTCTGCCACGCGCTGACCGACCCCCGAGTGCGTCAGGCGGTGCCGGCGTGAGCGAAGGAAACAGCATGACGACAGCAGAGACCTCCGCGCCGCCCGCCGGGGACACCGCCCCCGCCCGCCCCCGCCCGCCGCGCTGGTGGCTGCTGCTCGGCCGGGACCGCGCCGCCGCCGTCGCGGCCGTCGTCCTCACCGTGGTCGTCCTCGTCGCCCTCTTCGGCCGGCTGTTCATCGGCGACCGCGCCCAGCGCCAGGACCTGGACGCCTCCCTGCGGCCCCCGTCCCTCGGCGACGGGGTGTACGGGCTGCTCGGCACCGACGTCCTCGGGCGCAGCGTGCTGGCCCGCCTGATCGACGCGGCCGCGACGACCCTGTCCGTGGCCGTCCCCGCCGTGCTGTGCTCGCTCCTGATCGGTTCGGCCCTCGGCCTGTGGGCCGGCTACCACGGCGGACGCCGGGAGAGCGTGGTGATGCGCGTCGCCGACGTCATCCTCAGCTTCCCCTCCCTGCTCATCGCCGTGGTCGTCCTCTACGTCTTCTCCCCCTCGGCGCTGAACATCGTGCTGATCCTCGCCGTCGCCCGCATCCCCGTCTACCTGCGCACCTCCCGGGCGGAGGCGGCCGAGCTGCGCAGCCGGCTCTTCGTCGACGCGGCCCGCACCTTCGGCACACCCAGCCGGCACATCATCCACCGGCACATCCTGCCGATCGCCCTGCCGACCCTGCTGACCGTCGCCACGCTCGACTTCTGCTTCGTGATGCTCACCGAGTCCTCGCTGAGCTTCCTGGGCATCGGCATCCAGCCGCCGGACGTCAGCTGGGGCCTGATGGTCGCCCAGGGCCGGCAGTACTTGCAGACCGCCTGGTGGATCACGGTGCTGCCCGGCCTCGCCATCGTGCTCACCACCGTGTCCGCCACCGTCCTCGCCGCCTGGGCCCGCATCGCCACCGACCCCGCCCAGCGCTGGCGGCTGACGCTGCCCCGCAAGCGCCGCGGTGCCTCCGCCGCCGTTCCCCCGGAGATGATCCCGTGACGACCCCTTCCGCCCCCGCCCCCGCCGCCACCGAGCCCGCCCTCGACGTCGAGGGGCTGTGCGTCGACCTGAGCACCGCCTCCGGCACGGTGCGCGCCGTGGACGGCGTCAGCTTCAGCGTCCGCCGCGGCCGCACCCTGGCCCTGCTCGGCGAGTCCGGCTGCGGCAAGTCGATGACCGCGCTGTCGGTCGTGGGCCTGCTGGACCCCGCGGCCGAGGTGACCGGCGGCGCCGTACGGGTCCGGGGCCGCGACACCCTGCGGCTGAGCGCGGCGGAACGCCGCAAGCTGGCGGGGCCCGTGCTGTCCATCGTCTTCCAGGACGCCCTGACCGCCCTCAACCCGGTGCAGCCGGTGGGCCGGCAGATCGGCGAGCCGTTCCGCATCCACCGCGGACTCTCCCGGCGCCAGGCCGAGGAGAAGGCGGTCGAGCTGATGACCCGCGTGGGCATCCCCGAGCCCCGGCAGCGGGCCAAGTCCTATCCGCACCAGTTCTCCGGCGGCATGCGCCAGCGGCTGCTGATCGCCATGGCCGTCGCCCTCGACCCCGACGTGCTCATCGCCGACGAGCCGACCACCGCCCTCGACGTCACCGTGCAGGCGCAGATCATGCGGCTGCTGCGGGACCTCCAGGACGAGCGGGACATGGCCGTCGTCCTGATCACCCACGACCTGGCCGTGGTCGCCCAGCGCGCCGACGACGTGGTGGTGATGTACGCCGGCACGGTCGTGGAGAACGGACCGGTGCGCGACGTCTTCTCCTCCCCCCGCCACCCCTACACCCGCGGACTGCTCGACTCCGTCCCCGAGGACGCCGAGCGCGGACGCCCGTTGCCCGCCGTCCCCGGCAGCCCGCCCGAGCTGAGCGCCGTACCGCCCGGCTGTGTCTTCCAGGCCCGCTGCCCCCTGGTGCGGGAGCGCTGCGTCCGGGAACGGCCGTCGCTGCGCAGCACCGGCGACGGACGGATGGCCGCCTGCCACTTCTCCGAGGAGCTCGACCGTGCCTGAGTCCCGCACCACCACCGACACCGCCGGGCCCCGCTCCGGCGCACACCCGCCGCTGCTGGAGGTCCGCGGGGTCACCAAGAGCTTCGGCGGCGGCCGGCGCCGGCTGACCGCCCTGGACGGGGTGGACCTGCGGCTCGGCCGCGGCGAGACCCTCGGCCTGGTCGGCGAGTCCGGCTGCGGCAAGTCCACCCTGGCCCGGGTGCTGCTCGGCCTGGAGCGGCCCGACGCCGGCACCGTCCGCTACGACGGCGTCGACCCCTTCGCCCTGCGCGGCAAGGACCTGCTGAACTGGCGCCGCCGCGTCCAGATGGTCTTCCAGGACCCCTTCGCCTCGCTCAACGCCCGCATGTCGGCCGCCGACCTGATCGGCGAACCCTGGCGCACCCACCGGGACGTCGTCCCGGACGCCCGGGCCCGCGACCGGCGGATCCGCGAACTGCTCTCCCTGGTCGGACTGCGCGACAGCGACGCCCACCGCTACCCCAACGAGTTCTCCGGCGGCCAGCGCCAGCGCATCGGCATCGCCCGCGCCCTGGCCCTGGACCCCGACGTCATCGTGTGCGACGAACCGGTGTCCGCCCTGGACCTGTCGGTGCAGGCCCAGGTCCTCAACGTGCTCTCCGAACTCCAGTCCCGGCTCGGCGTCGCCTACGTGTTCATCTCCCACGACCTGTCCGTGGTGCGCTACATCTCCGACCGGGTGACGGTGATGTACCTGGGCAAGGTCGTCGAACACGGGGAGACGGACGACGTGTTCGACCGCCCGCAGCACCCCTACACCGCCGCGCTGATGTCGGCCGCACCGGTCCTGGACACCTCCCGCGCCACCGACGACCAGGAGATCCGGCTCAAGGGGGAGATCCCCTCGCCCTTCGACATCCCCTCCGGCTGCCGCTTCCGCACCCGCTGCTGGCGCGCCGAGGAGAAGTGCGCCACCGAGGTGCCTCCGGTCGTCGTCCGGGAGTCCGGGGGCGCGGGCGACGACCACACCGCCCTGTGCCACTTCCCGCTGGAGGCGCGGTCTGCGTGGGCATGACCGGCGGGGAGTTCGCCCTGCTCTCCCTCACGGTCGGCATCGGCGCGGTCCTCCAGGTCTCCGTCGGCTTCGGCCTGGGCATGATCGCCGCGCCGGTGTTCTCCCTGGTCGACCCGGCCCTGGCACCGCCGGTGGTGCTGCTGCTCGCCGCCGGAGTGACGGCGGCGGTGCTGGTGCGCGAGGGGGGCCGGGCGGATCTGCGCGGCTGCGGCTGGGCCCTCGTCGGACGGGTGCCGGGAGTGGTGGCCGGGGCGCTGCTCGTGGTGCTCCTGCCCGCCCGCCACCTCGCGCTGCTCATCGCGGCGGTGGTCCTCGCCGGTGTCGCCGCCGGCGCGGCGGGGTACGCCCCGCGGCCGCGGCGCTCCTCGGTCCTGCTGGCCGGCCTGGCGTCGGGGGTGATGGGCACGGCCACCTCCATCGGAGGCCCGCCGATGGCGATGGTGTGGCAGCGGCTGACCGGGCCGCGGCTGCGGGCCACGATGAGCGCCTTCTTCCTCGCCGGCTCCGTGATGAGCCTCGCCGCGCTGGCGGCGGCCGGCGCGGTCGGGGCGCACACCCTCCAGCGCACCGCGCTGCTCGCCCCCGCGGCGGCCGCCGGCGTCCTGCTCGCCCGCCCGCTGACCCGCCGCCTGAACGCGGACCGCACACGCACCGCGGCCATGGCGCTCGCGGTCGCCGGCGCGGTGATCCTGGTGGCGCGGCAACTGAGTGCTTAGCCGGGGCCGAGGAGGGGTCCTAGTGCCCCCGGGCGCCCTGAGGGGCGACTTCTGAGGCCCCGGGCCCCCGGAAGATACGGAACTCTCCCGATGCGGCCGCACCACCTCGGGGACGAAGGTGGAGGCATCGCGCACAGCGATGTCCGACACCGAATCCTCCGGGGGATCCACCATGTTCGCGTACGCCCTCCACCACCACCGTCACGACGACCTCCTCCGCCGTGCCGAGCACGAGCGCCGGGCGCGTGAGGCCCTCCGCCTGCGCCGCGCCGCCCGCCGCGAAGCCGCGACGGGAGCCGCCGAGCCGGAGAGCCATACGCGCCGCCGCCGACCCGGGTCCGCCCGAGCCGTGTGAACGCCGGGAAGAGTGGTCCGGGAGGCGTCCGCCGCTCCCGGACCACGGGTGCGCCCCGCGCGTCCGCCGGGCGGAAAAGCGGTGCCCCGCCGACGGTGGTGCGTGCGATGCTCGGGGGCGTGGAGACCAGGTCCGTGAGTCCCGTGTTCGTCGGCCGCACCACTGAACTCGACACGCTGAACGACGCGCTCGCCCGGGCCCTCTCCGGTCCCGGCGAACCACAGGCGCTGCTGATCGGTGGTGAGGCGGGCGTCGGGAAGACCCGACTGGTCGAGGAGTTCGCCGCGGCGGCCCGCCGCCGCGGCGCGGTCGTCGCGCTCGGCGGCTGCGTCGAGATCGGCGCCGACGGACTGCCCTTCGCCCCGTTCTCCACCGCCCTGCGCCAACTGCGCCGCGAACTGCCGGACCGGCTCTCCGCCGCGGCCGCCGGCCAGGAGGAGGAACTCGCCCGTCTGCTGCCCGAACTCGGCACCGCGGCCGCCCGCGAGGCGCGCCGCGACGAACAGGGCATGGCCCGGCTCTTCGCGCTCACCGCCCGCCTGCTGGAGCGCGTCGCCGCCGAACACCCCGTCGTCCTCGCCCTGGAGGACCTGCACTGGGCCGACGCCTCCACCCGCCACCTGCTCGCCTACCTGTTCCGCACCCTGCGCACCGGCCGGCTCGTCGTCCTCGCCACCTACCGCTCCGACGACATCCACCGCCGCCACCCGCTGCGCCCCCTCCTCGCCGAACTCGACCGGCTGCGCACGGTCCGCCGGATCGAACTCGGCCGCTTCAACCGCGAGGAGGTCCACCGGCAGATCGCCGGCATCATCGCCCGCGACCCCGAACCCGACCGCGTCGACGACATCTTCGAACGCTCCGACGGCAACGCCTTCTTCGTCGAGGAACTCGCCGTCGCCGCCGACGCGGGCTGCCGCACCGGACTCACCGACTCCCTGCGCGACCTGCTCCTGGTCCGGGTCGAAAGCCTCCCCGAGAGCGCCCAGCGGGTCGCCCGGATCGTCGCCGAGGGCGGCTCCACCGTCGAGGACCGGCTGCTGGCCGCCGTGGCCGGACTTACCGAGGACGACCTCATCGAGGCCCTGCGGGCCGGCGTCCACGCCGGCATCCTCACCCCCGCGCCCGACCGTGACGGCTACCGCTTCCGCCACTCCCTGGTCCGCGAGGCCGTCGGCGACGACCTGCTGCCCGGCGAACGCTCCCGCCTCAACCGCCGCTACGCCGAGGCCCTGGAGGCCGACCCCACCCTCGTCCGCGCCGACGAGCGGGTGACACGGCTGGCCAGCCACTGGTATCACGCCCAGGACGCCGCCAAGGCCCTGCCCGCCGTCCTCGACGCCTCCGTCGAGGCCCGCCGACGGCACGCCTACTCCGAACAACTGCGCCTGCTGGAGCGGGCGATGGAGCTGTGGGACGCCGTCCCCGACACCGTACGGGCCGGTCTGCGCCCCCTCGACCGCGCCGACCCGGCCCCGCAGCCGCCGCGCTACCTCGACCTGATGGCGGAGGCCGCCGTCGCCGGCCGCCTCTGCGGGGAACGCGAACGCTCCATGAAGATCACCAAGCGGGCGCTGCGCCTCCTCGGCGAGGAACCGGACCCGCTGCGCGCCGCCTGGTTCTGGGTGCAGCGCTCCCGGCTCACCCAGTCCCTCGCCCGCGGTGACGGCTGGGCCGAACTCGGCACCGCACAGGACCTGGTGCGCGGACTGCCGCCCTCCGAGGTGCACGCCGAGGTCCTCGCCGCCGCGGCCGGCTGGTCGATGCTGCACGAACCCGGCCCGGAGGCCATGGCCGCCGCCGAACGCGCCGTCGAGTACGCCCGTATGGTCGGCGCCCACGACATCGAGCTCAACGCCCGCCTCACCCTCGGCGGCCTCATGGTCGACGCCGGTGACATCGAGGCCGGACTCGCCGAGATGTACGAGGTCAAGGACCGGGCGACCGAACTGGGCGTGGACATGGTGGTGGGCCGCGCCCAGGTCAACCTCCCCTCCGCGCTCGAAGGCGTCGGCCGCTCGGAGGAGGCCGCCCGGCTCCTCACCGAGGGCGTCCGCATCACCCGCCGGCTCGGACTGCTGGACTCCGAGGGCTGGGTGTGGGGCAACCTCGCCGAATCCCTCCACTCCCTCGGCCGCTGGGACGAGGCGGCCGAGGCCGCGGCCAACGCGCAGCGCATCGAACAGAGCGCCAAACCCCGCGCCGGAGCCTCCATGCGCCTGGCCCTGCTGGCCCACGACCGCGGCGACCTGGCCGGGGCCGCCCGCCATCTCGCCGCCGCCCGCGCCCACTTCGGCACCCACGACCCGATGCCGCAGTACGCCCTGCCCATGACCTGGGTCGCCGTCGGCCTCGCCGCCGCCGAGGGCCGCCTCGCCGACGCCCGGGCCGAACTGCTCGCCGCCCTCGACACCGGACTCCCGCCCGGGACCCAGCGCTACGGCTGGCCCCTGCTGCTCGCCGCCACCGGCGCGGAGGCGGACGCCCACGGCGACCCGGCGGCCGGCCCCGGCCGCCCCGGGATCCTCGCACGCGTCCGCGGGGCGGCCCGGAACCTGGCGACCGGCGTACCCGTGTGGCGGGCCCACGACCTGTGGCTGCGCGCCGAACTGCGGCGCGCCGAGGGCAGGCCCGCACCCGACGCGTGGTCGGCCGCCGTCGAGGCGGTGGAACCCCTGGGCCGGCCCTACGATCTCGCCCGCGTCCGGTTCCGGCTCGCCGAGGCCCTGCTCGCCTCCGGGGCGGGCGACGACGAGCGGGCCCGCGCCACGGAACTGCTGCGGCTGGTCGACGCCGTCGCCGCCCACCTCGGCGCCGTACCGCTGGCCCGGTCCGCCGCCGCGCTGGCCCGGCGCGCCCGCCTCGTGCTGACACCCGCCGGCGGGGGCGCGGCCACCGCCCCCGCCGATCCGGCCGACGCGCTCGGACTCACCGGCCGGGAGCGCGACGTCCTGCGCCTGGTGTCCGCCGGACACACCAACCGCCGGATCGCCGAGACCCTGTTCATCTCCCCGAAGACGGCCAGCGTCCACGTCTCCAACATCCTCGCCAAGCTGGGCGTCTCCGGCCGCGGGGAGGCGGCCGCGGTGGCCCACCGGCTCGGCCTGTTCCCCGCGGAGCCCGGGGAACGGCCGGCGGCGGGACAATCGGTGTACGACCCCGAGGCCCCTGGGAAGGGGAGCGATGTTCAACGCCTTCGAGGACCTGTTCGCACCCGGCCGCAAGCACACCCGTGACGAGCAGAACCGCCTGGAACTGACCCGGGAGGACGTCGGGGACGCCGACCCCGGACGCGGGCCGATAGACCTCGCGTCCGGAAAGGTCACCGTGCGCCCGCCGGCCGGACCCGAGGAGGAACCCGACGGGGAGCACCCCTAGGGCCTGTCGTTTGGATCATGTCGGCGTCGCGGGGCGTGGCACGCGCATCTGCCGCGTTGTCGTCGGTTGCCGATGCTCCGCGTCGCCGCCCTCCTCCGCCTTGCAGAAGCACGTACCACGCCCCGCTCGGGTGGGCTGAGAGGCGCGCTCTCTCTCAGCCGACCTGCTCCGAACGACAGGCCCTAGCTCACCCGAAGCTCCAGAACGCGGTCGTCGTCGTCCTGGGGGTCGCCCCGGCCGTCCGTGTTGCTGGTGACCAGCCACAGCCTGTCGTCGCCCGCCGGGACCACCGTGCGCAGCCGCCCGTACTCGCCCTCCAGGAAGGCCTGCGGGTCCGCCGCCGCCTCGGTGCCCTTCAGGGGGACGCGCCACAGCCGCTCGCCGCGCAGGCCCGCCATCCAGACCGAGCCCCCGGCGTGGGCGATGCCGCTGGGGGAGGCCTCGTCGGTGGTCCACTGGCCGACCGGGTCGTGGAAGCCGCCGTCGTCGGACCTGCCCTCGGCCCGAGGCCAGCCGTAGTTGTCGCCCGGCGTGATCGCGTTCAGCTCGTCCCACGTGTTCTGGCCGAACTCCGAGGCGAACAGCCGCTGTTCGCCGTCCCAGGCCAGGCCCTGCACATTGCGGTGGCCGTACGAGTACACCGGGGAGCCGGCGAACGGGTTGCCCGGGGCCGGCTCGCCCTCGGGGGTCAGCCGCAGGATCTTGCCGCCCAGCGACTCCCGGTCCTGGGACAGCCCGGTGTCACCGCTCTCGCCCGTGCCCGCGTACAGCATGCCGTCCGGGCCGAAGGCGATCCGGCCGCCGTTGTGGATCACGCCCTTGGGGATGCCCCGGAGGACCGTGTCGGGCGCGCCCAGCCGTTCGCCGGCGGGCTTGTCCTCGTCGTGGATCATGCGGACGATCCGGTTGTCCGAGGCGGAGGTGAAGTAGGCGTAGATCATGTGGTCCGAGGCGTACCGCGGGGAGAGGGCTATGCCGAGGAGGCCGCCCTCACCGGCCGGCGACACCCCGGGCACCTCGCCCAGCTCGGTCCTCTCGCCGGTCTCCCCGTCGACCCGGGTGATCGTCGCCTCGTCCCGGGAGGACACCAGGAGGTCGCCGCCCGGCAGGGGGGCCAGGCCCCAGGGGGTGCTCAGGCCCGTGGCGACCGTGCGCACCACCTTCACCGAGCCCTTGGCGGGCGGGGTCTCCCGCGCGGTCGGTCCCGGGGACGACGACCGCGCGGACGGATCACTCGGGGAGGCGCTGCCGCCATCGCCCGGGGATCCCCCGCCGTCGGAGGAGCATCCGGCCGTCAGCAGGAGCGCGGCGGCGGCCAGCACGGCCGTCACGGCTCGATGTCGCACGATGTCGTCCCTTCGACGCGGCGGGTTCTCCCTGTCATACACCGCTCGCGCCTGCCAGGTTCCCGATCGGCCGGTACCGAACCCAGGAAGCGGGGAACCGCGCCACCCCCGCCGCCCCGCGTGGGGCTCCGGCGCCGGGCTCAGTCCCACGACCCCAGCGCCGCCGGCAGGTCCGCGATCTCCGCCAGGTCGTGCTCCGTCAGGCGCAGGTCCACCGCCGCCGCGTTCTCCACGACCCACCGCTCCCGCTTGGCGCCCGGGACCGGGATCACCTGGCGGCCCCGGGACAGCACCCAGGCCAGCGCCACCTGGGCCGGGGTGACGTGCTCGCCGTGCCGGCGCGCGACGCGGCGCAGGCCGGCCACGATCGGCTGGTTCGCGGCCATCATCTCGGCCGTGAACCGGGGGTGCCGGGCGCGCAGGTCGTCCGCCTCGAAGCCCACGCCGGGCGTCAGCGTCCCGGTCAGGAAGCCGTTGCCCAGGGGCATCGCCGCCAGGAACCCGATGCCCCGCTGCTCGCACCACGGCAGCAGCGTCTCCAGCGCCTCCGGCGACCACACGGACAGCTCCGCCTCCACCGCGCTCACCGGGAAGACCTGCTGCACCCGCTCCAGCTGCCGGACCGTCGTGTCGTGCAGCCGCGCCCCCGCCCGCCGGGACGCGCGCGCCCCCACCGCGCACAGCCCCAACGCCCGTACCTTGCCCGCCCGTACGAGGTCCGCCATCGCGCCCCAGGTCTCCTCGACCGGGACCTCCGGGTCGGCGCGGTGCAGCTGGTAGAGGTCGATGACATCGGTCTGGAGCCGGCGCAGCGACGCGTCGCAGGCCCTGCGCACGTATCCGGGGCGGCCGTTGGCCACGATGTGCTGGTCGCCCACCAGCAGACCGACCTTCGTGGAGACGAAGGCGTCCCGGCGCCGCTCCTTCAGCACCCGCCCGAGCAGCAGCTCGTTGGTGAACGGGCCGTACATGTCGGCGGTGTCGAGGAGCGTCGCACCGGCGTCCAGCGCCCGGTGCACCGTCCTGAGCGATTCCTCGCCGCGCTGCCGGGACGTGCTGTAGGCCCAGCTCATCGGCATGCATCCGAGTCCGACGGCCCCCACCGCGAGCGCCGCCGCGCCGATCGTCCTGCGCTCCACCTGCTCGTGACCCTCCCTCTGTGGCCCCCAACCTAACCTCTGCCGTCCCGCGTGCTTGAACTAGCCTCCCGGGCATGACTGCTGACGTATGGCTTCCCCTTCCGCCGGACGAGATCGAGGGGCTCCCCGAGGGGCCGCGCTACCGCCACTGGGACGGTGAGGAGGAGTTCCCCGCCGACCCGGCCGACTGCGTCTTCTACGTCGTGCCGTACATGAAGCCCGTCGGCATCGGTGTGCGCCCGCTGCCGCTGATGCGCTCGGTCCGGGTCGTGCAGACCCTGTCGGCCGGCGTCGACCACGTGCAGCCCGGTCTGCGGCACCTGCCCCCCGGCGTGCGGCTGTGCAACGCGCGCGGTGTGCACGAGGCCAGCACCGCCGAGCTGACCCTCGCGCTGATCCTGGCCTCGCTGCGCGGCATCCCCGACTTCGTGCGGGCGCAGGACAAGGGGGAGTGGCGCGGCGGGTTCCGGCCCGCGCTCGCGGACAAGAACGTGCTCATCGTGGGCTACGGATCGATCGGCGCGGCCATCGAGGACCGGCTCGCGCCGTTCGAACTCGCGCGGGTGGCGCGCGTCGCGCGCTCCGCGCGCACCACGGAGCGCGGCCCGGTGCTTCCGCTCACCGACCTGTCCTCCCTGCTGCCGGAGGCGGACGTCGTCGTCCTCTCCACTCCGCTCACCGAGACCACCCGGCACCTCGTGGACGCCGGTTTCCTGGCCCGGATGAAGGACGGCGCGCTGCTCGTGAACGTGGCCCGCGGGGGCGTCGTCGACACCAAGGCACTGCTCAGCGAGCTGGAGAGCGGCCGGATCACCGCGGCCCTCGACGTCACCGATCCCGAGCCGCTGCCCGCTGAACACCCCTTGTGGCGGGCGCCGGGTGTGCTCATCAGCCCGCACGTCGGGGGCCCCACGTCCGCCTTCCTGCCGCGCGCGAAGCGATTGCTGGTGGACCAATTGCGCCGTTTCCTGAACCAGGAGGAGCTCGGCAACGTGATCCTGGTGACGGGAGTGGAAAGCAACTAGTCCGTTTCGAGTACCGTCCGCGACTTCACGGGAGCGGTGGGTACTCGTATATCAGTTGATCGTCACGGAGCGTAGAGAACCTATGTCCCTGAGTGACGAGACTGGTGTATCGTCCCGAAAGGGGCTGCGCCGTTGACCACCGGCGCGAGGGATGGAACGCAGACTGTGAGGGGGGCGACGGGCGATGCACGGCCTAAGGACGAGCGATCCCACGCGGCGGAGCCGTCGGCGACGACCCTGGTGCACGGCCGCGCGCAGCCGCGGCCAGCACGGCGGCCACCACCTCCGGCACCGCTGCCGTGACGGCGGCCGCGGCCACGACCTCCGGCACGCGGGCCGCGGGCGGCAGGCCCGCCCGGCGCTCCGGGGACCGGGGGATCCGGGAGCGGCGCGGACCGGGAGGCCCCGGTGAGCGCGCCCACCCCCACCCCCACGCTCGAGGGAGCCCTGCGACCGCGGCCCGCTCCGCGGTCCCCGCTGACCGGTGCGCCGGCCGCCTGCCGCCGGCCCGGCCCGGTCGCGCAACTCGTTCTCGCCCTCGTCTGCGCGGCGTACGCCGTCGGCGCCGCGTTCGGCTGGGGCTCGGAACAACTCGCGCTGATCATGGGCGACTTCGGCCTGAGCGCCGCGGCCGCGGCCGCCGCCGTCTCCTGCTGCGTCTACGCCCGCAGCCCGCGCACCCGGTTTCGACCCGCCTGGCTGCTGTTCGGCCTCTCCTCGGCCATGGCCGCCCTGGGCAACCTGGTCTGGGGGTGGTACGAGGTCGTCCTCGGACTTCCCGTGCCCAGCCCCAGCTACGCCGACCTGTTCTTCCTGTGCTTCGCGCCGCCCGCCATCGTGGGACTGCTGGTGCTCGCCAAACGGCCCGTGACCAAGGCCGGCTGGGTCTGTCTCGCCCTGGACGCCTGGCTGATCGGCGGCTCCCTGCTCACCCTCGCCTGGAGTCTGGCGCTCGCCCAGGCGGCGCAGGCCGAGGGCCCGGGCGTCGCGCACACCGCGCTGTCACTGGCGTACCCGCTGCTCGACATCGCGCTGGTGAGCATGGTGCTCGCGCTGCACTTCCGGCGCTCGGCGGTGAACCGGTCCGCGGTCAACACCGCGATCGGCGCGCTCGCGCTGACCGTGATGTGCGACGCCCTGTTCACCTCCCCGCTGCTGCACGACAGCTACCGCTCGGGACAACTGCTCGACGCGGGCTGGTTCGCCGGCTCGCTGCTCCTCGCGTACGCCCCGTGGACGGCGCCCCGCGGCGGCCCGCCCGAGGGCGAGGGGCACTCGCGCGTGGTCCGCGAGCACCTGCCGGGGCGGCCCGGCGTGCCCCACCACGACCACCACCCGCCCGCGCCCGGCGGCGAGCACGGCCGGTATCCGGTCTCCCGGCCCATCGCCGGCTCCCTCGCCGCGCTCACGCCCTACCTCGCCGCGGCCGTGTGCACCCTGGGCATCCTCTACAACGTCCTCAACGGCCGCAGCGTCGACCGCGTCGTCCTGCTCACCGGCGGCACCGTGGTGCTCGCCCTGGTCGTGCGCCAGGGCATCATGCTGCTCGACAACATCACGCTCACCCAGGAACTGGCGCAGAAGGAGAACCACTTCCGCTCCCTGGTGCAGGGCTCCAGCGACGTCATCATGATCGCCGCGCCCACCGGCATCCTCCGCTACGTCTCCCCGGCCGCCGCCGGGGTGTACGGCCGTCCCGCGGAGGACCTGGTCGGCACGGAGCTGGCCGGTCTCATCCACCCGGAGGACCTGGGCTGCGTGGTCCACGAGGTGCGCCGCTTCCTCGCCGCCAACCCGGTCGAGGAGCCCACCACCCGCATCGAGTGCCGCTTCCGCTCCGGCGACGGCGGCTGGCTGAACGTCGAGTCGACCGTCAACCGGCACCACGGCGGCCTCATCTTCAACAGCCGCGACGTGACCGAGAGAGTGCGGCTCCAGGCGCAGCTCCAGCACAACGCGGAACACGACCCGCTCACCGACCTGCCCAACCGCGCCCTGTTCACCCGGCGCGTCCAGCAGGCCCTGTCCGGCCGCCGCGCCTCGGACCGCGGGGCCGCCCTCCTGGGCACGGCCGTGCTCTTCATCGACCTCGACGGCTTCAAGGGGGTCAACGACACGATCGGGCACCAGGCCGGGGACGAACTGCTCGTCCAGGCCGCCCGCCGGCTCCAGGACGCCGTCCGCAAGGGCGACACCGCCTCCCGGCTCGGCGGCGACGAGTTCGCCGCCCTGATCGTCGGGGACGGGGTGCGGGACCGGGACGCCCGGGAGCGGCACATCCTGGAGCTGGCCGACCGTCTCAGAGTCACGCTCTCCCAGCCGTACGCCATCGACGGCAACGATGTCCGCGTCAACGCCTCCATCGGTGTCGCCTTCGCCGAACCCGGTCTCGGCGCGGGTGAGCTGCTGCGCAACGCCGACCTCGCCATGTACCGGGCCAAGGCGGCCGGCAAGGGCCGGGTGGAGCTGTACAAGCCGCAGATGCAGCAGGACGTCGCGCGCCGGGCCGAGCTGGCCACCCGGCTGCGCGCGGCGCTGCACCACGGCGAGTTCGCGCTGCTGCACCAGCCGGTGGTGTGCCTCGCGGACGGCCGGATCACGTCGGTCTGCGCCCAGGCCCGCTGGCGCTCGTCCCAGGGGGTGCTCTTCACCCCCGCGGAGTTCCTGCGGGTGGCCGAGGACAGCGAGAAGACGGCCGAGCTGGGCCGGTGGGTACTGGAGGAGGCCGTGGAGCAGGCCGCCGAGCGGCACGCGACCGGTCTGCCCGTGCCCGTCGCCGTCCGGCTGAGCGCACGCCGCCTGCTGGACCGGTCGCTGCCGCTGGGCTCGATCGAGGCGCTGCTCACCCGGCACGGGCTGCCGTCGGGTTCGCTGGTCGTCGAGCTGGCCGACGCCGACCCCAGGGTCCCCCTGGACGAGTTGGAGCGCCGGCTGGCCGTGCTCAAGCGGGTCGGCGTCCGGATCGCCCTCGACGGCTTCGGCAGCGGACTCGCCGCGATCACGGCCCTCAGGCGGCTCCCCGTCGACGTGCTGAAGCTGGACCGCAGCCTGGTCGACGGCGTGGTGGAGTCCGCGCGGCTGCACAAGATCACCAGTGGGCTGCTGCGGATCGCCGCCGACCTCGGGATGCAGTCCGTGGCCGACGGCGTGGACCTGCCCGAGCAGGCCGCGGCCCTGCGCGCGATGGGCTGCACCCACGGGCAGGGCATGGCCTTCTCCGGACCGCTCGACGAGTACCGGCTGCGCAGGGCGCTGACCGCCGGGCACTATCCGCTGCCGCACGGGCCGGCCGAACCGGCCTTCGCGGGCGGTGGGGCCGGGGCGTACTCCGGCGGAGTGACCGCCGTACTCCAGGGCGGTACGGCACTGCGCTCACATAATGAGACTCCCGTCCCACCCACTTGACAGTGGGTGCGCGCCGGGGGGAGGGTCAGTGCCATGCGCACCCGAATTCTCGTACTTGGACAGCGCGTCGGCTGACGCTGAGCCCCGATCGCTCAGCGACCCACCTCCCGGCGCGCTCCCCTCGCTTGCCTTACGGCACGAGGGGTTTTTTGTTGCACAGGCACCTGTCGAGCAGCACGCGTAACCCGTACAAACCTCGCAAAAACCCTCAGCATCGAGAAGAGAATGCCGATGACCGAGCAGGCCTCCGGGGCCCCTCACCCTCAGCCGCGGCCCCGATCCGGAGGACAGTCCGCCCCCGTCGAGCACGTCACGGGCGCGCAGTCCCTCATCCGCTCTCTCGAGGAGGTCGGCGCCGACACGGTATTCGGCATTCCCGGCGGCACGATCCTTCCGGCCTACGACCCGCTGATGGACTCCACCCGGGTGCGCCACGTGCTGGTCCGGCACGAGCAGGGCGCCGGCCACGCGGCCACCGGTTACGCGCAGGCCACCGGCAAGGTCGGCGTCTGCATGGCGACCTCCGGCCCCGGCGCCACCAACCTGGTCACGCCGATCGGCGACGCGCACATGGACTCCGTGCCGCTGGTCGCGATCACCGGCCAGGTCGTCTCCAAGTCGATCGGCACGGACGCCTTCCAGGAGGCGGACATCGTCGGCATCACCATGCCGATCACCAAGCACAGCTTCCTGGTCACCAAGGCCGAGGACATCCCGCGGGTGATCGCCCAGGCGTTCCACATCGCCTCCACCGGCCGCCCCGGCCCGGTGCTGGTCGACATCCCCAAGGACGTCCTCCAGGCGAAGACCACCTTCTCCTGGCCGCCCACCATGGACCTGCCCGGCTACCGGCCCGTCACCAAGCCGCACGCCAAGCAGATCCGCGAGGCCGCCAAGCTGATCACCGCCGCGAAGCGGCCGGTCCTCTACGTCGGCGGCGGCGTCCTCAAGGCGCGGGCCACCGCCGAGCTGAAGGTCCTCGCCGAACTCACCGGAGCGCCCGTCACCACCACCCTGATGGCGCTCGGCGCGTTCCCCGACAGCCACCCGCTGCACGTGGGAATGCCGGGCATGCACGGTTCGGTCACCGCCGTCACCGCGCTGCAGAAGGCCGACCTGATCGTCGCCCTCGGAGCCCGCTTCGACGACCGCGTCACCGGCAAGCTGGACAGCTTCGCCCCGCACGCCAAGATCGTCCACGCCGACATCGACCCCGCCGAGATCGGCAAGAACCGCGCCGCCGACGTGCCGATCGTCGGTGACGCCCGCGAGGTCATCGCCGACCTCGTCCAGGCCGTCCAGAAGGAGCACGCCGAGGGTCACCACGGCGACTACACCGCCTGGTGGAACGACCTGAACCGCTGGCGCGAGACCTACCCCCTCGGCTACGACCTGCCCCAGGACGGCTCGCTCTCCCCGCAGCAGGTCATCGAGCGCATCGGGCAGCTCGCGCCCGAGGGCACGGTGTTCGCGGCGGGCGTCGGCCAGCACCAGATGTGGGCCGCGCACTTCATCGCGTACGACAAGCCCGCCACCTGGCTGAACTCCGGCGGCGCCGGAACCATGGGCTACGCCGTCCCGGCCGCCATGGGCGCCAAGACCGGCGCGCCCGACCGCACCGTCTGGGCGATCGACGGCGACGGCTGCTTCCAGATGACCAACCAGGAACTCACCACCTGCGCCCTGAACAACATCCCGATCAAGGTCGCCATCATCAACAACGGCGCCCTCGGGATGGTCCGCCAGTGGCAGACCCTCTTCTACAACCAGCGGTACTCCAACACGGTGCTGCACTCCGGTCCCGACGACGTCAACCCGGAGGCCAGGGGCACCCGCGTCCCCGACTTCGTGAAGCTGTCGGAGGCCATGGGCTGTTACGCGATCCGCTGCGAGGACCCGGCCGACCTCGACAAGGTCATCGAGGAGGCGAACTCCGTCAACGACCGTCCGGTCGTCGTGGACTTCATCGTCCACGAGGACGCGATGGTGTGGCCGATGGTCGCCGCCGGCACCTCCAACGACGAGATCATGGCCGCCCGGGACGTCCGCCCCGACTTCGGCGACAACGAAGACGACTGACAGCCGTCAGGACTTTCAGGAGCAGAGGAAGCAGATCATGTCCAAGCACACGCTCTCCGTCCTGGTGGAGAACACCCCGGGCATCCTGGCCCGGATCGCCGCCCTGTTCTCGCGCCGCGGCTTCAACATCGACTCGCTCGCGGTCGGCGTCACCGAACACCCCGACATCTCCCGCATCACCATCGTGGTGAGCGTCGAGGAGTTCCCGCTGGAGCAGGTCACCAAGCAGCTCAACAAGCTCGTCAACGTGCTGAAGATCGTCGAACTCGAACCCGGGCAGGCGGTCCAGCGCGAACTCGTTCTGGTGAAGGTGCGCGCGGACAACGAGACGCGCTCCCAGATCGTCGAGATCGTCCAGCTGTTCCGCGCCAAGACCGTGGACGTCTCGCCGGAGGCCGTGACCATCGAGGCCACCGGAAGCAGCGACAAGCTGTCCGCCATGCTCAAGATGCTGGAGCCGTTCGGCATCAAGGAGCTCGTCCAGTCCGGCACGATCGCGATCGGCCGCGGTGCCCGCTCGATCACGGACCGGTCGCTGCGCGCCCTGGACCGGTCGGCGTAACACCCGGCCGGCCGCCCGTATGCCGAGACCCGAAACCTTCCCCTCCCCCCACCGTCATACGGTGGGACGCAACACCTGCACTCAAGGAGAGAACCCAAAGTGGCCGAGCTGTTCTACGACGCCGACGCCGACCTGTCCATCATCCAGGGCCGCAAGGTCGCGGTCATCGGGTACGGCAGCCAGGGCCACGCCCACGCCCTGTCGCTCCGTGACTCGGGTGTCGACGTGCGCGTCGGTCTGCACGAGGGCTCCAAGTCCAAGGCCAAGGCCGAGGAGCAGGGCCTGCGCGTGGTGACCCCGTCCGAGGCCGCCGCCGAGGCCGACGTCATCATGATCCTGGTCCCGGACCCGATCCAGGCGCAGGTCTACGAGGAGCACATCAAGGACAACCTGAAGGACGGCGACGCGCTGTTCTTCGGCCACGGCCTGAACATCCGCTACGGCTTCATCAAGCCCCCGGCCGGCGTGGACGTCTGCATGGTCGCCCCCAAGGGCCCGGGCCACCTGGTGCGCCGTCAGTACGAGGAGGGCCGCGGCGTCCCCTGCATCGCGGCCGTCGAGCAGGACGCCACCGGCAGCGCGTTCGCGCTGGCCCTGTCGTACGCCAAGGGCATCGGCGGCACCCGCGCGGGCGTCATCAAGACGACCTTCACCGAGGAGACCGAGACCGACCTGTTCGGTGAGCAGGCCGTCCTCTGCGGTGGCACCGCGGCGCTGGTCAAGGCGGGCTTCGAGACGCTGACCGAGGCCGGTTACCAGCCGGAGATCGCCTACTTCGAGTGCCTGCACGAGCTGAAGCTGATCGTGGACCTCATGTACGAGGGCGGCCTGGAGAAGATGCGCTGGTCGATCTCCGAGACCGCCGAGTGGGGCGACTACGTCACCGGTCCGCGGATCATCACCGACGCCACCAAGGCGGAGATGAAGAAGGTCCTCGCCGAGATCCAGGACGGCACCTTCGCCAAGAACTGGATGGACGAGTACCACGGCGGTCTGAAGAAGTACAACGAGTACAAGCAGCAGGACTCCGAGCACCTGCTGGAGACCACCGGCAAGGAGCTGCGCAAGCTCATGAGCTGGGTCGACGAGGAGGCGTAAGCCTCATGGCCGAGGGGCCGGAGCGGCATGCTCCGGCCCCTCGGCCGAACCCGGGGTAACGTCGGTGGTACGGCGTTGTCCATCCCGTCCTGCCACGGACGGGTGATCCTTCCGAAGCGGCGTAAGACGACGCCCCCGGCGCCACTAGACTGCTGCACTACATACGCGTCAGGCCCACAGCGTCGTGCGTCTTCCACGCGGCTAGCACTTCTTCACCGCCTGCGGCCGTCGGGACGGCCGTCCGCATTGGACTTGTGAGGACTCACGTGAGCTCGAAACCCGTCGTACTCATCGCTGAAGAGCTGTCGCCCGCCACCGTCGACGCACTCGGGCCGGACTTCGAGATCCGCCAGTGCAACGGCGCGGACCGCGCGGAACTGCTCCCGGCCATCGCCGACGTGGACGCGATCCTGATCCGCTCGGCCACCAAGGTCGACGCCGAGGCGATCGCCGCCGCGAACAGGCTCAAGGTCGTCGCCCGCGCCGGCGTCGGCCTCGACAACGTCGACGTCTCCGCCGCCACCAAGGCCGGCGTGATGGTCGTCAACGCCCCCACCTCGAACATCGTGACCGCCGCCGAGCTGGCCTGCGGTCTGATCGTCGCCACCGCCCGCCACATCCCGCAGGCCAACGCCGCGCTGAAGAACGGCGAGTGGAAGCGCAGCAAGTACACGGGCGTCGAGCTCGCCGAGAAGACCCTCGGTGTCGTGGGCCTGGGGCGGATCGGCGCCCTCGTCGCGCAGCGGATGTCCGGCTTCGGCATGAAGGTCGTCGCCTACGACCCCTACATCCAGCCCGCGCGGGCCGCGCAGATGGGCGTCAAGGTCCTGTCGCTGGACGAGCTGCTCGAGGTCTCCGACTTCATCACCGTCCACCTGCCGAAGACCCCCGAGACCGTCGGCCTCATCGGCGACGAGGCGCTGCGCAAGGTCAAGCCGAGCGTGCGCGTCATCAACGCCGCGCGCGGCGGCATCGTCGACGAGGAGGCGCTGTACTCGGCGCTCAAGGAGGGCCGGGTCGCCGGCGCCGGCCTGGACGTGTACGCCAAGGAGCCGTGCACCGACTCCCCGCTCTTCGAGTTCGACCAGGTCGTCTGCACCCCGCACCTCGGTGCCTCCACCGACGAGGCGCAGGAGAAGGCCGGTATCGCCGTCGCCCGCTCGGTGCGCCTCGCGCTCGCCGGCGAGCTGGTCCCGGACGCGGTGAACGTGCAGGGCGGGGTCATCGCCGAGGACGTCAAGCCGGGTCTGCCGCTCGCCGAGCGCCTCGGCCGGATCTTCACCGCGCTCGCCGGTGAGGTCGCGGTCCGCCTGGACGTCGAGGTGTACGGCGAGATCACCCAGCACGATGTGAAGGTGCTGGAGCTGTCCGCCCTCAAGGGTGTCTTCGAGGACGTCGTCGACGAGACCGTGTCCTACGTCAACGCCCCGCTGTTCGCCCAGGAGCGCGGCGTCGAGGTGCGGCTGACCACCAGCTCGGAGTCGGCCGACCACCGCAACGTGGTCACCGTGCGCGGCACCCTCTCCGACGGCGAGGAGATCTCCGTCTCCGGCACGCTGGCCGGCCCCAAGCACGTCCAGAAGATCGTCGCCGTCGGCGACTACGACGTGGACCTCGCCCTCGCCGACCACATGGTCGTCCTGCGCTACGAGGACCGTCCGGGTGTCGTCGGCACCGTGGGCCGCATCCTCGGCGAGGCGGGCATCAACATCGCCGGCATGCAGGTCGCCCGGGCGGCGGTCGGCGGCGAGGCGCTCGCCGTGCTGACGGTCGACGACACGGTGAACCCCGCGGTGCTGGGCGAGCTGGCCGCGGAGGTCGGGGCGACCTCGGCGCGCTCCGTCAACCTGGTCTGAGGCGACCGGGGGCCCCGCCCCCGGCCGAACGGACTCACACGCCGGACGGGCTGAGCGGATCAGCCCGTCCGGCGTTTTCCGTGGGCGCCTGCACCCGCACCCGCCGCAGCCCGGCCACCGCCAGCCCCGCCGCCCCGGCGACCGCGGCCCCCTGATCGAGGCCGCCGCCGCTACAGGCGGTGCGCCTTGAGCGCCATGTGCAGCAGCAGGCGGTCCTCCCCGTCGTCCAGGTCCAGGCCGGTGAGCCGCTCGACGCGGGACAGGCGGTAGTACAGCGTCTGCCGGTGGATGCCCAGCTCGGCGGCGGTCCGGCCGGCCTGGCCCGCGCAGTCCAGGTAGACCTCGGCGGTGCGGGCGAGTTCGGTCTGCGCGGGGGAGAGCAGGGGGCCGACGGCGGGGTCGTGGGCGGCCCCCGGCGGCAGCGCGGTCAGCAGCCGGAAGGGGCCGATCGACGCCCACCGGGCGACCGGTCCGAGCCGGGGTTCGGCCAGCGCCGCCCGCGCCGACGCCGACGCCTCCTCCCACGCCGTGCCCAGGTCGGCGAGGCCCGCGCGGGGCGCGGCGATCCCGGCGGCCACCGGGGGGCCGTTCCGGTGTCCCGCCCGCTCCAGCAGCCGTGAGGCCGCCGTCGTCGCCGGGGCCAGTACGTCCGTCGCGCGCAGCCGCAGCAGCAGGGCGAGCGACAGGGAGGTGGCGCCCCAGGGCAGGGTGCACAGCGCCGTCGCGCCCGGGACCGTACGCACCGACGGGGCGTCGTCGGGGTCGGCGGAGGGCCAGGGGGCGACACAGACCACCGTGTGCAGGCCCTCGGCGCGGCCGCCGAGGGCGGTGCGCAGCTCGGCGACCGCCATCTCCCGCTGCCAGTCCCGGTCGGCCGTGAGCACCGCCCGCAGTTCCCGGGTGAGGTCGGCGCCGTGCTGCGCCTCGTCCGCGAGCAGCGCCCCGATCCGCGCCGTCACCCCCATGGCCGCGCCGAGCTGCTGCTCCGAGGGGCCCGGCTCGTCCTCCAGCAGCCAGACGTAGCCGAGGGCGACCCCCCGATGGCGTACCGGAAGGCAGATCCGTCCCCGGTGCACTCCCGCCTCCGGGGTGCGCGGGATGCGGACCGGGCCGGTGGCGCGGGTGATGCCGAAGCCCTCGAACCAGGAGCGGACGGCGGCCGTCGAACGGCGGGTCAGGATCGAGCGGGCGCGCACCGGGTCCAGCGCGGACGGATCGAGGTCGCCCTCGCTGTCGTACGCGCCGAAGGCGATCAGCTCGAAGTCACGGTTCTCCAGGGTCGCCGGAGCGCCGAGCAGCTCCGAGATCTCGTCCACCAGCTCCTGGTAGTCATCCCTGTATTCCGACGTCACCCGGGCATTCTGCCGCAAAACCGGGAGCCCTTCATACATCTGTCTGAGATCTTCGGCAGGGATGCGTGACAGCTGTCGATGGCCGACGATCGGGGGGATCCTTAGGTTTCACGGTGGTTCTCCGTGCCGTACCCGAATGGTCGGGTGACGGCCTCATGCAGCTTGTGGAGGTGCCCCGTGCTGGGTCCCGTGATTCTTGCCGCGTCGCGCAGCGACCGTATGCGACGCCTGGTCTCGGCGGCCCCGGTGACCAGGCCGGTCGTCGACCGCTTCATCCCCGGCGAGACCGTGGACGAGATCCTGCCGATCATCCGGGAGCTCACGGGCGACGGCCTGGAACTCACCATGGACGTCGTCGGCGAGGACATCACCACCCCCGGGCAGGCCGCCGCCGCCCGCGACGCCTACCTGGAGCTGATCGACCGGCTGAAGCCGCTGGAGCTCGGCACCCGCGCCGAGATGTCGGTGAAGCTGTCGATGTTCGGCCAGGCACTGGACGGCGGCCACGAGCTGGCCCTCGCCAACGTCCGCCCGGTCGTCGAGGCCGCCGCCGAGATCGGCACCACGGTCACGCTGGACGCCGAGGACCACACCACCCTCGACTCGATGTTCGCCATCCACGAGGAGCTGCGCAAGGACGTCCCCCAGACCGGCTGCGTCATCCAGGCCTACCTCTTCCGCACCGAGGAGGACGCGCGCCGCCTCGCCGCGAACGGCAGTCGCGTACGGTTGGTGAAGGGGGCCTACAAGGAACCCGCCGAGGTCGCCTACCAGCAGAAGCACGAGATCGACAAGGCGTACGTGCGCGTCCTGCGGACGCTGATGGACGGCGAGGGCTACCCGATGATCGGGTCCCACGACCCGCGCCTGATCTCCATCGCCCAGGAGCTCGCCCACCGCGCCGGACGCAAGCCCGACGAGTACGAGTTCCAGATGCTGTACGGCATCCGCAGCGACGAGCACCTGCGGCTGGCCGCCGAGGGCCACCGCATGCGCGTCTACACGGCCTACGGCACCGACTGGTACGGCTACTTCATGCGCCGCCTCGCGGAGAAGCCGGCCAACCTGCGCTTCTTCGTCCGCAGCATGATCACCAAGGGCTGACACCACACCGCTCAAGTCAAGGAGTTACGGAACCCATGGACGCTGTGACCCAGGTCCCCACCCCCGTCAACGAGCCGGTGCACGGCTACGCCCCCGGGACGCCCGAGCGCGCCCGGCTGGAGGCCAAGCTCAAGGAGCTGGCCGACAACCCGATCGACCTCACCTGCACCATCGGCGGGGAGCGCCGGATGGGCGGCGGCGAGGCCTTCCAGGTCGTCCAGCCGCACAACCACAGGGCCGTGCTCGGCACCTACCGCAACGCCACGCAGCAGGACGCCCAGGACGCCATCGACGCGGCGCTGGCCGCCGCGCCCGCCTGGCGCGCGATGTCCTTCGACGACCGCGCGGCGATCATCCTGCGCGCCGCCGAGCTGCTGGCCGGTCCCTGGCGCGAGACCATCGCCGCCTCCACCATGCTGGGCCAGTCCAAGACCGCCCAGCAGGCCGAGATCGACAGCCCCTGCGAGCTGGTCGACTTCTGGCGCTTCAACGTCCACTACGCGCGCGGCATCCTGGCCGAGCAGCCCCCGGCCAACTCGCCGGGCGTGTGGAACCGCCTGGACCACCGCCCGCTGGAGGGCTTCGTCTACGCGATCACGCCGTTCAACTTCTCGGCGATCGCGGCCAACCTGCCGACCGCGCCCGCGCTGATGGGCAACGTCGTCGTGTGGAAGCCGTCTCCGACGCAGACCCACGCCGCCGTGCTGCTGATGCGGCTGCTGGAGGAGGCCGGTCTGCCCAAGGGCGTCATCAACCTGCTCACCGGTGACGGCATCGCCGTCTCCGAGGTCGCCCTGGCCCACCGCGACCTGGCCGGCATCCACTTCACCGGCTCGACCAAGACCTTCCAGCACCTGTGGAAGACGGTCGGCAACAACATCGAGAAGTACCGCACCTACCCGCGCCTGGTCGGTGAGACCGGCGGCAAGGACTTCGTCGTCGCCCACCCGAGCGCCGACCCCGCGATCCTCAAGACCGCGCTGACCCGCGGTGCCTTCGAGTACCAGGGCCAGAAGTGCTCGGCGACCTCCCGGGCGTACATCCCGGCGTCGATCTGGAACTCCGGCTTCAAGGAGGAGTTCGCGGCGGAGGTCGACGGCATCAGGATGGGTGACGTCACCGACCTGTCCAACTTCATCGGCGCCGTCATCGACGAGCGGTCCTTCGCCAAGAACAAGGCCGCCATCGACCGCGCCAAGGAGGACGCCTCCTGCACCGTCGTCGCGGGCGGCACCTACGACGACTCCGAGGGCTGGTTCGTCCGCCCGACCGTCATCGAGTGCACCGACCCGGAGAACGAGGTGTTCCGCACCGAGTACTTCGGCCCGATCCTCGCGGTGCACGTCTACGAGGACGACAAGTACGACGAGATGCTGACCCAGATGGAGTCCGTCTCCGACTACGCGCTGACCGGCTCCGTCATCGCGAACGACCGCGCGGCGGCGGCGTACACGATGGACAAGCTGCGCTACGCGGCCGGCAACTTCTACATCAACGACAAGTCGACCGGCGCCGTCGTCGGCCAGCAGCCCTTCGGCGGCGGCCGTGCCTCCGGCACCAACGACAAGGCCGGCGCCCCGCAGAACCTGATGCGCTGGACCCTGACCCGCGCCATCAAGGAGACGCTGGTCCCGCCGACCGACTACACCTACCCGCACATGGGCTGACGCCCACCCGACCCCGGACGGGCCAGGTCTCCCCCCGACCTGGCCCGTCCGGCGTTTCCGCAGGCGGGACGGGTGCGGCCGGGGCCGCCGTCTCAGATAGTAGGAAGTCCGAGTAATTGTGGAGACAGGCGCTCCACGCTCCCTTAGTTTTGTAGGAGCCGAACGTCTCGCTCGACCGGGCGAAGGGCGGTAGTGGGCCGGGCCCGCGCAGGCAACCCCTGCGGCCCGGGGCTCCCCGTCCCATCCGGCATCTCGCACACCTCCCTTTTCCCGTGCGCCCCGCATGCCGAAGGAGCCGATGACCCATGGCCGAGACGACCGTCCGCCGCCGCGTCCGCCACACCCCCCGCACGAGCGAGTCCGACCGCAAGAATGCCGCCGCCGCCCTCCAGCGCGCCCTCGACCGCAGGGACAACGGCGGCTCGACCGGCCACTGAACCGATCACGGCGTCCGTATGCCGGACGGTGCATGTCATCCCGTGGGACGAGGAGTAGGGTGCCCGCATGTCTCGCAGCATCAATCTCGCAGTGATCCCCGGTGACGGCATCGGCCAGGAGGTCGTGGCCGAAGGCCTGAAGGTCCTCTCCGCCGTCCTTCCGCAGGATGTGAAGCTGGAGACCAGGGAGTACGACTTCGGCGCCAGGCGCTACCACGCCACCGGTGAGACCCTCACCGACGCCGACCTCGACGACCTCAAGCGGCACGACGCCATCCTGCTCGGCGCCATCGGCGACCCGTCGGTGCCGTCCGGCGTGCTCGAGCGCGGCTTCCTGCTCAAGCTCCGCTTCGCCTTCGACCACCACGTCAACCTGCGTCCGTCGAAGCTCCTCCCGGGCGTCGCCACCCCGCTCGCCGGGCAGCCGGAGATCGACTTCGTCGTGGTCCGCGAGGGCACCGAGGGCCCGTACACGGGCAACGGCGGCACCATCAGGAAGGGCACGCCGCACGAGGTCGCCACCGAGGTGTCGGTCAACACCGCCTTCGGTGTCGAGCGCGTGGTCCGCGACGCCTTCGCCCGCGCCCAGGCCCGCCCGCGCAAGAAGCTCACGCTGGTCCACAAGAACAACGTGCTGACCTTCGCCGGCCACCTGTGGACGAACATCTTCAACCAGGTGGCCGAGGAGTTCCCCGAGGTCACCACCGACTACATCCACGTCGACGCCGCGACGATCTACCTCGTCACCGACCCGGCCCGCTTCGACGTGATCGTCACCGACAACCTCTTCGGCGACATCATCACCGACCTCGCCGCGGCCGTCTCCGGCGGCATCGGCGTCGCGGCCTCCGGGAACATCAACCCGGACCGCGTGTACCCGTCCATGTTCGAGCCCGTGCACGGCTCGGCCCCGGACATCGCCGGCCAGGGCAAGGCCGACCCCAGCGCCACGGTCCTGTCCGTCGCCCTCCTGCTGCGCCACCTCGGCCACGACGCCGAGGCGGCCCGTATCGAGGACGCCGTCTCCGCCGACCTCGCGGAGCGCGGCGACCTGCCCGCCCGCAGCACCTCTCAGATCGGCGACGCGCTCGCCGCACGAGTAGCCGGCTGACCCGGCGCGCTCACTCGACACCACTCGAAGCCGCCGGGCCGCATCCGCTCCCGGCGGCTTCCGCATGTCCCCGCCGGGTGCCACCATCGACCAACGGGCCGCATTCACCCTGTTTCTTCCGCCGTCGCCCCCGGGCGATAATCGGACACGGAGCCGCGGAATGAGGGAATGCTCGGACGTCCTAGTACTGGCCACCGGCCGTGCGGGCGTGTGCGCGGCCCGTCACTACAACCGGTGAAGGACAACCACTCATGACGACGCCCACGATCGAGCTCAAGCCCTCGGCGAACCCGCTCTCGGACGCAGAGCGCGAGGCGATCCTGGCCAGCCCCGGCTTCGGCCGCCACTTCACCGATCACATGGTGACGATCAAGTGGACCGAGGGCCGCGGCTGGCACGACGGCCAGCTCGTCCCGTACGCGCCGATCTCCCTCGACCCCGCCACCACCGTCCTGCACTACGCGCAGGAGATCTTCGAGGGCCTGAAGGCCTACCGGCAGCCCGACGGCTCCGTCGCCACCTTCCGCCCGGAGAAGAACGCCGAGCGTTTCCAGCGCTCCGCCCGGCGCCTCGCCATGCCCGAACTGCCGGTCGAGACCTTCATCGAGGCGTGCGACGCCCTGGTCGCCCAGGACAAGGCGTGGGTGCCGGCGCACGGCGGCGAGGAGTCCCTCTACCTGCGCCCCTTCATGATCGCCACCGAGGTCGGCCTCGGCGTCAAGCCCGCCAACGAGTACCTGTTCCTGGTGATCGCCTCCCCGGCCGGCGCCTACTTCCCGGGCGGTGTGAAGCCGGTCTCCATCTGGGTCTCCGAGGACCGGGTCCGCGCCGTCCCCGGCGGCATGGGCGACGCCAAGACCGGCGGCAACTACGCCGCCTCCCTGCTCGCCCAGGCCGAGGCCGCCACCAAGGGCTGCGACCAGGTCTGCTACCTCGACGCCGTGGAGCACACCTGGGTCGAGGAACTGGGCGGCATGAACCTGTACTTCGTGTACGGCGACAAGATCGTCACCCCGGCTCTCAGCGGCTCCATCCTGGAGGGTGTCACCCGTGACTCCCTGCTGGGCGTCGCCCGCGACCTCGGCTACGAGGCCGTCGAGGACCGGGTCTCCGTCGACCAGTGGCAGCGCGACTCGGAGAACGGCACCCTCACCGAGGTGTTCGCCTGCGGCACGGCGGCCGTCATCACTCCGGTCGGCACGGTCAAGCGGGCCGGCGCCGAGTGGCGGCAGAGCGGCGGCGAGCCCGGCGAGGTCACCGTCCGGCTGCGCCAGGCCCTCCTCGACATCCAGCGCGGCACCGCCGAGGACAAGCACGGCTGGATGCACCGCCTCGGCTAGTCCGCGCCGCGCCACACCGCGCCGCGCCACACCGCGCCGCGCCACACCGCGCCGCGCCACACCGCGCCGCGCCACACCGCGCCGCGCCACACCGCGCCGCGCCACACCGCGCCGCGCCACACCGCGCCGCGCCACACCGCGCCGCGCCACACCGCGCCGCACCGCAGCGCTCGTCCGTCAGGGCCGTTCCCGACTTCCGTGTCGGGGCGGCCCTGACGGCGTTCTGCGCGCACCTGGTCAATTGAGTGTCGCTCAAGAGGTTCAGCGCCGCATATTTGCATCTTTCCCCAGCGTGTTTAGAGTGGTGCTCAAATATCGTCCCGGGCGAGGAGGGCCCCGTGCGACTGACCCCCACCGAGCGCGACCGGCTGCTGCTGTTCTCGGCCGCCGAACTGGCCCGGGCCCGCCGGGCGCGCGGACTGCGGCTCAATGTGCCGGAGGCCACCGCGCTCGTCGCCGACACGGTGTGCGAGGCAGCCCGCGACGGCGCCCGCCTGGCCGAGGCGATCGAGCGCGCGCGGTCGGTGCTCGGCCCGGACGACGTCCTTCCGGGCGTCGCCGACGTCGTCACCGAGGTCCATGTCGAGGCCGTCTTCGACGACGGCTCCCGGCTCGCGGTGGTTTCGGACCCCATCGGCGGCGGACTGGGGGAGCGGGGCCCGGGCGCGCTGCTTCCGGGGCCCGCACACACCGAGCCCGAGCCGGACGTCCGGCTGACCGTCACCAACACCGCGACCGTGCCGGTCTCCGTGACCTCGCACTTCCACTTCTTCGAGGCGAACCCGCGGCTCGACTTCGACCGCTCCACGGCCTACGGCATGCGGCTCGCCGTACCCGCCGGGTCCTCGGTGCGCTTCGGCCCGGGGCAGAGCGTCGAGGTCGGTCTGGTGCCGATCGGGGGCGACCGCGTCGTGATCGGCTTCGCCGGACTGGTCGACGGGGAACTGGACGCGCCGGGAGCGAAGGAGGAGGCCCTGCGCAGGGCCGCCGCCTGCGGATACCTGGGGGTGCGGCGGTGAATCCGTACGCGTACGCCGGAGCGCACGGCCCGCGCGCGGGCGACCGCGTCCGGCTCGGCGACTCGGGACTGGTGATCCGGGTCGAGTCCGACTCCCAGCGCCACGGCGACGAGTTCCTCGCCGGCTTCGGCAAGACGGCCCGCGACGGCCTGCACCTCAAGGCCGCCGCCGTCCGCGACACCTGCGACGTCGTCATCAGCAACGTCGTCGTCGTCGACGCGGTGCAGGGCATCCGCAAGGTCTCCATCGGCATCCGCGAGGGCCGGATCAGCGGGATCGGGCGCGCGGGCAACCCGGACACCCTCGACGGGGTGGACGTCGTCGTCGGCACGGGCACCTCGATCGTCTCCGGTGAGGGGCTGATCGCCACCGCCGGGGCCGTCGACACCCACGTCCACCTGCTGTCGCCGCGGATCATGGAGGCGTCGCTCGCCTCCGGGGTGACCACGGTCATCGGGCAGGAGTTCGGGCCGGTGTGGGGCGTCGGCGTCAACTCGCCCTGGGCGCTCCGGCACGCGTTCGGCGCCTTCGACGCCTGGCCGGTCAACATCGGCTTCCTCGCCCGGGGTTCCTCCTCCCGCCCGGCGCCACTGGTCGAGGCGCTGGCCGAGGGCGGGGCCTCCGGCTTCAAGGTGCACGAGGACATGGGCGCCCACACCCGGGCGCTGGACACGGCGCTGCGCGTCGCCGAGGAGCACGACGTGCAGGTCGCCCTGCACAGCGACGGACTGAACGAGTGCCTGTCCGTCGAGGACACCCTGCGCGTCCTGGAGGGCCGCACCATCCACGCCTTCCACATCGAGGGCTGCGGCGGCGGACACGTCCCCAACGTGCTGAAGATGGCGGGCGTCCCGAACGTCATCGGCTCCTCCACCAACCCCACCCTGCCCTTCGGCCGGGACGCCGTCGCCGAGCACTACGGCATGATCGTCTCCGTCCACGACCTCAAGACCGACCTGCCCGGCGACGCCGCCATGGCCCGCGACCGCATCCGCGCCGGGACCATGGGCGCCGAGGACGTCCTGCACGACCTGGGCGCCATCGGCATCACCTCCTCCGACGCGCAGGGCATGGGCCGCGCGGGGGAGACGGTCCGCCGCACCCTCGCCATGGCCGGGAAGATGAAGGCCCAGTTCGGCGCACCCGGGGACCACGACAACGAACGCGTCCTGCGCTACCTCGCCAAACTGACGATCAACCCCGCCATCGCGCACGGCCTCTCCCACGAGATCGGCTCCATCGAGCCCGGCAAGCTCGCCGACATCGTCCTGTGGCGGCCCGAGTACTTCGGCGCCAAACCCCAGCTCGTGCTGAAGTCCGGCTTCCCCGCGTACGGCTTCACCGGCGACCCCAACGCCGCCACCGACACCTGCGAACCCCTCGTCCTCGGCCCCCAGTTCGGGGCACACGGCGCCACCCCCGCCGACCTCTCCGTCGCCTTCGTCGCACAGGCCGCCCTCGACCAGGGACACGACACGATGCCCACCCGGCGCCGCCGGGTCGCCGTGCGCGGCACCCGCGGCATCGGCCCCGCCGACCTGCGCCGCAACACCCGTACCGGAACCGTCGACGTGGACCGGCACACCGGTCTGGTCACCCTCGACGGGGAACCGCTGCGCTCGGAGCCGGCCGACTCCGTCTCCCTCAACCGCCTCTACTTCCTCTGAGGACCCGCATGAACACGCCCGCCTCCGACGGCTTCCGCATGCCCGCGGAGTGGACCCCGCACGAACGCACCTGGATGGCCTGGCCCGGCCCCAACGACACCTTCGCCGACGCCGGGGAACTCGCCGCCGCCCGCGCCGCCTGGGCGGACGTGGCCCGCGCCGTGCGCCGCTTCGAACCGGTGACGGTGGTGTGCGGCCCCGGACAGTCCGCCGGGGCGCGCGCCCTGCTCGGACCCGGCGTGGACACCGTCGAACGGGACCTCGACGACGCCTGGATGCGCGACATCGGGCCCACCTTCCTCACCGACGGGCGCGGCGCGCTGGCCGCCGTCGACTGGACGTTCAACGGCTGGGGCGCCCAGGAGTGGGCCCGCTGGGAGCACGACGCGAAGATCGCCGCGCATGTCGCCGACCTCGCCGGGGCGCGGACGTACACCTCCCGGCTCGTCAACGAGGGCGGCGGCATCCACGTCGACGGCGAGGGCACGGTGCTGCTCACGGAGACGGTGCAGCTCGGCCCCGAACGCAACCCCGGCTGGACGAAGGAGCAGGCCGAGGCGGAGGTCCACGCCCAGCTCGGCACCCGCAAGGCGATCTGGCTGCCGCGCGGCCTCACCGCGGACTACCCCCCGTACGGCTACGGCACCCTCGGGCACGTCGACATCGTCGCCGCGTTCGCCGGGCCCGGCGTGGTCGTCGCCCACCGGCAGCCGGACCCCGCCCACCCCGACCACGAGGTGAGCGAGGAGGTCATCGGGCTGCTGCGGTCGCAGACCGACGCGCGCGGCCGCCGCCTGGAGGTGGTCGAGGTGCCCGCGCCGACCGCCCTGGAGGCCGACGGCCACTGGGCCGACTACTCCTACATCAACCACTACGTCTGCAACGGCGGCGTCGTGCTCTGCGCCTTCGGTGACCCGCGCGACGAGAGCGCCGCCGCCCTCTTCCGCCGCCTGTACCCCGGACGCACGGTGGTGCCGGTCGACGCGCGTACGATCTTCGCGGGTGGCGGCGGCATCCACTGCGTCACCCAGCAGCAGCCGAGGATCTAGCGGGAGCGGGCAGCGGGATGGCGGGAGGACGCAGACAGGCTCCGCCGCGCGAGGACGTGCTCGCCGCCGCCATGGCGATGATCGCCGAACGCGGCCTGGAGCAGCTGACCATGGCGGCGCTCGGCCGCGAGGTCGGCATGAGCAGCGGGCACCTGGTCTACTACTTCGGCTCCAAGGACGAGTTGCTGCTGCGGACCCTGGAGTGGAGCGAGGGCCGCCTCGGCGCCGAACGCGCCCGGCTGCTCGCCCGCCCCGCCCCCGCCCGCGACCGCCTCGACGCCTACGTCGGCCTGTACGTCCCCGACGGCCACCGCGACCCGCACTGGACGCTGTGGCTGGAGGTGTGGAACCGCTCGCAGAACGCCGGCGCCGACGCACGCGACCGGCAGGCCGCCATCGAGGGCGCCTGGCACCGCGACCTGGTGGCGCTGCTCGCCGAGGGCGTCTCCCGGGGCGAGTTCCGCCGCGTCGACCCCGACCGCCACGCCGCCCGGCTGCGCGCCCTGCTCGACGGCCTGTCCATCCATGTGGCGATCGGCCTGCGCGGCACCGACCGCCCCCAAGTCCTTGATCACGTACGGGAGTTCCTCGCCGAAACGCTCCTCGCGGACGCCTGAACCCGCGCCCCGGTTGTCCTCCCAACAGGCGATTGACCGGCCCGCCGGAGGTGCGGTTGGCTCGGACGAGCCCTCGGCGCGGGGCCGGGGGAGCAGCGTCCACGGGGACACGGGACACGGGGCACGGGGACGCGAGGACACGGGAAATCCGGGGGAGAGCCATGCACAGAGCCATGCACGCAGGCATGCGGGGGGCGTCCGTCGCGGTGATCGCGGGGGCGATGGTCGCGCTGTCGGCGACCTCGGCGGCACCGGCACCGGGACCGGCGCCGGAGACCGAGCGGGTCACGCTGTCGGCGACGGGGGAGCAGGGCGACGGCGCCGCGTACGGGCCCCGGCTGAGCGCCGACGGGCGGTTCGCGGCCTTCGGCGCGGACGCGGCCAACCTGGTGCCCGGCGACACCAACGGGGCCACGGACGTCTTCGTGCGCGACCTGCGCCGGGGGACGGTCGAGCGGGTCAGTGTCGGCCGGGACGGCGCGCAGGCCGACGGCGGGTCGTCCGCGCTGGGCATCAGCGCCGACGGGCGGTACGTCCTGTTCCGCTCCCGGGCCCGGAACCTGGTGCACTGGGACACTCCGCCGGCGGACGCCGGGGCCCACGACATCTACCTGCACGACCGGCGCACCGGCCGCACCGGGCGGATCAGCGTGGGCCTCGACGGGGGCTCCGCCTACGCGGGCGGCGCCGTCATGTCGGCGGACGCCCGGTACATCGCCTTCAACGCCAAGGCCGACCGCATGGAGACCGGCCCCGGCGACCTGTTCGGGGCCGTGTACCTGCTCGACCGGCGCACCGGTGCCGTGGAGCGGATCAGCAACCGCGACCGGCCGACGAACCCGGCGGGCCTGGACGGCATCAGCGCCGACGGCACCTTCGTGATGTACACCCAGTCGGTGCCGCGCAGCGGGTACGGCGCCACCTGGGTGCACGACCGCCGCACCGGCACCGAGGAGCAGGTCAACGTCCGGCCGGACGGCACGCCCGCCCAGCGGTACGCCATGCCCGCCTCGCTCTCCGCCGACGGCCGCACCGTGGCGTTCCAGTACTGGGGCGACGACCTGGTCCCGGGCGAGGAGCCCGGCGACACCGTCCACCTGTACGTCCGTGACCTGCGGACGGACGTCACCCGGCGCGTCGATCCCGGCCCCGACGGCGAGTACGGGCCGCACGACCCCGTGCTCAGCCCGGACGCCCGCCACCTGGCCTACGCGGCGGAGCCGCGGCTCGCGGACGGACGGCTCGGGCCGTCCAACGTCTACCTGCGCGACCTGCGCACCGGCGGCACGCGGCTGATCAGCGAGTCCGTCGCCTCGGGGCCCGTGACGGACGCCCCGGTGACGGTGTCCTGGGTGGGCGCCGGCGCCCGGCGGATCGGCCTCGGCAGCGGGTCCGCCCAGCTCGTACCGGACGACACCAACGGCCAGTACGACGGCTTCGTGCGCCGTCCGCGCTGACCACGCACCGCCCGCATCCTGAGACGGATCGTGAGCGCGGGGGCGGCTTGTGCCAAACTGCCCCCGTGCTCTCGTTCGCCACGATTATTGGCAGCAGGCGCGCCGGTCCGCAGTGACCGCACGTACGACACGGTACGGGCGGACACCGTCGTCCTCGACCCGCGCGCAGACCTCTCGCACCCGCGAGGGGTTTTTCTGTTTCCTGGCCCACCCGCAGCCGGGAACGGGGCGCAAGGGACCATGGGGGAACGGTGGAACCGGTCATTCCGGTAGACCGAGATCAACTCAGGAGCCTTCAGACCATGACCGCAACCAGCGAGCCCGACGACTCGTTCCACGTCTTCGACACCACCCTGCGCGACGGCGCCCAGCGCGAGGGCATCAACCTCACGGTCGCCGACAAGCTCGCCATCGCCCGGCACCTGGACGAGTTCGGCGTGGGCTTCATCGAGGGCGGCTGGCCCGGCGCGAACCCCCGTGACACGGAGTTCTTCGCCCGGGCCCAGCAGGAGATCGAGTTCCGGCACGCGGCGCTGGTCGCCTTCGGCGCCACCCGCCGCGCCGGCACCACCGCCGAGCAGGACCCCCAGGTCAGGGCGCTCCTCGACTCCGGCGCCCAGGTGATCACGCTGGTCGCCAAGTCCCACGACCGGCATGTCGAGCTCGCCCTGCGCACCACCCTCGACGAGAACCTGGAGATGGTCCGCGACACCGTGTCCTTCCTCAAGGGGCAGGGCCGCCGCGTCTTCGTCGACTGCGAGCACTTCTTCGACGGCTACCGCGCCAACCCCGAGTACGCCAAGGCGGTGGTACGCGCCGCGTCCGAGGCCGGCGCCGACGTCGTCGTCCTGTGCGACACCAACGGCGGCATGCTCCCGGCGCAGATCCAGGCCGTGGTCGCCACCGTGCTCGCCGACACCGGCGCCCGGCTCGGCATCCACGCCCAGGACGACACCGGCTGCGCGGTCGCCAACACCCTCGCCGCCGTCGACGCGGGCGCCACCCACGTCCAGTGCACGGCCAACGGCTACGGCGAGCGGGTCGGCAACGCCAACCTCTTCCCCGTCGTCGCCGCCCTGGAACTCAAGTACGGCAAGAAGGTCCTGCCCGAGGGACACCTGCGCGAGATGACCCGCATCTCGCACGCCATCGCCGAGGTCGTCAACCTCACGCCCTCCACCCACCAGCCCTACGTCGGCGTCTCCGCCTTCGCGCACAAGGCCGGCCTGCACGCCTCCGCGATCAAGGTCGACCCGGACCTGTACCAGCACATCGACCCCGAGCAGGTCGGCAACACCATGCGGATGCTGGTCTCCGACATGGCCGGCCGCGCCTCCATCGAGCTCAAGGGCAAAGAACTCGGCATCGACCTCGGCGGCGACCGGGAACTGGTCGGCCGGGTCGTCGAGCGGGTCAAGGAGCGCGAACTCAAGGGCTACACCTACGAGGCCGCCGACGCCTCCTTCGAACTGCTGCTGCGCGCGGAGGCCGAGGGCAGGCCGCTGAAGTACTTCGACGTCGAGTCCTGGCGCGCGATCGTCGAGGACCGCCCCGACGGCACCCACGCCAACGAGGCCACGGTGAAGCTGTGGGCCAAGAGCGAGCGCATCGTCGCCACCGCCGAGGGCAACGGCCCGGTCAACGCCCTGGACCGCGCCCTGCGCGTCGCCCTGGAGAAGATCTACCCTCAGCTCGCCGCGCTGGAGCTGGTCGACTACAAGGTCCGCATCCTGGAGGGCAAGCACGGCACCCAGTCCACGACCCGGGTGCTGATCTCCACCTCCGACGGGGCGGGGGAGTGGTCCACGGTGGGGGTCGCGGAGAACGTCATCGCCGCGTCCTGGCAGGCCCTGGAGGACGCCTACGCCTACGGGCTGCTGCGGGCCGGCGTGGAGCCGGCGGCCTAGGAACCCGCCCGGCAGGGGTCCCGCCGGAAACCCCTGCCGGTCCGGATGTCCGTTTCCGGCCGGATTCAGGTAGCTTCGAACGTATGAAGGACGCGCTGACGCGTACCCTCGTACGCCTGCTGATCGTGCCGGTGGCCGCCGCCCTGGCGGTCCTGATGGCCGGTGCGCCCGGGGCGCAGGCGGCCACGGACCTCTCGGTCGTCGCCCAGGAACTGCGCGAGCGCCCCGTCTACGTCGACCCCGAGGCCCGGGACATCCTGGCCGAGTCCGACGCCGAGGCCCTCGCCGACAAGATCGAGGACGCCGACAAACCCGTCTTCGTGGCGGTGCTCCCGGCGGACTACCCCACCGAGAACCTCTTCCGGAACCTGCGCACCGAGACCGGTGTCACCGGTCTGTACGGCATCCGCCTCGGCGACGAGTTCGACGCGCGCGCCGACAGCAGCGTGCTCAGCCGCGACGGCGTGCGGAACCTGGTCACCGCCGTGCAGGGCGCCGGTGACGCCAAGGCCCAGCTCAACGACTTCGTCGACGACGCGCTGCGCAACACCGGCGGCTCGGCGCCGGGCTCCTGGAGCGAGGGGTCCGGCGGCGACGTCCCGGTCGGCGGGCTGATCACCGTCGGAGCGGTGCTGGCGGCCGGCGGCGTGGGCGCGTACACCCTGGTCCGCCGCAACCGGCGGCGCCACGAGGAGGAGCAGCGGGCCGCGCTGGAGCGGCTGCGGGTGGTGGTCGACGAGGACATCACCGCGTTCGGCGAGGAACTCGACCGCCTCGACTTCCACCCCGCCGAACCCGGCGCGGACGACGCGATGCGCGCCGACTACGAGCACGCGCTGGACGCCTACGAGCGGTCCAAGTCCTTCATGGCCGCGGCCCGCAAACCGGAGGACGTGCGGGCCGTCACCCAGGCCGTGGAGGACGGCCGCTTCGCCCTCGTCTCGCTGGCCGCCCGCCGGGAGCGCCGCCCGCTGCCGGAGCGCCGGCCGCCCTGCTTCTTCGATCCCCGCCACGGCCCGTCGGTGGCCGACGCGGCCTGGACGCCGCCCGGCGGTGCCGCACGCGAGGTCCCGGTGTGCGCGGCCGACCGGGCCCGTATCGCCGACGGCCTCGACCCGGCCGTGCGCGAGGTCGACACCGACTACGGCCGCCGCCCCTACTGGGACGCGGGTCCCGCCTACGGCCCCTGGGCGGGCGGCTACTTCGGCGGCGGGCTGCTGCCCGGCCTGCTCGTCGGCACCATGCTCGGCGGCATGATGGCCGGCCCCGGCTACGCGGCCGACTACGGCGCGGGATACGGCGACTTCGGCGGCTACGGCGGCGGCGACGTCTCCGGCGCGGACTTCGACAGCGGTGACTTCGGCGGCGACTTCGGCGGTGGGGGCGACTTCGGTGGCGGCTTCTGAACGGCCGGCCGTCCGCGGTCCCCGGGCACGCCGAGCGCCCGCCCTTCCGGATGGTGACCGGCTGGGCGGGCGCGCTCAGGGGGTGGCGCCGGCGGGGGCGCCGTCGGCGGGGGTCAGGCGGTCTTGCGGATCGCCGAGATGTCGAAGTTCAGCTTGATCTTGTCGGAGACCAGGACGCCGCCCGTCTCCAGCGCCGCGTTCCAGGTCAGGCCCCACTCGGAGCGCAGGATCTCCGCCTTGCCCTCGAAGCCGACGCGCTCGTTGCCGAAGGGGTCCGTGGCGGCACCGTTGAACTCGAGGTCGATGGTGAGCGGCTTGGTGGTGCCCAGGATGGTCAGGTCACCGGTGATGCGGTAGTCGTCGCCACCGAGGGCCTCGGCCCGGGTGGAGCGGAACGTCATGGCCGGGAACTCGTCGGTCCGGAAGAAGTCCGCGGTCTTCAGGTGGCCGTCACGGTCGGCGTTGCCCGTGTCGATGCTGTCCATCACCACGTCGAGGGTGGCCGTGGACCGCGACGGGTCCGAGCCGTCGAGCTGGAGCGTGCCGGTGAAGTCCTGGAAGCCGCCCTTGACGTTGGTGACCATGGCGTGCCGCGCGACGAAGCCGATCGTGCTGTGCGCGGGGTCGATCGTGTACTCGCCGGTCAGCGCGGCGAGGTCCGGGTTGACGGCGGGAGCGGCGGTCGCGGTGGCGGTGGCGGTTGCGTCGTTCTTGCGGCCGAAGATGCCCATGGTGTTCCTCCTGAGGAGATCATGTTGAATGTTCAACTAGTCCAACGAGGTCCACCGTAGACCTATTCCCTTCAACGTTCAACATCTTTGGCGAAGTCGGCGTGATTGAGCCGCCCGGCCGGGTGGTACCCGCAGTCCGTGCCCTCGGTAGCGGTCCTGGTGGAGCTGCTGCGGCGCGACACGTCGGGCGGCCATGTGAAGTGCTGGGAACACTTCGCGCACAGCGCCGCCCGCCTCCCCGAGCGCCTGCCCGTCGACCGCGACGGCACCCCGCTCGACCTGACCGTCTACTTCCTCGGCGACCGGGAGCACGTGGAACCGCTGGGCCCGCACGTCCGGCTCGTCATGCTCCGGCCGGTGCTCAGCACGGCCGCGATCCGGTCGGCCGACAGCGCCGAGGACGTCTGCGACCTCGCGCCCTGGCATCCGCGCCTCGCGGCCCTGCTGCCCCGGCACGACGTCTGGCACCTCACCCACAGCTTCGCCTTCGCCACCACCGCCGTACGGCTGGACCGCCACGCGGCCCGCCGGTCCGCCCCCCGGCCCCGGCTCATCGGCTCGGTGCACACCGACGTCCCGCTGCTGGCCCCCGTCTACGCCCGCTACCTCGCCGACCGCTGGCTGCCCGGCACCCACCCGCGCGCCGACGACCTCCTCGCCCGCCGCGCGGAGACCCGGCTGCGCCGCCGCCGGGACCGGCTGCTGGCCCACTGCGAACGCGTACTGGTCCCGACCCCCGAAGGACGCGCGGAACTCGCCCGCACCCTCGGCCCGCACCGCGTGGCCCCGCTGCGCCGCGGCATCGACCACGACCTCTTCCGGCCCGACCCCACCGCACGCGCCCGGCTCGCGCGCGAGTACGGCGTACCGGCCGACCGCCCGCTGGTGCTGTTCGCCGGCCGGCTCGACGCCACCAAGGGAGTGCCGCTGCTGGCCGAGAGCGTCCGGCTGCTGCGCGCCCAGGGCACAGCCGCACACCTGGTCATGGCCGGTTCGGGCGCCGAGGAGGACACCGTGCGCCGGCTGCTCGGACCGGACGTCACCCTGCTCGGGCCGCTCCCGCAGGACCGGCTGGCCCGGGTGTACGCGGGCTGCGACGTCTTCGCCTTCCCGTCCCGCACGGAGACCAGCGGCAACGTCGTCGCCGAGGCGATGGCGTCGGGCCTCGCGGTGGTCCTCCCCGAGGGCGCGCGCACCACCCGCTGGCTCACCGCACCCGGCCGGGACGGCGTCGTCGTCCCCCGGGACGACCCCCTGGCCTGGGCGGACGCCCTGCGCCCGCTGCTCGACCGCCCCGCCGCACGCGAGGCGGTACGGCACCGGGCGGCCGCGACGTCCAGGACCAGCCACCCCACCTGGGACCGGGTGCTGGCGGAGGACCTCCTGCCGGTCTGGTCCCGCCCCGCCCGGACACCCCGGCGCGCCCCGAGGGCCGGCCGCGCCTCCGGCACCCACGCCCCGTGACCGGACACCGCCCCGGTCACCCCCCGCCGTCCCGTCTCCGCCCGTGCGACGCCGCGATGACCGGTGAGGTGTCCAGGACGGCGATCCCCGCCGCCACCAGCGCCAGCCCCGCCACCGTCACGGCGGAGACCGGCCAGCCCGTGCGGACCGCCTCGTCGAAGAGCAGCATCCCCACGGTCACCGCCACCACCGGCTCCGTCGCGTCCAGGACGGTCATGCTCGCGGCGAGCGGGCCCTGCTGGAAGGCGCTCTGGATGAGCAGCAGCCCGCCCACGCTGGCCACCACGAGGGCGTAGGTCTGCCAGGCGGCCAGGGCCGGGAGCAGCCCGTGCCGCAGCCGGTCCACGGTCGCGGCCAGCAGCACGGACTGGGTGCCCATCACCGCCCCGGCGGCGAGCGCCGTCGCCGAGGCACGCCAGGGACCCGCCAGCACCCGCCCGGCCGCGAGGGCACCGCACACCACGGCGCCGACCACGCCCACGGTCAGCAGCCACGGCAGCAGACCGGCCTCCCGCGGGTCGCCGCCGCGCGGGCGGGCGGAGAGCAGGGCCAGCGCCAGACCCGCCGCCACCGCGAGCGTGCCCGACCACTCGCGCGGGCCCAGCCGCAGCCGGTGCAGCCGGGCCGACAGCGGCACGGCGAAGACCAGCTCGGCGACGATCAGCGGCTGCACCAGGCTCAGCGGCCCGAACGCCAGCGCCAGCGACTGGAACCCGTACGCCACCACCGCCAGCCCGATCCCGCACAGCCACAGCCGGTCGCGCGCCAGGTGCCCCAGCAGCCGTGCCGTGAGCGCCTCCGCGTCCGGCCGCGCCGCGGCCGCCCACTGCTGAAGGACCCCCGCGACGGCGAAGCAGACACCGGCGGCGAGCGAGGCGAGGACGGCGATCCCCATGGCGCCGCAGCCCCCGGCGGCGGCTAGTCCGGCGCCCGGCGGGCCGACGGGCCCGGTGCCGCGCCCCGGGTGTGGACGTACAGCCTGCGCCGGTCGCCGACGTCGAGGCGCTGGGGCAGCGGCAGCTCGTGCCGCACCGGCCGCGCGTGGTCGGCGAGTTGCCGGCGCGGGTCGTAGACCTGGTGGAACTTCCACAGCATGCGGGCGAAGTTCGTCTGCCCGTGCAGCAGGTTGCGGGCCAGCACCCGCCCGGCGCCGAACGCCGTGCGCAGCCCCAGGTGTTTGCGGTGGATGACCGCCTGGGTGCGCACCAGCTCCTCGTAGAAGCGCTCCAGCGGCAGCGTCGTGGGCACCACCGCGTGCTGGATGTCGAAGAGCCGGTAGTCGCGGGTGGTGAGCCGGCGCGACTCGGTGTGCCAGATCTCCGTCCCCGGATACGGCGTCATCACGGTGAAGTGCACGATCTCCGGCACGGCCAGCGCGAACTCCCGCACCACCCGGAAGCGTTCCTCGTCCCAGGCCGGGTCCACGATCAGGTTGATGGCGACCTGGATGCCGAGCCGGCGGGCCGTCTCCAGCGCCCTGAGGTTCTCGTCGGGGCTCACCCGCTTGCGGTACAGGTCCAGCCCCTCGGCGTCGATCGCCTCCATGCCGAGGAACATGTAGCGCAGCCCCAGCCGCGCCCACCGCTCGAACACCTCAGGATGACGCAGCAGGACGTCGGAACGGGTCTCCAGGTAGTACCGCTTGCGGATGCGCCGCCGCTCCACCTCCGCGGCGATCGCGTTCCCGTGTTCGGGACGGATGAAGGCCACGTCGTCCACGATGAACACGTTCGGCTCGCGGACGGCCGCCAGGTCGTCCGCCGCCGCCTCCGGCGAGGCCTTGCGGTAGCTGCGGCCGTAGAACGTCCACGCCGAGCAGAACGAGCAGTCCCAGGGGCAGCCGCGGGTGAACTCGATGGAGGCGCACGGGTCGAGCTCGCCGATGAAGTAGCGGCGCCGGTTGCGCATCAGGTCACGGGCCGGGAGCGGCTCGTCGATGCCGTGCAGCATCAGCGGGGCGGGGCCCCGCCCGGACGCCGTCACGACACCCGGCACCCCCTCCACCCCGCCGTCGCGGACCGCCTCCAGCAGCGGCGCGACCGCCGGCTCGCCCTCCCCGCGGACCACCGCGTCGACCGCTCCCTCCGCCTGCTCCAGGACCTCCTCGGCGACGAACGAGACACTGTGCCCGCCGAAGAAGACGAAGCAGTCCGGCACCTCCCGCTTGACCCGCGCGGCCAGCTCGATCGCCTCGGGGATGTTCGCCAGGTAGTTCAGCGAGATGCCGAGGGCCTCCGGGCGGAACGACCGCACCTCGTCGCGCAGCCGGCGCGGAGCGAGCACCTGGAGGTCCACGACCCGGACCTCGTGACCGGCCGCGCGCGCGGCGCCCGCCACCCGCTCCAGGCCCAGCGGTTCGAGCCGGAGGAAGATCTCGGAGTACATCAGGGCGCTCGGGTGGACGAGCAGCAGACGCATGGTGACCTCGCCACGGGGGCCGGACGGACCGGATACGGAAGGGTGCCCCCTTGGTATCCCGGCGGGCCCGGCCGCGTATCCCCCATACGCCCGCCTGGCCGCATCGCGCGGCCCGCAGGAGTGGTCCTGCGGCGCGGCCCGCGGCCCCCGGCGGCCGCGCCGCCCCGCCTGCCGACGGGGGACGGCGCGTGCGGACCGGATCCGGGCGGGCGGCCCCCAGCGCTGGCGCGGTGCACCGGAGTGGGGGTGTCCTGGATGACGGGGACCCGCAGCGACCACGAGACCAGAGCGGACCGAACAGCGCAGGGAGACCGACTCGTGACCACCACCGGCTCCGGCTCCACCTACGACCCTCCGGCGGACCCCGCCCGCGGTGCCGCCGCCTCCGCCCGGGCGGCCGCGCGCGGCCACGGGCCACCGCCCCGCACGGACCGGCGCGTCGCCCTCGTCACCGGCGCCTCCTCGGGCATCGGCGCGGCCACCGCGCGGCGCTTCGCCGCCGGGGGCTGGCACCTGCTGCTCAGCGGCCGGGACCGGCGCCGGCTGGAGGAGACCGCGTCCGGCACCTCCGCGGTCCTGCTGCCCGCCGACCTCGCCGCCCCGGAGGGGGCGCGGATGCTGGCGGAGGCGGCCCTGCGCAAGACCGGCCGGATCGACGTGCTGGTCGCCGGGGCGGGCATCGGCTGGGCGGGGCCATTCCTGACGATGCCGCACACCGACATCGACCGGGTGCTGTTCCTGGACCTCAACGCCACGCTGCACCTCGTCCGGGAGGTGCTGCCCGCCATGGTCGAGGCCGGCCGCGGCCGGGTGGTGCTCGTCGGCTCGGTGGCCGGCAGCGTGGGAGTACGGGACGAAGCGGTGTACTCCGCCGCCAAGGCCGGACTCGCCGCGTTCGCCGAGGCGCTGCGGCAGGAACTGCGCGGCACGGGCGTCGGGGTGACGCTCGTCGTGCCCGGTCCCGTCGAGACGGGCTTCTTCGCCCGCCGCGGCACCCCGTACGACCGTTCCCACCCCCGGCCCACCTCGGCCGGCCGGGTCGCGGCCGCCGTCTGGGACGCCGTCGCCGAGTCCCGCGACGACACCTACGTCCCCGCCTGGCTCACCCTCCCGGCCCGCGTGCGGGCCCTCACCCCCCGCCTCTACCGCAGACTCCTGAACCACTTCGGCTGAGCGGCGGACTCCCCGGGCCCCGGCGCGGGCAGGATCCTCCCGGGCACGGCAGCGGAGGGCGCCGACATGACATCCAGAGGGATCCGGCCGGGCGTCACCCGCCGCGCGCTGTTCACCGCCGCCGCCGTCCTCGCGGCGTCGGGGGCGGGCGCGGCGCCCCCGTCCGGCGGCGGGACCGCACCGGACCCGTACGACGCCCTCCGCCGGCGCTGGCTCGACCTCACCCTCGGCACCGGGTACGACCCGGCCGCCGAACCGTACGCCTCGCGACTGGCCGAGACGGGCGAGCGGGCCCGCGCCCACCGGAACACCATGCGGCCCGCCCCCGGCTCCCTCTGGCCCGGCCACCCCTTCGACCCGCCCGCCGGCATCACCCTCGCCCTCGGCCGCCTGTGGACCATGACCCGGGCCCACGTCCAGCCCGGCACCGGCCTCACCGGCGACCCGGGCCTCCTCGCCGACGTCCTGCGCGGCCTCGACCACCTCCTGACCACCGTCTACCACCCGTCCACCACGCCGTACGGCAACTGGTGGGAGTGGCGCATCGGCAGCCCGCGCCCGCTCACCGACATCGTCGCCGCCCTCCACGACGAGGCGGGCCCCGACCGGATCGCCGCGGCCTGCGCGGCCGTCGGCCACTTCGTCCCCGACTCCGCGCTCGCCGACTACTCCGGCACCTCCACCGGCGCCAACCGCGTCGACCTGTGCCGCGGCGTCGCCCTCAGCGGCGTCCTCGGCCGCGCCCCGGCGCGGATCGCCCTCGCCAGGGACGCGCTCTCACCGGTCTTCCCCCACGTCACCGAGGGCGACGGGCTCCACGCCGACGGCTCGTTCGTCCAGCACACCCGGGTCGCCTACTCGGGGACGTACGGACAGGTCCTGCTCGACGGGATCGGCCGGCTCCTCGCGCTGCTCGCCGGCTCCGACTGGGAGGTCACCGACCCCCGGCGGCAGACCGTCCTCGACAGCGTGGAACACGCCTTCGCGCCGCTCATCCACGACGGTCTGGTGATGGACGGCGTCAACGGCCGCGCCATCAGCCGCGGTCACCTCAGGAACGACGACCGGCACGTCATGCGCTCCGACCACTTCCACGGCGGACAACTGATCGCGGCCATCGCACTCCTCGCCGAAGCCGCGAGCCGCGCGGAGCGCGACCGCTGGCACGCGCGCGTGAAGGGCTGGATCGAACGGGACACCGTCTCCCCGATCCTCACCTCGCGCCAGTTCGACGTGGCCGACCTGGCCCGGCTGCACGCCATCGCCGCCGCACCCCTGCCCGCCGCGCCCGAACCGGTCGGCCACCACCTCTTCGCGGCCATGGACCGTGCCGTGCACCGCCGCCCCGGCTTCACCGTGAGCATCGCCATGGCGAGCGACCGCATCGCCCACTACGAGTGCGGCAACGGCGAGAACCCCCGCGGCTGGCACACCGGCGCCGGCATGGTCTCCTGGTGGGCGCCCGGCCTCGGCGACCAGTACACGGACTGGTTCTGGCCCACCGTCGACTGGTACCGGCTGCCCGGCACCACCGTCTCCACCCGCCGTCTGCCCGACCGGGCCGGCGGCGAGTGGGGCGAGCCGCGACCGGACGTGCGCTGGACCGGCGGCACCACCGACGGCGAGTACGCGGCGGTCGGCCAGCACCTCAAGGGCCTCGGCTCGACCCTGGAGGCCCGCAAGTCCTGGTTCTGCGCCGACGACGCGGTGATCTGCCTCGGAGCCGGCATCACCTGCGCCGACGGCGTCCCGGTCGAGACGATCGTCGACAACCGCAACCTCGGGGAGTCCGGCACCCACGCCCTCACCCGCGGACCCGGCTGGGCCCACCTGGAGGGCCACGGCGGCTGGCTCGTCCTCGACGGCGACCTGCGCACCCTGCGCGAGGACCGCACCGGAGCCTGGTCCGACATCAACACCACGAGTACGACCGAGCGCCGCACCCGCCGCTGGCAGACGCTCTGGCTGGACCACGGCACCGACCCCGTCGACGCCGGCTACGCCTACGTGCTCCTGCCCGGCGCCACCCGGCACGACGTCACCCGCCGCGCCGCCGAGCGCCACTGGCTGCGGATCCTCGCCAACGACGCCGGCCGGCAGGCGGTCGAGGTCCCCGCGCTCGGCCTCACCGCCGCCAACTTCTGGCAGCCGGGCACCGCCGGACCCCTCACCGCCGCCTCCCCGGCGAGCGTGCTGCTCCGCCGGCACGGGCGTACCGCTACCCTCTGTGTGAGCGACCCGACCCGAACGGGTGAACCGGTGGACATCGTCTGGGAGCACCCGGTGCGGAGTGTGCCGAAGGCCCCCGAGTCCGTGGAAATCCTGCAAACCGGCCGCCGGCTGCGCGTGCGCGTCACCCCGGGGGTGGCAGGCTCCGGCCATCTCTGTGAGGTGGCTCTCAGCTGACGTCTTTGTACGACCCTTACAAGCCGGACGCCCTCTGAGCAGTTGGAACGCCTGTATGCGCCCCCGGTTCTGTTCACTGGTACCAGGAAAACGCTCCGGAGACTGTGAGGAGTCGACGGCTCGCAATTCGCGGTCGTCTTCGTAAGGTCACTACATGACCGTTTTGGATGAGGCGCCGGGTGAGCCCACCGACGCGCGCGGACGCGTGGCCGAACTGCACGAGATCCGTGCCCAGGCACTGGCCGGCCCGAGCGAGAAGGCGACCAAGGCGCAGCACGCCAAGGGCAAGCTGACCGCGCGGGAGCGCATCGAACTCCTGTTGGACCCCGGCTCCTTCCGTGAGGTGGAGCAGCTGCGCCGGCACCGCGCGTCCGGCTTCGGTCTGGAGGAGAAGAAGCCCTACACCGATGGTGTGATCACGGGCTGGGGCACGGTCGAGGGCCGTACGGTCTTCGTCTACGCCCATGATTTCCGGATCTTCGGTGGTGCGCTGGGTGAGGCGCACGCCACGAAGATCCACAAGATCATGGACATGGCCATCGCGGCGGGTGCGCCGCTGGTGTCGCTGAACGACGGCGCGGGGGCCCGTATCCAGGAGGGCGTCTCGGCGCTGGCGGGGTACGGCGGGATCTTCCAGCGGAACACGAAGGCCTCGGGTGTGATCCCGCAGATCAGTGTGATGCTGGGCCCGTGTGCGGGGGGTGCCGCGTACAGTCCGGCGCTGACGGACTTCGTGTTCATGGTGCGTGAGACGTCGCAGATGTTCATCACCGGGCCGGACGTGGTCAAGGCGGTGACGGGCGAGGAGATCACCCAGAACGGTCTGGGCGGTGCGGATGTGCACGCCGAGACCTCGGGTGTGTGCCACTTCGCCTACGACGACGAGGAGACGTGCATCCACGAGGTGCGCTACCTGCTGTCGCTGCTGCCGCAGAACAACCGCGAGAACCCGCCCCGGGTGGAGTCCTCCGACGCCGCCGAGCGCCGCAGCGAGGTGCTGCTGGACCTGGTGCCGGCCGACGGGAACCGGCCGTACGACATGGCGAAGGTGATCGAGGAGATCGTCGACGACGGCGAGTTCCTGGAGGTCCACGAGCGGTGGGCGCGCAACATCATCTGCGCGCTGGCCCGGATGGACGGTCAGGTCGTCGGCATCGTCGCCAACCAGCCGCAGTCGCTGGCGGGTGTGCTGGACATCGAGGCGTCCGAGAAGGCCGCCCGCTTCGTCCAGATGTGCGACGCCTTCAACATCCCGATCCTCACCTTCCTGGACGTCCCCGGCTTCCTCCCGGGCGTCGACCAGGAGCACGGGGGCATCATCCGTCACGGCGCGAAGCTGCTGTACGCGTACTGCAACGCCACCGTGCCGCGGATCTCGCTGATCCTGCGCAAGGCCTACGGCGGCGCGTACATCGTCATGGACTCCCAGTCCATCGGCGCGGACCTGACGTACGCCTGGCCGACGAACGAGATCGCGGTGATGGGCGCCGAGGGCGCGGCGAACGTCATCTTCCGCCGGCAGATCGCCGAGGCGGAGGACCCGGACGCCATGCGGGCCCGGATGGTCAAGGAGTACAAGTCCGAGCTGATGCACCCGTACTACGCGGCCGAACGCGGTCTGGTCGACGACGTCATCGACCCCGCCGAGACCCGCGAGGTGCTGATCCGTTCACTGGCGATGCTGCAGACCAAGCACGCCGATCTGCCGTCCCGCAAGCACGGCAACCCGCCGCAGTAACCCGGCGGACATCTCTCCCAGGGAGACTGAGAACCATGAGCACACCTGACATCCGCGTCGAGAAGGGCCACGCCGAGCCCGAGGAGGTCGCCGCCCTGACGGCGCTCCTGCTGGCCCGGGCGGCCGCCCAGCCGTCCGCCGAGGCGCCGGCCCACCGGGGCCGCGCACGGGCCGGCTGGCGCCGCCTGGAGCGCGAGGGCGGCTTCCGCGCCCCGCACAGCTGGCGCTGACCCCGACACCACAGAAGAGGCCCCTCCCAGAAGGAGGGGCCTCTTCGCGCATCCCCGCCCAGGGGCGCGGGGAACCGCGCGCCCAGCCCCCACCCACCCGCACCCGACACCGAACGGGCCCCCAGGGAGCCCCAAACGGGCACCCGCCCCACGACGAAGCGGGCCCCGCAGAGCGGTAAAACGGGCCCCCAGGCCCCGCCGAACGGGCCGGAGGGCAAACAGCGAACGGGCCCGTCGGCGAAAGCCGTACGGGCCCGTAGGCGGATCGGACCGGCCGCGAGGCCGGACCCGCTAGCGCAGGCGCGCCATCAGCGCGTGCTCCACGAGAGTGATCAGCGCCGACTTCGCGTCGGCACGATGCCGCGCGTCCGTCGTGATGATCGGAGTGTCGGGCCCGATCTGCAGAGCCTCCCGGACCTCGTCCGGGTTGTACGGCTGCTGACCGTCGAAGCCGTTGAGCGCGATCACGAAGGGGAGACCCGAGTTCTCGAAGTAGTCGACCGCGGGGAAGCAGTCGGCGAGACGGCGGGTGTCCACCAGCACGATCGCCCCGATGGCACCGCGCACCAGGTCGTCCCACATGAACCAGAAACGGTCCTGACCGGGGGTGCCGAACAGGTACAGGATCAGGTCCTGGTCCAGCGTGATGCGGCCGAAGTCCATGGCGACCGTGGTGGTGGTCTTGTCCCCGGTGTGGGTGAGGTCGTCGATGCCTGCCGAAGCAGACGTCATGACGGCCTCCGTGCGCAGCGGGTTGATCTCCGAAACGGCCCCGACGAACGTGGTCTTGCCCACGCCGAAGCCACCCGCCACCACGATCTTCGCCGAGGTGGTGGAGCGGGAAGGACCGCCGCTAGAGCTTGCGAAGTCCACTGAGCACCCTTTCGAGCAGTGTCACGTCTGGCTGGCCGCCGGCGCTCTCGTCGCCGCCGGGCTGATGAATGGCGACCAGTCCCGCCTCCGCCAAGTCGGCGACGAGGATCCTGGCCACACCGAGAGGGATGGTCAGCAGGGCCGAGATCTCGGCCACCGACTTGATCTCCCGGCAGAGGTTGCAGATCCGCTGATGCTCGGGCAACTGCCCCTGCATCTGGTGCGGCTGCGCGGTGGTGTGCACCAGCGCCTCGATGGCGAGCTGGTACCGCGGCCTGGTGCGGCCGCCCGTCATGGCGTACGGGCGCACCAGGGGATTGTTCGACGCCCCGGCGGGCGCCGGTTCGGGTGCTCGGCGCTGCGGCTGCACGGGCTGGATGCGTGGGGCATGCGGCTGGTCGTACGGCGAAGGACCGGGGCCCTGCGGAGCGTACGGCTGCCGGTGGTGTGGCGCGGAGGGGTAACCGTACCGGTTCTGGGAACCGTCGTTCTGGCCCTGGGCGGGGCCGTACGACCAGTTGCCCGCGGATGAACCGTCTGGGGGTGTTGCCACTTTCTCCTCCTCCGACTGTGCCTGGCACCCATCATGTGGAGCCGCGTCCCGAAACCTTACGGCCACGGGACGCCAAAATGCACCGTCCGTCCTTTAGTTGAGAAGGCTGCCCTGGAGCTCCGCCCGAAGATCCGGGGTCAGGACCGTACCGGCACGGTCCACCAGAAGCGCCATCTCGTACCCAATGAGGCCGATGTCCGCCTCCGGATGTGCGAGAACCGCGAGTGACGAACCGTCGGAAATGGACATGATGAACAGGAATCCCCGCTCCATCTCCACAACCGTCTGGTTCACGCTGCCACCCTCGAAGATCCGGGACGCGCCTGCCGTCAAGGACGTCAGGCCGGATGCGACGGCCGCGAGCTGGTCGGCGCGGTCACGGGGGAAGCCTTCGGACATCGCCAGAAGGAGTCCGTCGGCGGAGACCACCACCGTGTGGGACACCCCCGGGGTGTTGTCCACGAAGTTGGTGATCAACCAGTTCAGGTTCTGTGCCGCCTGGCTCATCGGGCTCACACTAACGCTCCTGGTTGTAGGTGCTGTCAGGACCGAAGCCCTGGCCGTTCGTTTCACTGCCCGCGCTGCGGCCCCGTTGGACACCGCGGCGCAGGTTGCTCAGCCTGCCCCGGACGTCCTCCGGGGCGCGGGAGACCTGGGGGCCTCCCTGAGGGGTGGTTTCGGCGGCTCCCTGGACCAGGTTGGCCTTGGGGACCCGCCGCGGCAGACCGGAGGAGGTCACTCCGCCCGCCTTGGGCTTCCGGAGCTGCGATGCCTGCTGCCAGCGCTCGTCGTTCGCCGAACGCCAGGCGTTGTCGCCGTCACCGCTCTCCGGAGCGGAGGCCGGCGGCTCCTGGCTCACGCGCTGTGCACCGGCCGTGCCGTTCGCACCGCCCGCGGTGGATCCGCGGCGGGGGAGCCCCGCCTCGGTCAGGTCGTGGACCTCGGAAGGAACCGGCCCCGGACGGTCGAAGCCTACGCTGTCCTGCTCACGTACGTCAGCGGCCTGCGCGGATTCCGGTTCCGGCGTCTGAGCAGGGTACTGGGCCGGGTAGCCGTTGTGGTAACCGTCCTGCTGCGGCCAGTCGTCGTCACGGCGGCGCTCGGCGAAGGACGGGAAGGCGTCGGCGGCACCCGCCGCCGCGCGGTCGTCCTGGACCGGCTCCGCGTAGGGGGCCTCCGGGTAGCCGGCGTTCGGCGAGAAGGTCTCGTTCTGCGGGAGCACACCGTTCGGCGCGTAGTAGCCCTCGCCGTACGACGGCTGCTGCTGCTCCTCGTACGGCGTCTGCTGCCCGTTGGCGTACGCCTGCTGGTCGTACCCGCCGGTCTGCTGGTCCTGGTAACCGCCGTCGAAGCCCTGGCCCTCGGGGTAGCCCTGGCCGTTGTCGTACCCCTGCGGGGCGGCGAACCCGTCGGGGTAGGCGGGCGCCTCGGGGTTCTCCTGGGTGTTGGCGGTGCCCGGCTCGGGCTGGGCCTGTGCCTCCAGGGCGGCCCTGCGCTCCTCGCGCATCAGGGAACGGCCGACGGGGTCCAGCTCGCGGATGTCGTCGGGGACCTCGGTGTAGCGGGTGTCGTCGAAGCCCAGCTCAGCGGCGGTGCGCAGCGGCTGCTGGCCGAAGTTCTCACCCTGGAAGTTCTGCTCCGGGATGATCTGCGACACCGTGAACTCGGTGCGGTCCGCCTGCTCGCCGCCGCCACCGTGGGTGATCGCGTCCGGCAGCATGACCAGCGAGGTGGTGCCGGCCTGCTCGCCCGAGGGGCGCAGCTGGACCCGGATGCCGTGCCGGTCGGACAGCCGGCCGACCACGAACAGGCCCATGCGCTGCGAGATCGCGGCGTCGACGGTCGGCGGGTTGGCCAGCTTGTGGTTGATGTCCGCGAAGTCCTCGGCGGTCAGGCCTATGCCCTTGTCGTGGATCTCGATCATCACGCGGCCGTCGGGGAGACGGGTCGCGGTGACGCGGACCTTGGTCTGCGGGGAGGAGAACGTGGTGGCGTTCTCCAGCAGCTCGGCGAGCAGATGCACGAGGTCGGTCACCGCGCGGCCGTGGATCTCGGCCTCGGGGACGCCGGACAGCTCGATGCGCTCGTACTGCTCCACCTCGGAGGAGGCGGCGCGCAGCACGTCGACCAGCGGGACCGGCTGGTCCCAGCGGCGGCCGGGCTCCTCGCCGGCGAGGACCAGGAGGTTCTCGCCGTTGCGGCGCATACGGGTGGCCAGGTGGTCCAGGCGGAAGAGGTTCTCCAGCTGGTCCGGGTCGGCCTCGTTGTTCTCCAGGTCGGTGATCAGGGTCAGCTGGCCCTCGATCAGCGACTGGTTGCGGCGCGACAGGTTGGTGAAGATCGCGTTGATGTTGCCCCGCAGCAGCGCCTGCTCGGCGGCGAGCCGCACGGCCTCGCGGTGGACCTGGTCGAAGGCGCGGGCGACCTCGCCGATCTCGTCGGTGGAGGAGATCGGGATCGGCGCGACCTTGGTGTCCACCCGGCCGGGGTCGGTGCGGGAGAGCTGGTCGACCAGCATCGGCAGCCGCTGCTCGGCGATGCCGAAGGCGGCGTTGCGCAGCTGGCGCATGGAGCGGCTCATCTGGCGGGCCACCATGCCGGCCAGGATGAACGCGGCCAGCAGCGCGATCACCACGGCGGCACCGGTGATGAACGCGTCGCGCTGGGCGTCGTCGGCGATCTGGGCGGCCTCGCTCACCGCGGAGTCGGCGAGGTCCGACTCGATCTGGCGGTAGCCGTCGAACTTGAGGGTGTTCACCGCCCACCAGTTGGCGGGGGTGATGCCCTGACCGGCGAGTTCGGCGCGCGCGGCCGGATCCGTGGAGGGCAGGCGGCCCAGCTCGGAGATCATCGTCTCCGGCTTGGCGGGCGGCGGAACGTAGTCCGGGTCCCGCTGCTTGGCCTCCTTGGCCATGGCCGCGCCCTCGGCCAGGATGTTCTCCTTGGTCCGTTCCAGCTTGGCGGCGTCTGCCTCGGTGCCACCGCCGAGGTACTCCTCGACGGCGATGCCCTCGAGGTAGGCGTAGGAGGTGAGGGCGACGCGCTGGCTGGCGAGCTGGCTGTCGGTGGGGCCGGGCTTGACCAGCATGTGCATGCCGATGGAGCGTTGCAGCGACAGCGCGGCCTTGGTGAGCGAGATCGCGTAGACCGTGCGTCCGTAGCTGGTGATGTTGCCGGTGCCGAGGCCGAGCTCGTTGGCGAACTCCATCAGGGGGTGGGCGACGGCGACGTAGCCCTCCTCCGTCTTCACGCCCTTGAGCTTGGAGGTGTACGCGGCGGCGCGCAGCCCGCTCAGCTGGGGCTCGGCCTCGCGGAACAGCTTGAGACGGCGTTCGAGGCCGGGCTTGTCCGGCATGCTGCGGGCGGCCTCGTCGAAGCCGTCGGCGGCCTCGTCGGTCGCGGCGCGCGCCTTGGTGACGGTCGGGTCGTCCTGGCCCTTGCCCTGCAGCAGCGGGGCCGCGGTGATGTCGCGCTCGTAGTAGAGGGCGTTGGCGTAGATGAGGGAGGCCTGGACCAGACGCGCGGTGTTCTCCGCGTCCTCGGCCTCCTGCCAGGTGCCGATCGAGCTCTTCACCTGGAAGCCGCCCATAACGAGACCGACCAGCACGGGTATGAGCAGGATCGCGTTCAGTCTCGTCGCCACACGCCAGTTGCGCGGGGACAGGCGTCCTCCGCCGGATGCGGGCGCGGCCGTAGGTTCGGGACCGGGCACGGGCGCGGGCGCCGCTGTGCGCGGCGGCGGCGTGAAGTTGCCCCGGGCCGACGGCTCGGGACTGCTCTTGCTTCGCCTCACTCGACCAACAACCTCTCGGCGGTCGGCACCTTCGTCGTGCCGCTGTGTCTCAGTGCCCGATGTGTCATCGACCAATGAGTACGTCTTTGACCAATGGGCAGTTCAGGCATTCCAGCATGCCGACCAGCGCTCTTCCAAACAGTGGAAGGGGAGGATTCCGAGTGATGTAAGCCCCAGATAAAACGGTCATAAAGAACGAGCTCCGCCAAAAGGCGAGCCGTTCGTACGCGCAGCGGCACCGCTCGACCGCGTCGCGTGTCGGTATCACCCGATTCCTCTGCCGAAACGTTATGAACACCGGGACCGGCCGTGTCCAAGGACACGGCCGGCTCCAGTACGTCTACGACAACCGCCGTATCGCGCTCCGAATGTGGCTCTACCGCAGGCGCGCCATCAGAGCATGCTCGACCAGGGTGATCAGCGCACTCTTCGCATCCGCGCGGTGCCGGGCGTCGGTGGTGATGATCGGGGTGTCCGGTCCGATCTGCAGCGCCTCGCGCACCTCCTCCGGGTTGTACGGCTGCTGGCCGTCGAAGCCGTTGAGGGCCACCACGAACGGCAGTCCGCTGTTCTCGAAGTAGTCGACCGCCGGGAAGCAGTCGGCGAGACGGCGGGTGTCGACGAGGACGACGGCGCCGATGGCGCCGCGGACCAGGTCGTCCCACATGAACCAGAAGCGGTCCTGGCCGGGGGTGCCGAACAGGTACAGGATCAGGTCCTGGTCCAGGGTGATGCGGCCGAAGTCCATGGCCACCGTGGTGGTGGTCTTGTCCCCGGTGTGGGTGAGGTCGTCGATGCCCGCCGAGGCGGACGTCATGACGGCCTCCGTGCGCAGCGGGTTGATCTCCGAGACGGCGCCGACGAACGTGGTCTTGCCCACGCCGAAGCCGCCCGCCACCACGATCTTCGCGGACGTGGTGGCACGGCTGTCGGAGACCGTCCCGCCGCTAGAGCTTGCGAAGTCCACTGAGCACCCTTTCGAGCAGTGTCACATCGGGGGCGCCGGTCGTCTCGTCGCCGCCCGGCTGGTGCACGGCGACGAGTCCCGCCTCCGCCAGGTCGGCCACCAGGATGCGGGCTACACCCAGGGGCATGTTGAGCAGTGCCGATACCTCGGCGACCGACTTCACCTCACGGCACAGGTGGCAGATGCGCTGGTGCTCCGGGAGGAGCCCCATGAGCGCTGCCGGGTCGGCCGTCGTACTGATCAGTGCCTCGATGGCCAGCTGATAGCGCGGCCTGGTCCGGCCACCGGTCATCGCATAGGGACGGACCAGTGGCTGGTCGCCCTCGTCCTCGTACGGCTCCGCGTACGGATCATGAGAGGCGGTGGGCGGGGTCATGGATCCTCCGGGCGGGACAGCAAGTCGGTCAGTCAAGCCGTCTGACGGGGCCGGTGGGGGGAATGTGGCGGCCGGACGGTGATTTGGTGTGACGGGTGGTGCCGGGGCCGATCAGTGGAGCAGACTTCCTTGGAGTTCAGCGCGCAGGTCCGGGGTGAGGACCGCCCCCGCGCGGTCGACCAGCAGCGCCATTTCGTAGCCGACGAGGCCGATGTCGCACTCGGGATGCGCGAGAACCGCCAGGGACGAACCGTCGGACACGGACATGAGGAACAGGAACCCTCGTTCCATCTCCACGACCGTCTGGGCGACGTTGCCGCCTTCGAAGATCCGGGAGGCGCCGGCCGTCAGGGAGGTCAGTCCCGAGGCGACGGCCGCGAGCTGGTCCGCGCGGTCGCGCGGGAAGCCCTCGGAGAGCGCCAGGAGGAGACCGTCGGCGGACACGACGACGGTGTGGGACACCCCGGGGGTGTTGTCCACGAAGTTGGTGATCAACCAGTTGAGGTTCTGTGCCGCCTGGCTCATCGGGCTCAACTAACGCTCCTGCTGGTGAGTGGGGTTCGGGAAGCTGCCGGTCTGGGTGGTACCGGCCTGACGACCCTGTGCGATACCCCGACGGAGATTGGTCAGCCGGCCGCGCACGTCATCGGGAGCACGTGAGACCTGAGGACCGCTCTGTTGCGATTGCTGCTGAGCCGTACCCGGGACGAGGTTCGCCCTGGGCACCCGGCGCGGCAGGCCGGAGGTGGTGACGCCGCCCGCGGCCGGCTGCCGTACGCGTTCGGCCTGCCGGACCAGTTCGTCGTTGGGCGAACTGCGCCAGGTGGTGGAGGCGGACCGCTGCGGACCGGTGGGGCCCTGCGGCTGCTGCTGTTGCGGCTGCTGCGGTGCCGGAGCCGAGCCGTTGCCCTGCTCCTGACCGCGGAACCAGTTGGTCTCCAGCGTGTCGTACAGCGGCGTACGCCCGTCGCCCGGACCGGAGGCCGGCGGCAGCGCCCAGGCGTCGGACGCGCCCCGCCCCTCGTCGGGCCGCCGCGCGGCACCGCCGTTGCCCGGGTCCTGGCGGACCGGCCGCTGCTGCGGGGCCGGCGGACGCGGGGCGCCGAAGTCGGACGCGCCGTTCGCCTGCGGACGCTCGAACTGGCCGGTGACCGCCGGGTCCGCGGGGTTCGCGCGCTCCGGGAGGGAGTGCCGGCCCGTGGAGCCGTTGTCGTAGCCCTGCGGAGCGGGGAACTGGCCCGTGGCGGACGGGTTCTGCCCGCCCGGCCGGCTCTGCGGGGGACCGAAGATGTCACCGCGGACGAACTGGTTCGTGTTCTGGACGCCGTTCTGACCGGGCTGCGCGTACTGGCCGGTGTCCTGGCCGCCGTGCGCACCCGGCTGGGCGTACTGGCCGGTCTGCTGCGGGGCGTCGGTGCCGAAGGCGTCGTAGGAGGCCGGGCCGGTGTTCCGGCTCTCGTCGAAGCGGGGGATCTCCGCCGTCGAACCGGGGCCCTGCCGGTCGTCGAACCGGGGCATGGCGGCCGTCCGGGAGACGTCCGGCTCCTCGTGCCCGCGCGGGGTGTCCAGCGAGGCGCGCGGCACCGGCGGCTGGGCGTTCTCGTCGCTCCAGCTGGGCACGCGCGGCTGCTGCTGGTCGCCGCCGGGCAGTTCGGGGCGGGCACCGCCGCGCGGCGGGAGCTGCGGACGGCGTCCGCGCTCGCGCTTGTGGCTGCCCCGCTGCGGCGGCACCTGACCCCGGCCGCCACCGAAGACGTCCTGGTCCTGCGCCCCGCCCGGACCCGCGGCCTGGAGCCCCTGCGGGGCACCGGGCGCCTGGGCGCCGAAGCCGGAACCCGCGCCGGCGGGGGCCGGACGGCCCTGCGGCGGACCGGAGGGAGCGCCCTGGTCGAACAGCGAGGGGGTCTGGTTGCCCGACGGACCCTGCGGTCCCCGCGCACCCGGCCGGCCGGTGCCGTCCCGTCCGGGCAGCGCGGCCCGCGGGCCCTGACCGGTACCGAGCAGACCGCCGCCGGGCGCACCGGCACCGAGCGCACCGCCACCGGACTGGCCGGGACCTGCGGCACGCCGTGCGGCGGCGGCACCCGCGGCCGCCTGCGCGGCGGCCGGGCCGCCACCGCCCGGACCCGCCTGGCCCGGCTTGCCCTGCGGCTTCTTGCCGCCCTGGGCGACGTCGACGGGCAGCATGACCAGCGCGGTCGTACCACCGGAGTCGGACGGGCGGAGCTGGATGCGGATGCCGTGGCGCTGCGACAGCCGGCCGACCACGAACAGACCCATGCGGCGGGAGACGGAGACGTCCACGGTGGGCGGCGAGGCGAGCCGCTCGTTGATCGCCGCCAGGTCCTCCGGCGACAGTCCGATACCGGTGTCGTGGATCTCGATCAGCACCCGGCCGTCGGGCAGCGCGTGACCGGTGACCTTGACCTTGGTCTGCGGGGAGGAGAACGAGGTCGCGTTCTCCAGCAGCTCGGCGAGCAGGTGCACGAGGTCGTTGACGACCCGGCCGGCCACTTCGGTGGTCGGCACCGAGGCCAGCTCGATGCGCTCGTACTGCTCCACCTCGGACGCGGCGGCACGCAGCACGTCGACCAGCGGGACCGGGCGGGTCCACCGGCGGCCGGGCTCCTCACCCGCGAGGACCAGCAGGTTCTCACCGTTACGGCGCATACGCGTGGCGAGGTGGTCCAGCTTGAACAGGGAGGACAGCTGGTCCGGGTCGGCCTCGCGGGACTCCAGTTCGGAGATCAGCGACAGCTGGCGCTGGATCAGACCCTGGGAGCGGCGCGAGAGGTTGGTGAACATCGCGTTGACGTTGCCCCGCAGCAGGGCCTGCTCGGCGGCGAGGCGGACCGCCTCGCGGTGCACGTCGTCGAAGGCCGCGGCCACCCGGCCGATCTCGTCCCGGGAGTGCACACCGACCGACTCCACGGACGTGTCGACGTCCTGCGGGTCGGACTCGGACAGCTGCTTGACCAGCTCGGGCAGCCGCTCCTGGGCGACCTTGGTCGCGGTCTCCTCGAGGCGGCGCAGCGAGCGGATCATGGAGCGGGCCACCACGAAGGCGCCGACCAGCGACACACCGAGCACGATCAGGATCAGCGCACCGGAGATGATCGCGTCGCGCTCGGTGGCGCTGCGCAGCTCACGGGCCTTCTGTTCCATCTCCTCGAGCAGGGTGTGCTCGATGTTCTTCATCTGCTGGAGCTTGGTGGAGCTGTCGTCCAGCCAGTCGCGGTAGGACCGCTTGCCGACCGACCTGAGGCCGAACTCCGAGGCCAGCGCACGCCCGGCGTACTCGTCGGTCGCCTTGATCGTGCTGTTGCCGTCCTCGATCGGCAGCAGCAGCTCGGTGGCGGCGACGTCGCCGTAGATGCTCTTGAAGCTGCGGATCTCGGACTTCTGGCTCGCCAGCGCCGACTCGGCGTAGAGCCGGTCGTTCTCGGAGAGGTCACCGGTGGTGGTGTTGCTGGCGGGGAGGGCGGCGGCGAGCACCGCGCGCTGGATCGACGCGTACTCCTTGGCGGAGGAGAAGGACGCCAGGGCACGCGTGCGCTGGATCATGTCGGGGTTGCTGGTCGCCTCGGCCATGTCCTGCGAGAGCTCGACCAGCTTCTCGATCAGGCGGTGGTAGCCCTCGACGGTCTGCGTGGAGTTCCGCTCGGACGCGAAGGCCGTGTTGCGGATCTTGGCGAGGTCGCCCAGGTCGCCGGCGAGCTGCACCAGGTTGTCGCGGACGCCCTTGAGGTTGCCGTCCTTGCTCGCGGCATCGATGTCCTCGGAGCTGTCGAGGAAGTTGCCCATCGCGCGGTCGGTCTTGTCGCGGTAGCCCTTGACCGAGAAGTCGGTGGCCTTGCCGCCGTGCGCCAGCGGGCCGGCCGACTGGTCGCGCTCCTCCTGGAGCGCGGCCGCCAGTTCGGTGGCCTGCTTGGTCATGTCCGTCAGCAGCTTCATGTTGTCGAGCTGCTGGATGTCGTCCATCGACTGGTTGATACGCAGGGCGCCCAGCGAGGTGGCCGCGACCACCGGGAGGGCGAGCAGCGACACCAGACGGGTCGAGATGCGCCAGTTGCGCAGGGCCACGCGCGGTCCGGGGCCGGTCGGGCCCTTCGGGGCGGCCGGTGCCGGGCTCGCAGCGGACGCGCCGCCGCCAGGGCGTTCGCCGCCGTTGCCGGGAGCGGTCGGTCCCTGGTTCTGGGCGTGCTGGGGCGAGGAGCTGACGGCCTTGGGGCCAGTCCCGCCGTGCGGCTCCGGCTCCGCCGAAGCGCTGCCATCCCTCTTGAAACGTCCCTGCACTAGCGTCGCAACCTCTGGACCAGGCACCCCTCCGCGTGAACGGCGAGGCACGGTGTCGGCGTCGTAGGGGCGCCCTGAATACGCCCCCGTGGTGGTCGTGAGTGACCGGCGCTGGTTCCCCCTTCTCACCCGCCACTCGGCGCGTCGGTGCGCCCCCTGTGCGCCGGCTCGATCCTGCGGCGGTCCGTGGAATTCCAGCACAGTGCCGGATCTCCAACAAGGCCCATGGGCTTACCCGTGAGATACGTGACACGCCGTGAGTGGCGAATCACCGCTGGTAGAAAGAGATCCGGTGCATAACGGGCGTATGCCGTCGATTCGACAGGGCGGGTCCGGTGTCCCAGTCGACATGATCAGGAGCGGAATGATTGGTTCAGGGGGTCAATGTCCGATTCCACCGACTGGTGGGTCGGTGTGAAATGCCCTGTTTATCCGTCGATGCGTGAGCAAACTCACACGTGAAGGGCGGTCTTCGGGCGCGGTCGGCCGGGAATCGCATGTTTAGCCTGACGCTTTACAGGGACGGCAGAACTGACAACCCGCGCCCGCCCGGGGTCACCGACCCCCCTCCGGGCGCCCGCGAACAGGACAGGGTCAAGTAAACAGTGAAGACGACGACGATGTTCCACAAGATCGCCAACCCCCGGCGCACCACGCTCGCCCACCTCGACGGCGCCGCGGAACTGCAGACGCCGGTCCAGCAGGAGCACCCCGTCGACCTCCCGGCTCAGACCGCCAACCCCCGGCGCACCATCCTCATGGAACTCCCGGCCACGGCCGGCGCCGCGCAGTAACAGCGGTCACAGCAACAACAGCGGTAGCGGCAACAACAGCGGTAACAGCGGTTCATACGCGCACCGGCCGCGAAACGCTCAGGACCACCGCACATCCACGAGGGGCGCCCCCACGGCCACGGGGGCGCCCCTCGTGCGTGGACGGCGGAATTGCTGCCCCGCCGGCGGCCGTACGCGAGGCGGCCTGCCCCCCGGGTCATGCGCGAGGCGGGGACCCCCTTCCGCGTTAGCCTGGAGCGTCAGACTCCAGCCGCTCAAGTCAGGGGACCAGCAGCCCGTGCGCATCGCCAGATTCTCCATCGACGGGAACGTCGCCTTCGGCGCGGTCGAGGGCGAGAAGCAGGACGAACTCGTCCTGGACATCATCAAGGGCATCCCGTTCGCGGACTTCGAGCTCTCCGGCACCAAGGTCCCGGTGAGCAAGGTCAGGCTGCTGCCCCCGGTCCTGCCCAACAAGGTGGTGGCCTTCGGCCGCAACTACGCCGACCACGCCAAGGAACTCGGCAACGAGGTGCCCGACGCCCCGTTCGCCTTCTTCAAGCCCCCCACCTCGGTGATCGGCCCCGGCGACGACATCCAGTACCCCTCCTTCTCCCAGGAGGTGCACCACGAGGCCGAGCTGGCCGTGGTGATCGGCCGGATGTGCCGCGAGGTCCCGCGCGACCGCGTCAAGGACGTGATCTTCGGCTACACCTGCGCCAACGACATCACCGCGCGCGACGTCCAGAAGCGCGAGAAGCAGTGGGCCCGGGCCAAGGGCTTCGACACCTCCTGCCCGCTCGGCCCCTGGGTGGAGACGGACCTCGACCTCGCCACCGCGGGCGACCTCACCGTCCAGCTCACGGTCAACGGCGCCCAGCGCCAGCTCGGCCGCACGAGCGAGATGATCCACTCCATCGAGGACCTGATCGTCAACATCACCGAGGCCATGACCCTGCTCCCCGGCGACGTCGTCCTCACGGGCACCCCGGCTGGGGTCGGCCCCCTCAACGTCGGCGACGAGGTCGCCGTCACCATCGAAGGCATCGGCACTCTCACCAACAAGGTTGTCAAGCGTGGCTAGCGCACCCGGCACTCCCTCCCCCACGTCCTCGACCACGCTCGGACAGGGGGTGCCCCCACGCGTCCGTTTCTGCCCGTCGCCCACCGGTAACCCCCATGTGGGCCTGGTCCGCACCGCCCTGTTCAACTGGGCGTTCGCCAAGCACCACCAGGGCACCCTCGTCTTCCGCATCGAGGACACCGACGCGGCCCGCGACTCCGAGGAGTCCTACGCCCAGCTGCTCGACTCGATGCGCTGGCTCGGCTTCGACTGGGACGAGGGCCCCGAGGTCGGCGGCCCGCACGCGCCGTACCGCCAGTCGCAGCGCATGGACCTCTACAAGGACGTCGCGCGCAAGCTCCTCGACGCCGGCCACGCCTACCACTGCTACTGCTCCCAGGAGGAGCTGGACAGCCGCCGCGAGGCCGCCCGCGCCGCCGGCAAGCCCTCCGGGTACGACGGCCACTGCCGCGAGCTGACCGACGCACAGATCGAGGAGTACCAGGCCCAGGGCCGCGAGCCGATCGTCCGCTTCCGGATGCCCGACGAGACGATCACCTTCACCGACCTGGTCCGCGGCGAGCTGACCTTCACCTCGGAGAACGTCCCGGACTACGGCATCGTCCGCGCCAACGGCGCCCCGCTCTACACCCTGGTCAACCCGGTCGACGACGCCCTGATGGAGATCACCCACGTCCTGCGCGGCGAGGACCTGCTCTCCTCCACCCCGCGGCAGATCGCCCTCTACAAGGCGCTGATCGAGCTGGGCATCGCCAAGGGCATCCCGGCCTTCGGCCACCTGCCGTACGTCATGGGCGAGGGCAACAAGAAGCTCTCCAAGCGCGACCCGCAGTCCTCGCTCAACCTCTACCGCGAGCGCGGCTTCCTGCCCGAGGGCCTGCTCAACTACCTCTCCCTGCTCGGCTGGTCGCTCTCCGCCGACCAGGACGTCTTCTCGGTCGAGGAGATGGTCGCCGCCTTCGACATCGCGGACGTGCAGCCGAACCCGGCCCGCTTCGACCTCAAGAAGTGCGAGGCGATCAACGGCGACCACATCCGGATGCTCGACGTGAAGGACTTCACGGAGCGCTGCGCGCCCTGGCTCAAGGCCCCCTTCGCGCCCTGGGCCCCGGAGGCCTTCGACCAGGCCAAGTGGCAGGCCATCGCCCCGCACGCGCAGACCCGCCTGAAGGTCCTCTCCGAGATCACGGACAACGTCGACTTCCTGTTCCTGCCGGAGCCGGTCTTCGACGAGGCGTCCTGGACCAAGGCCATGAAGGAGGGCTCCGACGCCCTGCTGCGCACGGCCCGCGAGAAGCTCGACACGGCGGACTGGACGTCCCCCGAGTCGCTGAAGGAGGCCGTCCTGGCCGCCGGCGAGGCCCACGGCCTCAAGCTCGGCAAGGCCCAGGCCCCGGTCCGCGTCGCCGTCACCGGCCGCACGGTCGGCCTGCCGCTCTTCGAGTCCCTGGAGGTCCTGGGCAAGGAGCAGACGCTGGCCAGGATCGACGCGGCCCTGGCGAGGCTCGCCGCGTAGCTCACCTCCGTACGCCCGACGGGGGCGGCAGCCGCACACGGCTGCCGCCCCCGCGGCGTCCGCGGGTACCGTCGGGGGCATGGTCATCCGAGCCGTCGTGTGGGACGTGGACGACACCCTCTTCGACTACACCTCCGCCGACCGCGAGGGCATGCGGGCCCATCTGCTGGCCGAGGGGCTGCTCTCCCGGTACCCCTCCGTCGAGGAGGCGCTCACCCGCTGGCGGGAGATCACCGAGCAGCAGTGGGCGCGGTTCTCCGCGGGCGAGGTGGACTTCGAGACCCAGCGGCGCGACCGCACCCGGGTCTTCCTGGAACGCGAACTGACCGACGCCGAGGCCGAGGACTGGTTCCGGCGCTACATGGTCCACTACGAGTCCGCCTGGGCCCTCTTCCCGGACGTGCTGCCCGTCCTCGACGCCCTCGCCGCCGGCTACCGCCACGCGGTGCTCTCCAACTCCAGCCTCCACGTCCAGGACCGCAAGCTGCGCGTGCTCGGTTTGCACGACCGCTTCGAGACCATCCTGTGCGCCGCCGAACTGGGCGTCTCCAAGCCCGAGGCCCGCGCCTTCCTCGCCGCCTGCGAGGCCCTGGCCCTGCCCCCGGACCAGGTGGCGTACGTCGGGGACCACCCGGAGATCGACGGGCGGGGCGCCGCGGCGGCCGGGCTGCTGTCGGTGTGGATCGACCGCGGCGGCGCGTACGCCACCGTCGAGCCGCCCGTGGGGCCGCGCCGCATCGCCTCCCTCGCCGAACTCCCCTCGCTGCTGCGCGCCGATACTCGTTTTGGAGCCCCGTCCACCTTCGGGTAATGTTCTTCCTGCGCCGCGGGGAGCGGGCCGGAAGGCCGGAGCCCCGAAGCGTACAACTAGAACAAGAACCCCTCAGGGGCTTGCGTTCCAGTGGCCTATGGTGTAATTGGCAGCACGACTGATTCTGGTTCAGTTAGTCTTGGTTCGAGTCCAGGTAGGCCAGCTCGCAGAGCTCATCTGCACCCGCGGATCTCATCCGCAAAGCCCCCGTTGTGTAGCGGCCTAGCACGCTGCCCTCTCAAGGCAGTAGCGCCGGTTCGAATCCGGTCGGGGGTACAGATCCTTCCCGCGAGGGCAGCAGGGTAGCTCCCACTGCGCTCGATGCAGGATCGCTAGGGCCCCCGTTGTGTAGCGGCCTAGCACGCCGCCCTCTCAAGGCGGTAGCGCCGGTTCGAATCCGGTCGGGGGTACTGACTGGTCTAAACCATCATTGGTCTATGGTGTAATTGGCAGCACGACTGATTCTGGTTCAGTTAGTCTTGGTTCGAGTCCAGGTAGACCAGCAGGATCTGCGGAAACGCATGATCCACGCCCCCGTTGTGTAGCGGCCTAGCACGCCGCCCTCTCAAGGCGGTAGCGCCGGTTCGAATCCGGTCGGGGGTACACAGGGAAAGCCCTCCACTTCGGTGGAGGGCTTTCGGCGTTCCCGGACCCGCACCCGGTCGATCCGGGGGAAGGGCCCGCCGCGGCGTTGAGGCGGGCCCCTCCCCACGGGAGAGGTGCGGAGAGGATCAGGAGCGGCGCAGCGCCTCGGAGAGACGGGCGGCGGCGTCGATGACGGCCTGGGCGTGCATACGGCCCGGGTGGCGGGTCAGCCGCTCGATGGGGCCGGAGACCGAGACGGCGGCCACCACCCGGTTCGAGGGGCCGCGCACCGGCGCCGAGACCGAGGCGACGCCCGGTTCGCGCTCGCCGATCGACTGGGCCCAACCGCGACGCCGTACGCCCGACAGGGCCGTCGCCGTGAAGCGGGCGCCCTGGAGGCCGCGGTGCAGCCGCTCGGGCTCCTCCCAGGCCATCAGGATCTGCGCCGAGGAGCCGGCCTTCATCGTCAGCGTGGAGCCCACCGGCACGGTGTCGCGCAGGCCCGACAGACGCTCCGCGGCGGCGACGCAGATGCGCATGTCGCCCTGGCGGCGGTAGAGCTGGGCGCTCTCCCCGGTGACGTCCCGGAGGTGGGTGAGCACCGGGCCAGCCGTGGCGAGCAGCCGGTCCTCGCCGGCCGCCGCGGCCAGCTCGGCCAGGCGGGGGCCGAGAATGAAGCGGCCCTGCATGTCGCGCGCCACCATGCGGTGGTGCTCCAGCGCCACGGCCAGGCGGTGGGCCGTGGGTCGTGCCAGTCCGGTCGCCCCGACCAACCCCGCGAGGGTGGCCGGACCGGACTCCAGAGCGCTCAGGACGAGGGCCGCCTTGTCCAGAACGCCGACGCCGCTACTGTTGTCCATGAAACGATACTCGCGTCTCACTCTGTGAAACGCAAGTTCAATTTTCCGTGGAACACGCCACTCTGGACGTACGGAAGCAATGCGGCCCGTGGACCACCGGGCCCGGCGGCGGACGCCCGGAACCAGGGGTGTGGGCGCCGTCTTCGCACAGATCTCTAGTTGGGCCGGAGCGGTTCGTGCCGGCCGAAGGGAAAGCGATGGGTAGGACACTCGCGGAGAAGGTCTGGGACGACCACGTCGTCCGGCGCGCCGAGGGCGAGCCCGACCTCCTCTTCATCGATCTGCACCTGCTGCACGAGGTGACCAGCCCGCAGGCCTTCGACGGCCTCCGCAAGAACGGCCGCCCCGTGCGCCGCCTGGACCTCACCATCGCGACCGAGGACCACAACACCCCGACGCTCGACATCGACAAGCCCATCGCCGACCCGGTCTCCCGGGTCCAGCTGGAGACGCTGCGCAAGAACTGCGCCGACTTCGGCGTGCGGCTGCACCCGCTGGGCGACGTCGAGCAGGGCGTCGTCCACGTCGTCGGCCCCCAGCTGGGTCTGACCCAGCCGGGCATGACCGTCGTCTGCGGAGACTCGCACACCTCCACGCACGGCGCCTTCGGCGGTCTGGCCTTCGGCATCGGCACCTCCCAGGTCGAGCACGTGCTCGCCACGCAGACACTGCCGATGGCCCGCCCGAAGACCATGGCGATCACGGTCAACGGCGAACTGCCCGACGGCGTCACGGCCAAGGACCTCATCCTGGCGATCATCGCGAAGATCGGCACCGGCGGCGGCCAGGGCTACGTCCTGGAGTACCGCGGCGAGGCCATCGAGAAGCTCTCGATGGAGGCCCGGATGACCATCTGCAACATGTCGATCGAGGCCGGCGCCCGCGCGGGCATGATCGCCCCCGACGAGACCACCTTCGCCTACCTCGAGGGCCGTCCGCACGCCCCCAAGGGCGAGGACTGGGACGCGGCCGTCGCCTACTGGAAGACGCTCAGGTCCGACGACGACGCCGAGTTCGACGCCGAGGTGGTCATCGAGGCCGCCGAACTGTCGCCGTTCGTCACCTGGGGCACCAACCCCGGCCAGGGCGCTCCGCTTTCGGCGTCCGTCCCCGACCCGGCTTCGTACGAAGACGCCTCGGAGCGGCTCGCCGCCGAAAAGGCCCTGGAGTACATGGGGTTGGAGGCCGGCCAGGCGCTGCGCTCCATCGGCGTGGACACCGTCTTCGTAGGTTCCTGCACCAACGGCCGCATCGAGGACCTGCGGGCCGCCGCGGACATCATCAAGGGCCGCAAAGTCGCCGACGGCGTGCGGATGCTGGTCGTCCCGGGCTCCGCGCGGGTCGGTCTCCAGGCCGTCTCCGAGGGCCTGGACGTGGTCTTCAAGGAGGCCGGCGCCGAGTGGCGGCACGCGGGCTGTTCCATGTGCCTGGGCATGAACCCCGACCAGCTCGCCCCCGGCGAGCGCTCCGCCTCCACCTCCAACCGCAACTTCGAGGGCCGGCAGGGCAAGGGCGGCCGCACCCACCTGGTGTCCCCGCAGGTCGCCGCGGCCACCGCGGTCCTCGGTCACCTGGCCTCCCCGGCCGACCTCGCCGCAGCCGACGCCCGTACGCCCGCTGGAGTCTGATCAGTCATGGAAGCATTCACCACCCACACCGGCCGGGCCGTCCCGCTGCGCCGCAGCAACGTCGACACCGACCAGATCATCCCGGCGCACTGGCTCAAGAAGGTGACGCGGGACGGATTCGAGGACGGACTGTTCGAGGCCTGGCGCAAGGACCCGGAGTTCGTGCTCAACCGCCCCGAGCGGCAGGGCGCAACGGTGCTGGTCGCCGGCCCCGACTTCGGCACCGGCTCCTCCCGTGAGCACGCCGTCTGGGCGCTGCAGAACTACGGCTTCAAGACCGTGATCTCCTCCCGCTTCGCCGACATCTTCCGCGGCAACTCGCTGAAGAACGGCCTGCTCACGGTGGTCCTCGACCAGCGGACCGTCGACGCGCTGTGGGAGCTCACCGAGGCCGACCCCACCGCGGAGATCACCGTCGACCTGGAGACCCGCGAGGTGCGCGCCGAGGGGATCACCGCCGCCTTCGAGCTCGACGAGAACTCCCGCTGGCGGCTGCTGAACGGGCTCGACGACATCTCCATCACGCTGCAGAACGAGGCGGACATCGCCGCGTACGAGGCGAAGCGCCCGTCCTTCAAGCCGAGGACGCTCACGGCCTGAGCCAAGGCCCGGTCGAAGTCCTCACCGGAGGTCTACTTTCGGCCACCGCATCTCCCTCCCGTACCCCCGATCGGCCCGATCGGGGGTACGGCCGTGTCTGCACCCGTTCGGCCCCGCGCGCCCTCTTGAGGGGCGCCAACTTGCCACGTTATGAAGGTGGTTGCTGGGGTACACGTGTCACGTGACCGTGCTCCTCGCGCGTGCACGGAAGGCCGTCCGAGGTGCCAGTTGCCCCCTGCGCAGGCGACAACTCGCCCCAGATGGCACAATCTGTGCATGGAACACGACGGCCAACTCGAGCTCTATACGGCAGTCGCGGTCCAGCTGAAAGAAGCGCATGCAAAGGTGCGCGCACTGCAAGTCCCGGAGGGCGTACGGATGGCGCTGACCCGGAAGCTGCTGGTCATTACGGCCGCGGCCAAGCACGATCTCGCCGATGCGGCAAGGCGTCTGGAGCGGTTCATCACGGACCTCGACGAGGGTCGATTCCCCGACGAGGAACGCTGAACCAGTCGAGACAGTCGAGTTCGTTGCGGCACAAGGGTGATTAGCCCGTTTCGTGTTTGATTTGCGGTATATATCTGCCTAACGTGCGAAAAAGCTTGAACACTTTCGTTCTGGCGATGTCTCCGAAGGGGAAGACGTGAACAAGGCGCAGCTCGTAGAAGCGATTGCCGACAAGGTGGGCGGCCGCCAGCAGGCCGCCGAGGCTGTCGACCACGTACTGGACGCCATCGTCCGCGCGGTCGTCGCGGGTGAGCGGGTCTCGGTCACCGGCTTCGGTTCGTTCGAGAAGGTCGACCGCCCGGCCCGCTACGCCCGCAACCCCCAGACCGGCGAGCGGGTCCGGGTCAAGAAGACCTCCGTGCCGCGCTTCCGTGCCGGCCAGGGCTTCAAGGACCTGGTCAGCGGCTCCAAGAAGCTGCCGCGCGGCGGTGAGGTCTCGGTGAAGAAGGCGCCCAAGGGCAGCCTGACCGGCGGCGCCGCGGCGACGGTGAAGAAGGCCGCCGCCAAGAAGACGACGGCGAAGAAGGCCGCCACCGCGAAGAAGGCCGCCACCGCCAAGAAGGCTCCGGCGAAGAAGGCCACCACCAAGACGGCGGCCGCGAAGAAGGCCACCCCCGCGAAGAAGGCGCCCGCGAAGACCGCGGCGACCGCGAAGACCACGGCGGCGAAGAAGACGACCGCCAAGAAGGCCCCGGCGAAGAAGGCGACGGCCACGAAGGCTCCCGCCAAGAAGTCGACCGCCCGCAAGACCACCGCCAAGAAGACCACCGCCCGCAAGAAGTAAGGGGCGGGCAGAGGGTTCTCACGCGCCGGGCCGGACTCCGTCGAGGAGTCCGGCCCGCGGTGTGTCCGGGCCCGGCCGGCGGCCGGGACGGTCAGAACGTGTGCAGCGTCACCAGCGTAATCCGCCGGGCCTCGCCCTCGCCCTCGGTCTCGATGCGCACCCGCTGCCCGGGACGCAGCAGTCTCAGGCCCCCCGCGTCGAACGCCGGGGCGTCGAAGGGTACCGGCGTGCCGTCGTCCAGGAGCACCTGGCCGCTGCGGCTGTCGGGGTCGTACGTGTACGCGGTGGCCTGCATGGCGGCAGCCTACTGCTCCGTCGTCAGCATCCGCGCGGCGACCGCCGCCGTGTGGGGGCCCACCCCCAGCGCCAGCGCCGCCCGCAGGTCGTCGCCGGTGTCCACGTCCTGCCGTACGGAATCCACCGCGTCCAGGGACAGTTCCACGGCACCGGACGTGCGGTGCCGGATGCGGGAATCGGGACCGAAGAGCGGGCGCAATTCCCGGCCGCGGGCCGCGGTCAGCAATGTCGTGCCGGTCCTCGCGGCATCGGCGAGGAAGGCGCGGGGAAAGGCGGCGGCCGTATCGAGAACACGGGCCAGTTCCGGCGGGCGAAGGGCCGGGAGATCGGCGTTCAGGGCGGCCACGCACGCCGCGCGCCGGGAGGCGTTCACCACCGCCGCGGCATGCGCGTAAGCGGCGTTCAGGCCGTCGCGCGGCTCGTCGGGGACGATTGCGGCGCCCAATGCGGCCAGCTCACGGGAGGCCAGGCCGTCGTTCGTGACGACCACCACATCGCGTACCGCCGGGCATTCCAGCGCGGCGGCCACCGTGTCCTGCGCGAAGGCGAGCGCGAGGCCGGGGCGCAGACCGTCGTCCGCGGTGTCCGAGAGCCTGCTCTTGGCCTGGGCCAGCGGCTTCAGGGGTACCACCAGGGTCCACTGCACGAGTGTCGCGTCCCTCTCTTGTCACGGCCATTGTCCCCCGGTGCACCGGGTGGGGGGCGGGCCGGGGCGTACGGTGTTCTCGACAGACCGGCGGCCCGGGGCGACACTTGTGCGGCCCGCCTGGCCTCCGGGTCCGGGCCCCGGGCCCGTCATTCGGAAGAGGAAGGTGTACTCGTGCCGCGCCGCAGAATCGGCTTCTGGTACCGCTTCGCCGCGGTTCTCTGCAAACCGCCGCTGGTGGTTCTGCTCAAGCGGGACTGGCGCGGAATGGAGAACATTCCGGCCGAGGGTGGATTTATCACCGCGGTGAACCACAATTCGCACATCGATCCCTTCGCCTACGCGCACTTCCAGTACAACACCGGACGCGTTCCGCGATTCCTCGCGAAGAGCGGGCTTTTCAACAAGGGATTCATCGGCGCGGCGATGCGCGGCACCGGGCAGATCCCCGTCTACCGCGAGAGCACGGACGCGCTCAGCGCCTTCCGGGCCGCGATCGACGCCGTGGAGCGCGGCGAATGCGTCGCCTTCTACCCCGAGGGCACCCTCACCCGCGACCCGGACGGCTGGCCCATGACCGGCAAGACCGGTGCCGCGCGCGTCGCCCTGCAGACCAAGTGCCCCGTGATCCCGGTCGCCCAGTGGGGCGCCAACGAGCTGCTGCCGCCGTACGCCAAGAAGCCCAGCCTCCTGCCGCGCAAGACCCACCGCGTGCTGGCGGGCCCCCCGGTCGACCTCGACCGCTTCTACGACCGGGAGATGACCCCGGAGCTGCTCAAGGAGGCGACCGAGGCCATCATGGCGGCCGTCACCCGCCAGCTGGAGCAGATCCGCGGCGAGAAGGCCCCCGAGGTGCCCTACGACCCGCGCCGGGAGCGGATCGAACAGCGCCGCAGGACGCACGCGCAGCGGCGGCAGGACCGATCGAGGCACGACCGGACGCGGGGCGGCAGGCCCACCGCGCGGGAAGAGGGGCTGGGCACGTGAGCAAGCCGGTCAAGGCGGCCGTCTTCGGCACCGGATCGTGGGGGACGGCCTTCGGCATGGTCCTCGCGGACGCGGGCTGCGACGTCGTGCTGTGGGGGCGGCGCCCCGAACTCGCCGAAGCGGTCAACTCCACCCGCACCAACCCCGACTACCTGCCCGGAGTCGAACTCCCGAAGAACCTGCGGGCCACCGCCGACCCCGCCGAGGCCGCGCGGGGCGCCGACTTCACCGTCCTCGCCGTCCCCTCGCAGACGCTGCGCGGCAACCTCGCCGACTGGGCGCCGCTGCTCGCGCCCCGCACCGTCCTGGTGTCGCTGATGAAGGGCGTCGAACTCGGCTCCGCCATGCGGATGAGCGAGGTGATCGAGGACGTCGCCAAGGTGGACGCCGACCGCATCGCCGTGGTCACCGGGCCCAACCTGGCCCGCGAGATCGCCGCCCGGATGCCCGCCGCCGCCGTGGTGGCCTGCACCGACGAGTCCGTCGCCCAGCGGCTCCAGACCGCCTGCCACACCCCGTACTTCCGGCCGTACACCAACACCGACGTCATCGGCTGCGAACTGGGCGGTGCCGTGAAGAACGTGATCGGTCTCGCCGTGGGCATCGCGGACGGCATGGGGCTCGGGGACAACGCCAAGGGCTCCCTCATCACCCGCGGTCTCGCCGAGACCACCCGGCTCGGCGTCGCGCTCGGCGCCGACCCGCTGACCTTCTCCGGACTCGCGGGCCTGGGCGACCTGGTGGCCACCTGCTCCTCGCCGCTGTCGCGCAACCACACCTTCGGCACCAACCTCGGCAAGGGCCTGACCCTGGAGGAGACCATCGCGGTCACCAAGCAGACCGCCGAGGGCGTCAAGTCGTGCGAGTCGGTGCTGGATCTGGCGCGCCGGCACGGCGTCGACATGCCGCTGACCGAGACGGTCGTCGGCATCGTGCACGAGGGCAAGCCTCCCGTGGTCGCCGTCAAGGAGCTGATGTCGCGCAGCGCGAAGCCCGAACGACGCTGAGCGACGGCCGCGCCACACGGCCCACCGACGCTGTCTCGCGGCCCTACGGGCGGGTAGTCTCATCGCGATATGAGCACCGAGAACACTCCCCAGAGCCCCGGGCAGCCGTCCCGCAAGCCGCGTGTGGCCGTCGTGTTCGGCGGGCGCAGCTCCGAGCACGGGATCTCCGTGGTCACGGCCGGCGCCGTCCTCAAGGCCATCGACCGGACCGCGTACGACGTCCTGCCGATCGGCATCACGCAGGACGGCCGCTGGGCGCTCACCGCCGACGAGCCGGACCGCATGGCGATCAGCGACCGCCGTACGCCCAGCGTCGACCAGCTCGCCGAGTCGGCGGAGGGCGCGGTGGTGCTCCCCGTCGACCCCGCCAGCCGTGAAGTCGTCTACAGCGAGCCCGGCTCCGTGCCCAAGGCGCTCGGCGAGGTCGACGTGGTCTTCCCGGTGCTGCACGGCCCCTACGGCGAGGACGGCACCCTCCAGGGCCTCCTGGAACTCTCCGGCGTCCCCTATGTCGGCTCGGGCGTGCTCGCCTCGGCCGTCGGCCAGGACAAGGAGTACATGAAGCGGGTGTTCACCTCCTTCGGGCTCAAGGTCGGCCCGTACCTGGTGATCCGGCCGCGCGAGTGGCGGCAGGACGAGGCCGCCGCCCGCAGGAGGATCGTCGACTTCGCGGCGGAGCACGGCTGGCCGCTGTTCGTGAAGCCCGCGCGCGCGGGCTCGTCGATCGGCATCACCAAGGTCGAGGACCTCTCCGGGCTGGACGAGGCGATCGCCGAGGCCCAGCGCCACGACCCGAAGATCCTCGTCGAGGCGGCCCTGCGCGGCCGCGAGATCGAGTGCGGCGTGCTGGAGTTCGAGGACGGCCCGCGCGCCTCGCTGCCGGCCGAGATCCCGCCGCCGGACGCGCACGCGTACTACGACTTCGAGGCCAAGTACATCGACTCCACGCCCGGCCTCGTGCCCGCGCCGCTGACCGACGAGGAGACGGCCGAGGTGCGGCGGCTCGCGGTCGAGGCGTTCGACGCGGCCTCCTGCGAGGGGCTGGTCCGCGCGGACTTCTTCCTCACCGAGGACGGCGAGTTCGTGATCAACGAGATCAACACCATGCCCGGCTTCACGCCCATCTCGATGTACCCGCAGATGTGGCAGGCCACCGGGGTGAGCTACCCGGAGCTGGTGGACCTGCTGGTGCGGGCGGCGCTGCGGCGCTCCACCGGGCTGCGCTGAGCGGCGCGGGCACGCTTCAGAAGGCGATCCCCTCGGGGATCGCCTTCTTCACGGCCGGGGCGAGGTCGATCAGCACACCGGTGCTGTCCCGCCCGTCGGTCACCCGGACCTCCACGTACGCCTCGCGGTTGGCGGTGGTGAAGCGCTGGACGCCGTCGTCCTGCTTCTCCATCAGCCAGTCCACGCCGTTGACACCGCCGGGCACCGCGTCGGCGTCGTGGCCGTTGGCCACCTTGGGGTCGGCCATCTTGGGCGGCCGCTCCACACCGCACCGCAGTATGATCGCCACGCCGCCCCAGCCCGCGGTCAGTTCGGACGCGGGTTCGGGATCGTCGCGACTCTCACCGTCCACCGTCGTCGGCAGGACCTTGTCCAGGTTCTGACACAGGTCGGTGACCTTCGCGTCCGGGCTGGGAACCGCCGCGGACGCGCTGTCGTCTGCTGAGGAGCAGCCCACGGCGGTGATCAGCACCGCGAGTGCGGACGCAACGGTGTGCCGGTGACGGAAAGAGTTCACCGGCACAGGGTAGACGGGGGCTACAGATGGACGACCGGGCAGGTCAGGGTGCGGGTGATGCCGTCCACCTGCTGCACTTTGGCGACCACCATCCGTCCCAGGTCGTCGACGGTGTCGGCCTGGGCGCGCACGATCACGTCGTACGGTCCGGTCACGTCCTCGGCCTGGATCACTCCAGGGATCTTGCCGATCAGCTCGGCGACGGTCGACGCTTTGCCGACCTCCGTCTGGATCAGGATGTACGCCTGTACCACGGAACCTCCAGGGCGGCCACGAGGATCATGTGGGGAAAAGGAACGCCACGGTATCGCGTCGCCGCTCCTCGCGGGGAGACCTGCGGGAACCGGGCCTTGCGCGCCGGGGTACAGGCACGAGAGAAGTTGACGGTCACCTCGACCGTAGCGAGGACTCGGACGACTCGCGACCGGGCACGGACAGGGACAGAAGGGGCGAAAGGGCAATGAAGGGCACTGTTGGTGAGCTCGGGGAGTTCGGGCTCATCAGGGAGCTCACCTCCCGTCTCACCACCACCCCGGCGGTCCGGGTCGGCCCCGGCGACGACGCCGCGGTGGTCTCCGCGCCCGACCGCAGGGTCGTGGCCAGCACCGACATCCTGCTGGAAGGGCGGCACTTCCGCCGCGACTGGTCCACGGCCTACGACGTCGGCCGCAAGGCCGCCGCCCAGAACCTCGCCGACATCGCCGCCATGGGCGCCGTGCCGACCGGGCTGCTGCTCGGCCTCGTCGTCCCGGCGGAGCTGCCGGTGACCTGGCCCAGCGAGCTGATGGACGGCCTGCGCGACGAGTGCCAGGTCGCGGGCGCCGCCGTGGTCGGCGGTGACGTGGTGCGCGGCGACACCATCATGGTGTCGATCACCGCGCTCGGCGACCTGCGCAACCAGGAGCCTGTCACCCGGGGCGGCGCACAGCCGGGCGACCTCGTCGCGGTGACCGGCTGGCTGGGCTGGTCCGCCGCCGGGTACGCGGTGCTCTCCCGCGGTTTCCGCTCGCCGCGCGCCTTCGTGGAGGCGCACCGGCGCCCTGAGCCGCCGTACCACGCGGGCCCCGCCGCCGCCGGACTGGGCGCGACCGCGATGTGCGACGTCAGCGACGGGCTGATCGCCGACCTCGGGCACATCGCCGAGGCCAGCAAGGTGCGGATCGACATCCGCTCCGGGGCGATCGACATCCCCTCGCAGATGAACGACATCGGCCAGGCCGTCGGCGTCGACCCCATGCAGTGGGTGCTGACCGGGGGAGAGGACCACGCGATCGTGGCGACCTTCCCGCCGGACGTGAAGCTGCCCGCCCGCTGGAAGGTGATCGGCGAGGTGCTCAACCCCTCGGCGCTGCCGCAGGTGACGGTCGACGGGGCGGCGTGGACCGCCCAGGGCGGCTGGGACCACTTCGGGGACATCGAGTCATGAGCGGCCGCGCCGCCCCGCCCCGGGTGCTCACCGTCGCCGGCTCCGACTCGGGCGGCGGCGCGGGCGTCCAGGCCGACCTGAAGACGATGCTGGCGCTCGGCGTGCACGGCATGAGCGTGCTCACCGCGGTCACCGCGCAGAACTCCCTGGGCGTGCAGGGCGCCTGGGAACTGCCGGTGGAGGCGGTGCGCGCCCAGTACCGCAGTGTCGTCGACGACATCGGCGTGCAGGCGGTCAAGACCGGCATGCTGTCCTCCGCCGAACTGGTCGAGGCGGTGTCCGACTTGATCGCCGGCACGGACGCGCCGGCGGTGGTCGACCCGGTGGGCGTCTCCAAGCACGGGGACCCGCTGCTCGCGTCCTCCGCGCTGGACTCCGTACGGACGCGGCTGCTGCCGGTGGCGACGGTGGCCACCCCGAACCTGGACGAAGTGGCGCAACTCACGGACATACGGGTCGAATCGGAGCGTGATCTGCGCCGGGCGGCGGAGGCGGTGCTGGCGTTCGGACCGCGCTGGGTGGTGATCAAGGGCGGCCACCTGTCCGGTGACGCCGTGGACCTGCTCACCGACGGGTCCGAGGAGCACTGGCTGCGGGCCCCGAGGCACGACAACCGCCACACCCACGGCACGGGCTGCACGCTGGCGTCGGCGATCGCGTCGGAACTGGCGAAGGGGCGCTCCGTACCGGAGGCGGTGCGGGCGGCCAAGGACTACGTCACCGGGGCCATAGCGTCCGGGTTCGCCCTGGGCGCGGGCATCGGCCCGGTGCACCACGGCTGGAAGCCGAACCCGCCGGGCTAGCACGGTGGCGCCTTCCCGGCCGTCGGCCGGGAAGGGCGGCTCGCCGATCGCCGGCGCACCGGATCACAGCAAAAAGCCGGCCCACCCAGAGGGTGGACCGGCTGTTGCGGCGAAACCGGCTGTGGCCGCGCGCTCAGCGAAAGCGTCAGCGCGAGACCTTGCCGGCCTTGATGCACGAGGTGCAGGCGTTCACGCGCTTCGGCGTCCCGCCGACCACGGTACGCACACGCTGGATGTTCGGGTTCCAGCGACGGGACGTACGGCGGTGCGAGTGCGAGATGTTGTTGCCGAAGCCCGGCCCCTTGCCGCAGACGTCGCAGTTGGCAGCCACGGGTCACTCCAAAGACTTCAGATGCACTTACGGTTGATCCCGGCATGCCGGGATCAAGATCCCGGACTCGAGGTGAGTCCGGCGGGATCTGAGTGGCGTTGCCAGGGGAGAGGCCCGATCAGATCGGGCAACCGGAGCAGCATACAACGGCTGCACCCGTAGAACGAAACTACCATGGCAGCTCAGGGGCCCGCCTGCGGCCCTCTTCCGGTGGGCGGTGGCCCACGGTCTACGCTGCGTGCCACGGTCGGCAGCTCAGGGAGGCGCAGGTGGCGCAGGTGCCGCAGACATTCCTCGATGCTCTCGCGGTGCGTGCCTGGTGCGGTCTCGCGCTCGATGCGCTGGGCCGGGCCCGTGAGGAGATCGACGCGATCAACGTCTATCCCGTGGCGGACGGCGACACCGGAACCAATCTCTATCTGACGCTCGAATCGGCGACCGCCGCGGTGGAGGCCGTGTTCGCCGGTCACGAGGCCGGCGGGGACCGGCGGCCGACGCTGGCCGACGCCGTACGGGCGATGGCGCACGGGGCACTGATCGGGGCCCGCGGGAACTCCGGGACGATCCTGGCGCAGCTGCTGCGGGGGATGGCCCAGGAACTGGCCGGTGAAGAGGCCCCGGCCGGTGCCGACGGCCCCGGACTGGGGCGGGCGCTGCGGCGGGCGGCCGACTCCGCGCGCCAGGCCGTGGCCCACCCCGTCGAGGGCACGGTCCTCACCGTCGCCTCGGCCGCCGCCGACGCCGCCGGCGGTGCGCGGGGCGACTGCGGGGCGGTGGCGCGGGTGGCGTACGAGGGGGCCCGCGTGGCCCTGGCCGAGACACCGGAGCGGCTGGCCGTGCTGAGGCGCGCGGGGGTGGTGGACGCGGGCGGCAGGGGACTGGTGGCGGTGCTCGCGGCCCTGGTGGAGACGTTCACGGGGGAGGTGCCGCGGGGCCTGCCGACGCCGGGGGCACGCGGGAGCGGGTCCGTACGGGCCGCCGGCCCCGGGTTCCAGGAGCGGGGGGCGGAAGCCGGGCGCACGGCCGGGGTCGTGGACGCGGGGGAGGGGCACGCGGGCGCGCGGTCCTGCGAGGCCGGCGCGGAGTGCGCGGACGGCGGTGCCGCGGCGGGGCCCGCCTTCGAGGTGATCTACCTGCTGGAGGCCGCGGACGCGGCCGTCGCGCGGTTGCGGGAGCGGCTCGACGGGCTGGGCGACTCGCTCGTCGTGGTCGGCGGGGACGGGCTGTGGAACGTCCACGTCCATGTCGACGACGCGGGCGCCGCCGTGGAGGCCGGCGTCGAGGCCGGACGGCCGTACCGGATCCGCATCACCCACTTCGGCGCCGGGGACGTCCACACGACGGGAGCCGAGCGGGTGCGGCAGGAACGCGCCGAGCGGGCCGTCGTGGCCGTGGTGCCCGGCGAGGGCCTGGCAGGGCTCTACGCCGAGGCCGGCGCGACCACCGTGCTCGCCCGCCCGGGGGAGCCGCCCGCGAGCGGTGAGCTCGTCCAGGCCGTACGGCGTGCGCACGCGCGGGAGGTGGTGCTGCTGCCCAACGACGCCGAGCTGCGCCACACCGCCGCCGCGGCGGCCGAGCAGGCCCGGAACGAGGGCATCCGGGTCGCCCTCATCCCGACCCGCTCCGCGGTCCAGGGCATCGCGGCGCTGGCGGTGCACGAACCGGAGCGCCGCTTCGACGAGGACGTGGTGGCGATGACGTCGGCGGCGGGCGCGACCCGCTACGCCGAGGTCACCGTCGCCGAGCGCCAGGCCTGGACCATGGCGGGCATCTGCCAGGCGGGGGACGTCCTCGGCCTGGTCGACGGGGACGTGGCCGTGATCGGGCAGGACCTGACGGCCACCGCCGAGGCCGTCCTTGACCGCATGCTCGCGGCCGGCGGCGAACTGGTCACCCTGGTCCTCGGCGACGACGCCCCGCGGTCCATAGCCGCCCACCTGGAGAGCAGGGTCCGTGAGGGCTACCTCGCCGTGGACACGGTGGTCTACCAGGGCGGCAGACAGGGCGCCCTCCTCCTCATCGGCGTCGAGTGACCCCCGTCCGGCCACCGGCCGCACGTCGCCGGAGCCGGTCCGGCGGGGTCCGGCGCGCCCGACGCCGGTGAGCGGGCCGACGCCGCCCGCCCGAACGGTCTCCCGCGGGGCGTGACCGTGCGGACGCTCCCGGAGGCCGTCCGCACGGGCGCCCCCCGGGTCAGCCGTCGGCGTCGCCCCGTTCCGCCATGAGGCCCAGCAGGTGTTCCGCCTCCGCGCGCCGGGTGCGGACGGTCTCGTCCTCCCCGGGCGCGTCCTCGTACGCGGCCAGTACGGCACGCGCGCGTGCCGCCGCGGCGGCGGGCCGGTCCAGGTCGGCCTCCAGCCAGGCCGCGGCGAGCTCCGCCTGGACGCGGTCGTCCAGCGCGCCCGGGCCGAGGGGAGTGAACGCGGCGATCGCGCGGTCCAGCAGGGACACCGCCTCCCCGGCCGCCTCGCCGTCCCCGCCCGCCGACCGGACCAGCAGCTCCGCGAACTGGCGGAGCGTGTCGCCCAGCTCGGCGGCGAGCCGCGCGCGGGTCTCGTCGTCCCCGGCCGCCTCCCGCGCCGCCTCGCACTCCCCGACCGCCTCCGCCATCAGCGCGCGTGCCGCGTCCCGCCCGTCCTCCGCGCGCAGCGCGAGCCACGCGCGGGCGCGCAGCGAGCGGATCAGCCCGGACGCGTCGCCGATCGTGCGCCACAGGTCGCTCGCGCGCGCGTACGCCTGTGCCGCCTCGTCGGGAAGGTCCGCCCGCTCCAGGCTGGACGCGGCCATGTGGGCCAGCACGGCGTGGTCCCGCTGCTCGGGCCAGTGCCGGGCGATCTCCGCCGCCCGCAGCCGCCGCTCGGCGGCCGCCCGGTGCTCCCCCAGCTCCCCGAGGCAGTCCCCGAGCCACCACAGCGTCTGGACGACCGCCCCGTCGCCGTGCGTCTCGGCGGTGATGTCCGGCAGCGCGGACTCCAGCACCTCCGCCGCCTCCGCCCACCGCCCCTGCCCCAGCAGATACCCGCCGAGCCGATGCCGCGCCCACGCGCCCAGCGTGGGGCCCTCGCCCGCCTCGTCGGCCCAGTGCGCCGCCTCCAGGGCCTGTTCGGCGGCCTCCCGCACGCGGCCGTTCCCCTCGGCGAGTTCCCCGAGCTGGAGGTGCAGCTGTGCCCGTCCGGCCGGCTCCAGATACGGTCCGCCGTGCTCCAGGGCCGCCCGCAGTGCCCGCTCCGCCCCGGCCGCGTCGCCGAGGTGGTGGGCGAGCTGGGCCAGCCGGACCTCGTACTCCACCGCGAACCACGGCAGCCCCGCCCCGTTGAACTCCTCGGCGGCCCGGGCGAACAGCTCCGCCGCCCGCTCGACGTCGTCGTGACCCGCCAGCTCCCCGGACATGGCGTACGCCTCGGCGGCCCGCGCGGCGAGCCGCACGTCCTCGCCGGTGTGCTCCTCGACGAGCGCCAGCACCGCGCGCACGGCGGTCCCGGCGTCGGCGAGGACGGCCTCCCCGGGCGTCCCCTCGGCCGCGTGCACCCGCCGCATCAGGATCCGCGCCCGCGCCATCAGCACCGACGCCGTCTGCCGTATCCCCGTGCCGCCGTCCGCGTACAGCGCGAGGACCTGCTCGTACGGTCCGGTGACCGCCGCGAGCGCCTCGTCGAGCTCGCCGGCCAGCGCCCGGACGAACGCCCCGCGCGCGCGTGCCGCCAGGGCCTCCCCGGGGTCGCCCGCCTCCGCGTACAGCTCGGCCGCCCGCTCGAAGAGGTCCGCGCCCGCGGGCCCGAGGTCCATCGCCTCGTGGTCGGCGATCTCCGCGCGGTCGCGTGCCGCGAGCTCGAAGCCCTCCGCGGCCGCCGCCCGCGCCACCGCCGCCCACGCCTCGACGGCGTTCGGCCGGAGCGCGTCCGACAGCCGCCGCGCCTCGGCGAGCAGCCCGGGCACCCCCGGCTCACCGGCCGCCGTACCCGCCGCCCGCGGCGGCTCGTCGGCCCGCACCACCGGCCGCCGCGCCGGGACCGCGCCCGACGCCCGCACGCCCAGCGGCAGCCGCTCCACCAGCGGACGCCGCGCCATGCGCGCGCGCACCCGCTCGCCGACGTGCGGGGTGCCGTTGCGCTCGTCGAAGCGTGCCGCCAGGGCGAGCGCCTCCGCCCGCGCGTGCGCGCCGAGCTCCGCCGCGGTCCAGGTCCGCCCGGCCGGACCCGGCACCGGCTGCCCGCCCATCCCGAGTTCGGCCAGCCGGTCCATGAGCAGGGTCACCACGCTCAGGTAGTCCAGCTTGCTGCGCGGATGCCCCTCGTCCGTGAAGTACGCCGGACGTTCCGCGAGGAGTTCGAGGCCGCGCGCCTCGTTGCCGGTCAGCGCGCAGAACTCCACGTGGTCCGCGTACGCGCCCCGCATGCTCTCCATCGACCGGACGAGCCGGAACCCGCGCAGGTGGTGTGCGCGGGCCTCGTCCACCCGGCCGAGGCGCAGCAGCGGCACGAGGGAGGCCGCGAGCACCGTGTGCGGCTCATGGGCGCAGGTGAACTCGCCCTCCAGCACCGGCCGCCACAGCTCCAGCGCCTCCTCGTCCCGGCCGCGCTCCGCCTGCCACCCGCCCTGCCCCTGCAGCTCGCAGGCGTGGCAGTCGGCCATGGAGTCCCGGTCGGCGGCCAGCCACGCGGCGTACGCCCGCTCCGCCCGCGCCGTGTCGCCGATGTGGGAGGCGACGTGGAACTCGGCGCTGCGCACGGCCCGTTCCGAATGCCCGGCGAGCCGGTAGCGGTGCTCCATCTCGCCGAGCCACTTCTCGATCGAGGCGAGCGGGATGTGCGGCTGGTGGAGCATGCCGGCCGACATCCACTTGAACACCCAGTGCAGCGAGTGCGTCTCGTACTCGTCGAAGTCCTCGGGCCGCTCGTCCCACATGCGCAGCAGCCGCGCGAACGGGACGAACATCTTCGCCTTCTCGGAGCTGTAGTTGTAGACCTTCAGCTGGTGCCCGAGCGCCTCGATCACGGCGAGCGGGATGTCCAGCTTCTCGGCCTCCGCGAGCAGTTGCTCCGCGCGGGCGTTGCGGGCCGGGCCCTCCGGCTGCTCGGAGTTCTCCGCCATCGCCTGGCGCAAGGAGTCGAAGTCCGTGATCCCGCTCATCGGTGACCGCCCCCCTGGGAGTCGTCGTCGGCGTGCGTGGCCCACTCCAGGAGGCCCATGAACGCCCGGTTCAGCAGCGCCGAGTCGGCCGGCCGCAGCGGCCGCTGCGCCATGAGCAGCGCCTGCCCGTACAGGGACTCCGCGGCGGTGCCGATCAGCTCGGGCTCGCCCAGCGCACTGATCCGCCGCACCAGCGGATTGAGGTGGTTGAGCACCAGACGCGCGCGCGGGGCACTGCCGCGCAGCGAGCCGAGGATGCCGGCCCACAGGTCGTCGGCCCGCTCCTCGGCCTCGGCCCGGGCCTGCTCGTGCCGGGCCTCCCGGTCGTCCAGGTGCAGCGCGGGCACCGACAGCGGGTGGAAGGAACGCAGCACGACGTCACAGCCCAGCGGGTCCAGCCTGGCCCGCGCGGCGGCCAGGAAGCCGGACAGGGCCAGCTCCTGTGCCGGGTCGACCGCGTCCAGGTGCGCGGTCACCGTGTCCGCGTCCAGCTCGGCCACCGCCGTGCCCGGCCGCACCGAGGGCAGCGCCTCGACCAGCTCGCTGTCGTAGGTGTAACCGCCGTTGACCACGCCGATGCCCTGTGCGGACGCGATCGGCGCGACCTGCCGGTACTCCTCGACCGTCCGCGTGAAGTGCACCACCGGGTGCCGCTGCGCGAACTCCTCCAGGGACAGCCGCCCGTCGGTGGTCTCGAACGGCAGCCACGGCAGCATGGTGCGCAGCATCTCCCGGTCGTGCCGGGCCAGCGACTTCACACCCAGGTGGTGCACGGACAGGAACGCGGCCAGCCGCTCCGGATCACCGGCGGCCAGCGCCGTCAGCCAGCCGCGGATCCGCTCGCCCAGCGCCTCCCGCACCCCGGCCAGCGTCTCGTCCTCGTACAGCGACTCGCGGGACGCGGTGGGACGCAGGCTGTCGGTGTCCAGGACGCAGCGCACGAAGAACGCCCAGTCGGGCAGCAGCTGCTCCGCCCGCTCGGTCAGCAGCATCCCCTTCAGATGCACCCGGTGGCCCGCGCGCCCGGCCGGACTGACCGCCGACGGCAGCACGTACGCCACCCCGCGGATCCCGGCCAGCGGCACGTCCAGGTCGATCGTGTCCAGCGGTGTGAAGCCGAACAGCTCGTGGCAGTGCCGGGCGAGCGCCACCCGGCGCGCCGCCGGGCCCGGGTACGACCGGTCCCACGGCGCCGGCAGATCGGTGACCGCCTCCTCGCCCACCCGCACGTCGTACGGCAGCAGGGAGCCGAAGTCCCGGGCCAGGGAGAGCACCCGGTCCTCGGCCAGCCACTCGGCCGCCCCCGCCCGCGCCACCAGGTGCACGGTGGTGCCCGGTTCGGGCCGCGCCTCGTCCGGCAGCGTCCGCACGGTGTACGAACCGTCGTCCCGGGCCGTCCACTCCACGGGCGGCGCACCGGGCGTACGGGCGCTGCGGCTGACGACGCGGATCCGCTCGGCGACCACGAAACAGGCGAGCAGGCCGATGCCGAACTGCCCGAGGAAGTCCGAACGGGCCTCCTGCAGCCCCTCCGCGCGCTTCGAACTGCGCCCGATGGTCGCGAGCAGGCTGTGCACGTCCGCCTCGGTGAGCCCCACGCCGGTGTCGTCCACCCGCAGGGAGCCCGCGTCCACGGACAGCCGCACCCGGGCCGGGGCGTCCGGATCCCCGGCACGCCGGGCGGTGATCGCGTCCACGGCGTTCTGCAGCAGCTCGCGCAGATAGACCTTGGGACTGGAGTAGAGGTGGTGGGAGAGCAGGTCGACCAGACCGCGCAGGTCGACCTGGAAGGTGTGAGGTGCCTGGGACGTCGGGGACGGTTGAGGTGCCTGGGAGGCGTCGGACGCCTCTGAGCTGGAAGAGGTCTGGGAGTCCATCATCACGGCGCCGGTGGGGGGACTCGCGACGGCGCGGGGTCGGGCGGTCCCGGTGGGACGGTGACCGCGAAGGGAGCCGGAGCGCGCCATCCTAGAGCCGGGTTCACCGTCTGACCAGGGGTTTTCTCAGACTTGACCGAAGCGGCAGCCCCGCGGCCCACCCATTGTCGGTGCCGTGGTGTGCAATGGATCCCGTGCCCGCACTGGAAGAACCACTGAAGAAGGTGCTCGGCCCCGCCACCGCGAAGGTGATGGCCGAGCACCTCGGCCTGCACACGGTCGGCGACCTCCTCCACCACTATCCGCGCCGGTACGAGGAGCGCGGCCAGCTCACCCACCTCGCCGACCTCCCCATGGACGAGCACGTCACGGTGGTCGCCCAGGTCGCCGACGCCCGGCTGCACACCTTCGCCTCCGCCAAGGCCCCGCGCGGCAAGGGCCAGCGACTGGAGGTGACCATCACGGACGGCAGCGGCCGGCTGCAACTGGTCTTCTTCGGCGCCGGTGTCCACAAACCGCACAAGGAACTGCTGCCGGGCACCCGCGCGCTGTTCGCCGGCAAGGTCTCCGTCTTCAACCGCCGTCTCCAACTCGCCCACCCCGCCTACGAACTGCTGCGCGGCGACACCGAGGAGACGGTCGAGACCTGGGCCGGCGCCCTCATCCCGATCTACCCGGCCACGGCCAAGCTGGAGTCCTGGAAGATCGGCAAGGCGCTCCAGACGGTCCTGCCCAGCGCCCAGGAGGCCGTCGACCCGCTCCCGGAGTCCCTGCGCGACGGCCGCGCGCTGGTCCCGCTCCCCGAGGCCCTGCTGAAGATCCACCGCCCGCACACCAAGGCCGACATCGAGGACGCCCGCGCCCGCCTCAAGTGGGACGAGGCCTTCGTCCTCCAGGTCGCCCTGGCCCGCCGCCGCCACGCCGACGCGCAGCTCCCGGCCGTCGCCCGCCGGCCGAAGCCGGACGGCCTCCTCACCGCCTTCGACGACCGCCTCCCCTTCACCCTCACCGAGGGCCAGCAGAAGGTCTCCCGGGAGATCTTCGACGACCTCGCCACCGAACACCCCATGCACCGGCTGCTCCAGGGCGAGGTCGGCTCCGGCAAGACCATGGTCGCCCTGCGCGCCATGCTCGCCGTCGTCGACGCGGGCGGGCAGGCCGCGATGCTCGCGCCCACCGAGGTGCTCGCCCAGCAGCACCACCGGTCGGTCACCGAGATGATGGGCGAGCTGGCCGAGGGCGGGATGCTCGGGGGAGCGGACGGCGCCACCAAGGTGGTGCTGCTCACCGGATCCATGGGAGCGGCGGCCCGCCGCCACGCCCTGCTCGACCTGGCCACCGGCGAGGCCGGCATCGTCATCGGCACGCACGCGCTGATCGAGGACAAGGTGCGGTTCCACGACCTGGGCCTGGTCGTGGTCGACGAACAGCACCGCTTCGGCGTGGAGCAGCGCGACGCCCTGCGCGGCAAGGGCAAACAGCCCCCGCACCTGCTGGTCATGACCGCCACGCCCATTCCGCGCACGGTCGCCATGACCGTCTTCGGCGACCTGGAGACCTCCGTCCTCGACCAGTTGCCGGCCGGGCGCTCCCCGATCGCCAGCCATGTCGTCCCGGCCGCCGACAAGCCGCACTTCCTCGCCCGCGCCTGGGAGCGGGTCCGCGAGGAGGTGGCCAACGGCCACCAGGCGTACGTGGTCTCCCCGCGCATCGGCGACGAGGAGGACGCCCCCAAGGGCACGGCGAAGAAGAAGTCCCCCGAGGACGAGGCCGAGAAGCGGCCCCCGCTCGCCGTCCTCGACATCGCCGATCAGCTCGCGAAGGGGCCGCTGAAGGGGCTGCGGGTGGAGGTCCTGCACGGGCGCATGCAGCCCGACGACAAGGACGCCGTGATGCGCCGCTTCGCCGCCGGCGAGGCCGACGTCCTGGTCGCCACGACCGTCATCGAGGTCGGGGTCAACGTGCCCAACGCCACCGCGATGGTGATCATGGACGCCGACCGCTTCGGCGTCTCCCAGCTGCACCAGCTGCGCGGCCGCGTCGGGCGCGGCTCGGCGCCCGGCCTGTGCCTGCTGGTCACCGAGATGCCCGAGGCGAGCGCCGCCCGGCAGCGGCTCAACGCCGTCGCGTCCACCCTCGACGGCTTCGAGCTCTCCCGGATCGACCTGGAGCAGCGCCGCGAGGGCGACGTGCTGGGCCAGGCCCAGTCCGGCACCCGCTCCAGCCTGCGCATGCTCGCCGTCATCGACGACGAGGAGATCATCGCCGAGGCCCGCGAGGAGGCCATGAGGATCGTCGCCGCCGACCCGGACCTGACCCGGCTGCCCGCCCTGCGCACGGCGCTGGACGCGCTGCTGGACGAGGAGCGGGAGCAGTACCTGGAGAAGGGCTGACAGACTGGTGGGACCACCCACCGACCCCCCGACCGCCCCCTGACCGACCACCCCCCCCGATCGAGCACACACCGACAAGGACGAGGACATGACTCGCGTGATCGCCGGCGCGGCCGGCGGACGCCGCCTGGCCGTACCGCCGGGACAGGGGACCCGCCCCACCTCCGACCGCGCGCGCGAGGGCCTCCTGTCCACCTGGCAGTCCCTGCTCGGCGGCCCCCTCGACGGCGAACGCGTCCTCGACCTGTACGCCGGTTCCGGCGCCGTCGGCCTGGAGGCCCTGTCCCGGGGCGCCGGACACGTCCTGCTGGTCGAGGCCGACGCCCGCGCCGCCCGCACGGTCCGCGAGAACGTGACGTCGCTCGGGCTCCCCGGCGCCGAGGTCAGATCCGGCAAAGCGGAACAGATCATCCGCACGGCGCCCCCGCGGCAGCCGTACGACATCGTCTTCCTCGACCCGCCCTACGCCGTCCCGGACGGGGATCTCCGGGAGATCCTGCTCACACTCCGCTCGGAAGGCTGGCTCACACCGGAAGCCCTCGTCACCGTGGAGCGCAGTACCAGAGGCGGAGAATTCGGCTGGCCGCCCGGATTCGAGGGGATTCGGGCCCGCCGCTACGGCGAGGGAACGTTTTGGTACGGTCGCGCCGCCTCTACGTGCGAAGACGCACGATGACCGGACCGGAGAGCGAGGGATCACTAGTGCGCCGCGCCGTATGTCCCGGGTCGTTCGACCCGATCACCAACGGACACCTCGACATCATCGCCCGGGCCTCCCGGCTGTACGACGAGGTCTACGTCGCGGTGATGATCAACCAGTCGAAGAAGGGCCTGTTCGAGATCGAGGAGCGGATCGACCTGATCCGCCGGGTCACCGCCGAGTACGGCAACGTCCGCGTGGAGGCCTTCCACGGCCTGCTCGTCGACTTCTGCAAGCAGCGCGACATCCCCGCCATCGTCAAGGGCCTGCGCGCGGTCAGCGACTTCGACTACGAACTGCAGATGGCCCAGATGAACAACGGCCTCTCGGGCGTGGAGACCCTCTTCGTCCCCACCAACCCCACCTACAGCTTCCTTTCCTCCTCACTCGTCAAGGAGGTGGCGGCCTGGGGCGGCGACGTCTCCCACCTGGTGCCGCCGGAGGTCCTGACCGCCCTCACCGAACGCCTGCGCAAGGACTGACGCCGCACGGCCGTCCGGTGTCCAGCGGACGCCCCGGGGCCGTACAGTCGTCCCGTCCGTCTCCAACACAGCTGTAGAGAGTGGCGAGCACACGGTGGACGTGCAGAAGAAGCTCGACGAGATCGTCGCCGCGGTCTCCAGTGCCCGGTCGATGCCCATGTCGGCCTCGTGCGTGGTCAACCGCGCCGAACTGCTCGCGAAGCTCGACGAGGTGCGCGCGGCGCTGCCCGACTCCCTCGCCCAGGCGCAGGAGTTGATCGGCGGCCGGGAGCAGATGGTCGAGCAGGCCCGCCAGGAGGCCGAGCGGATCATCGAGAGCGCGCACGCCCAGCGCGGCACCCTGATCTCGGACACGGAGATCGCCCGCCGCTCCCAGTCCGAGGCCGACCGCATCCTCGCCGAGGCCCGCAAGGAGGCCGAGGAGATCCGCGCGGAGGCCGACGACTACGTGGACTCCAAGCTCGCCAACTTCGAGGTCGTCCTCACCAAGACCCTCGGCTCGGTCGGCCGCGGCCGCGAGAAGCTGCTCGGCACCGGCCCCGGCCTCGACGAACAGGGCTACGCGGACGAGGACGCCCCCGAGCGCAGCCACGACCCCGAGACCCTGCGCCGCAGCGCCGACGAGTACGTCGACGTCAAGCTCGGCGCCTTCGAGGCGGTCCTCGCCAAGACCCTGGAGGCGGTCGGCCGCGGCCGCCAGAAGCTGCACGGCCGGATCGCCTCCGACGACCTCGGCGCCCTCGCCGACGACCTCACGACCCTCCAGCACTCCAGCGACGCCGACTACCTCGCCGACCTCGCCACGGTCACGGAGCAGGCCGCCCCGGCCAAGCAGCCCGAACCGCCCCGGCCGCAGCAGCCGCCGTACGCCCAGCCCGAGCCCGCCTACGGCTACCAGCAGCAGGACGCCTACGCCGGCTACCAGCAGCAGTACGGGGACGGGCAGGACCCCTACGGCTACCAGCAGGCCGACCCGTACGCCGCCTACCAGGGCTACGACGCCCAGCAGCAGGCGTACGATCCCGGCCAGGCGCAGCAGCCCCCACAGGCCCACCAGGCCCAGCAGGGCTACGCCCTGGACGAGACCAGCCTCTTCGACACCAGCATGATCACGCCCGAACAGCTGCGGGCGTACGAGCGCGAGCGGGGCCTGTAGGGGCGGATTGGGCCGAGAGCGAAAGGTCCAGTATCCTGGCTCTTCGGTCGCGCGTATGTCCGCGATCACAGCTGCCCGAACATCGGACGGCAGCGAACCCCCTGAGCTCGAAGACCGAAAGCAGGAATGGCTCTGAACGCCCGCCTCGACCACCGCAACCCCCTCGTGTTCGACACGCACGAGCTGGGGCGGCGGCCCGGTGCGCTGCAGCGCCTGACCCGCACGGTCGACGCTCCCCAGGACCTCGGCATCAAGGAGGTCGTCGGAGTGCCGGAAGGCGCCCCGGTGGAGCTCGACCTCCGGCTCGAGTCGGTCATGGAAGGTGTGCTCGTCACAGGCACCGCCCGTGCGGAGGCCGAGGGGGAGTGCGTAAGGTGTCTGGAGCCGCTGGAGCTGGAGCTCGAAGCGGACTTCCAGGAGATGTTCTCGTACCCTGACGCCGACGACCGGGGCCGCGTGACCGCGGAACCGGGCGACGACGCCGAGGACGACGAGGACAGGCTCTTTCTCGAGGACGGCATGTTCGACCTCGAGCCTGTGCTGCGTGATGCGGTGGTGCTCGCACTGCCGATGCAGCCGGTGTGCCAGGAAGACTGCCCGGGTCTGTGTGCCGAGTGCGGCGCACGGCTCGCGGACGACCCGGACCACCACCATGACGCCGTCGACATCCGTTGGGCGGCATTGCAGGGACTCGCCGGCACCATGAAGGACGGCGAGAAGGACGAGATGAGCGGCGCCGAACCTGGCGTCGACGAGAAGCAGGAGAAGTAGCCGTGGCTGTTCCGAAGCGGAAGATGTCGCGCAGCAACACGCGCCACCGCCGGTCGCAGTGGAAGGCTGCGGTCCCCACCCTGGTTGCGTGCGAGCGCTGCCACGAGCCCAAGCTGCAGCACATCGCGTGCCCGTCGTGCGGCACCTACAACAAGCGCCAGGTCCTCGAGGTCTGAGCGGCTGGTGAGAGGCACTGTGTCCACGCCGAAGAAAAACTCTGCGGACAACCAGGCCTCGTCCCACACGCTTCTGGAAGGGCGGCTCGGCTACCAGGTCGAGTCCGCCCTTCTGGTGCGCGCGCTGACCCACCGTTCCTACGCGTACGAGAACGGCGGTCTGCCGACGAACGAGCGGCTGGAGTTCCTCGGGGACTCCGTGCTCGGCCTCGTCGTCACGGACACGCTGTACCGCACCCACCCCGACCTGCCCGAGGGCCAGCTGGCCAAGCTGCGGGCCGCGGTGGTCAACTCGCGTGCGCTGGCGGAAGTGGGCCGCGGGCTGGAACTGGGCTCCTTCATCCGGCTCGGCCGGGGTGAAGAGGGCACGGGAGGCCGGGACAAGGCATCCATCCTCGCCGACACCCTCGAAGCGGTGATCGGCGCCGTCTACCTCGACCAGGGGCTGGACTCGGCGGCGGAGCTGGTGCACCGCCTGTTCGACCCGCTGATCGAGAAGTCATCGAACCTGGGCGCCGGCCTGGACTGGAAGACCAGTCTCCAGGAGCTCACCGCGACCGAGGGGCTCGGCGTGCCCGAGTACCTGGTCACGGAGACCGGCCCCGACCACGAGAAGACCTTCACTGCTGCCGCCCGCGTCGGAGGCGTCTCGTACGGCACCGGCACCGGCCGCAGCAAGAAGGAGGCGGAGCAGCAGGCCGCCGAGTCCGCCTGGCGCTCCATCAAGGCCGCGGCGGACGAGCGGGCCAAGGCGGCCGCGGAGGCCGAAGAGGTCGTCCAGGCCGCCGAAGCCGAAGCCTCCGGAAGGAGCGCCGACGCCCCGTCGGCCTCCGCCTGACCAAGAGCGAGATCCGAGCGCCCGCCCCGCCCGGGGCGGGCGCTCGGCGCTGCACCACCGGCCGTTGGAAGGGGATCATGCCCGAGCTGCCCGAGGTCGAGGTCGTACGGCGCGGTCTCGAACGGTGGGTCGCCCACCGGACGGTCGCCGAGGCCGAGGTGCTGCACCCGCGCGCGGTGCGCCGGCACCTCGCCGGAGCCGAGGACTTCGCGCTGCGCCTCACGGGCCACCGCGTCGGCGTGCCGTGCCGCCGCGGCAAGTACCTCTGGCTGCCGCTGGAGGACACCGGCCAGTCGGTGCTGGCCCACCTCGGCATGAGCGGCCAGCTGCTGGTGCAGCCGCACACCGCGCCGGACGAGAAGCACCTGCGCGTCCGCGTCCGCTTCACCGACGGCCTCGGCACCGAGCTGCGCTTCGTCGACCAGCGCACCTTCGGCGGACTGTCGCTGCACGACACCACCCCCGACGGCCTGCCCGACGTCATCGCGCACATCGCCCGGGACCCCCTCGACCCGCTCTTCGACGACGAGGCCTTCCACCGCGCGCTGCGCGGCAAGCGCACCACCATCAAGCGCGCCCTGCTGGACCAGTCACTGATCAGCGGCGTCGGCAACATCTACGCCGACGAGGCGCTGTGGCGGGCCCGCATCCACTACGAGCGCCCGACGGCGGGTTTCACCCGCCCGCGCACCCTCCTCCTGCTGGGCCACGTCCGGGACGTCATGAACGCCGCCCTCGCGGTGGGCGGCACCAGCTTCGACAGCCTGTACGTGAACGTCAACGGCGAGTCCGGCTACTTCGACCGGTCCCTGGACGCCTACGGCCGCGAGGGACTGCCCTGCCGCCGCTGCGGCACGCCGATGCGCCGGCGGGCGTGGATGAACCGCTCCAGCTACTTCTGCCCGAGGTGTCAGCGGGCGCCGCGCGTCTCGTCGTAGCGCTCGCGCGCCCGGAGCACGGTCTCCATGCTGCCCTCGACGCAGTGGATGAGGGAGAGCAGCCGCTCGGCGACCTCGCGGCCGAGCGCGGTCAGTTCGTAGTCCACGCGGGGCGGGTTGGTCGGCTGGGCCTCACGGTGCACCAGGCCGTCGCGCTCCAGCGCGTGCAGAGTCTGGGACAGCATCTTCTCGCTCACGCCGTCGACCCGTCGGCGCAGCTCGTTGAACCGGAGCGAGCCCTCGTACAGCGCGCCCAGCGTGAGCGCGCCCCAGCGTCCCGTCACGTGCTCCAGCGTGCCGCGCGAGGGGCACGCCTTGGCGAACACGTTGAAGGGGAGCTCCTGCTCCTCCGGGGCCGGCCGCGTGGTCGTCATGGCTCAAGCCTACGTCAGAGCAGCGCTAACCAACAGGTTGCACTAACCAGGGGTTAGCGCTTCGCGGTCGGTCCGCGGTACCCGTGCCGCGTACCCCTAGGTCGTGTCCGCAAAGTGCCTCGGTCGTTGTTCTGTTTGTGGTGCGTCGTCATGAGCTGACTGATGAGTCGTGGGCGGTGATCGAGCCGTTGCTGGCTCCGCCGCGGATGGGTCGTCCGGTGCGGGATCGCCGGCAGGTGGTCAACGGGATCCTGTGGAAACTGTCCACCGGGGCTGCCTGGCGGGACCTGCCCGAGCGGTATGGCCCGTGGAAGACGGTCTATGAACGTTTCCGCCGCTGGTCTGCAGACGGCACCTGGGACCGCCTTCTGGCCCACGTCCAGCAGCACTCGGACGCGGTCGGTGCGGTCGACTGGACCGTTGTCTGCGTGGACTCCACGACCGTGCGGGCCCATCAGCACGCTGCGGGAGCCCGAAAAGGGGGCAGGACTGGCCGGGCGAGGCACTCGGCCGGTCCCGTGGCGGGCTGACCACGAAGATCCACCTTGCCTGCGACGGTGAAGGCCGCCCCCTGGCCTTCACCCTCACCGCCGGCAACGTCAACGACTGCACCCAGTTCGAGCAGGTCATGGCCCGCATCCGCATCCAGCGGTGCGGACCCGGCAGACCGAGAACCAGGCCCGAGCGGGTCGCGGCGGACAAGGGCTACTCGTCCATGAAGATCCGCACCTACCTGCGACGTCGCGGCATCAAGGCGGCGATTCCCGAGCGGATCGACCAGATCAACGGCCGCATCCGCAGGGGCGAAAGCCTCTGCCGACTCGACCGGGCGGCCTACCGGCGACGCAACGTCGTCGAGCGCTGCTTCAACAAGCTCAAGCACAACAAAGCCCTGGCCACCCGCTACGACAAACGCGCCCGCCACTACCAGGCCCTGGTCACCCTGGCCTGCCTCAGACTCTGGCTGCCCTGACTTTGCGGACACGACCTAGTAGCCGAAGTTCTGGGTCCACCACGGGCCGCCCGGCCCCATGTGGACGCCCACGCCCAGCGTCTTGAAGTCGCAGTTCAGTATGTTCGCCTTGTGGCCGGGGCTGTCCATCCAGGCCTGCATGACGGCCTCGGCGTCGCCCTGGCCGCGGGCTATGTTCTCGCCGCCCAGATTGCCTATGCCGGCCGCCTTGGCCCTGTCCCACGGGGTGTCGCCGTCCGGGTCGGTGTGGTCGAAGAACCCCCGCGCGGCCATGTCGTCGCTGAACGCCGTGGCCAGATCGGTCAGCGCGCTGTTCGCGGCGACCGGACTGCAGCCCACCTTGGCCCGCTCCTCGTTCACCAGCCTGAGCACCTCGGCACCGGCGGCGGACTCCGCCGGCACGGTCACCGGGCTGCTCGTCTCCTTCTCCGGCTCCGGCGAGGCCTTGCGGGACGGCGTCTCCTGCGCCATCTCGCTCGGGGGAGCCGCGGGCTTCTTCTCCGGCTCCTTCTCCTTCTCCGCGGTCTTCGTCGGCTCGGCCGACGCGGACGTCGACGCGGACGCCTCGGGCGAGGTGGAGCGCTCGGAGCCGCGGGCCTCCGGGGTGCCGCTCTCGCGGCCCTCGGTCTCCGCGCTGCCGGACGTGCCGCCCTGCTCGCTGGGCAGGTTGGTCGGCGTGCCACCGGCCTGCACGGTGTCGCCCGGGGCGCTGTCGCCGCCGAGCTTGTAGTTGTCCAGGCCGGGCACCGCGCCCGTGGCCACCGCGACCGTGCCCAGGGCCACCGCGGCGGAGACCCCCAACAGGCCCGTGCGGACCGGCGCGGCCTTCTTCTTCCTGCGCCGGTGGCCGCCGGCGCCCCGGCCGTCCTCGCCGGGTGCCACACCGCCGTCACCGGCGAAGGAGGGGGCGGACCGGTCCCGGCCGCCCGTGGAGAAGTCACCGCCCGGGAAACCGCCCCGGGTGAAGTCCTGCTCGGCGGGGTACCCGGCGCCGCCGTCCGTCCCGTAGAGGTACGCCTCGCTCCTCGCGTACGTCTCGGCGTAGGCCTCGGGGTTCAGGTACGGGGCCGTGCCCATCGTGGGTGGGCCGTCCGTCCGGTCGTTCAGCGGGCCGGGGCCGCCGTCGTGGTGAGTGGCCCCGGTGGCGCGGCTCGTGGCGGCGCGGCCGGCGGCGGAGCGTCGGTGGCGTCCCATGTCCTGGCCTTCCTCGTCCTGTGCGGTCGACTCGTCCTCGCGACCGATCAAAACTCGATGATCACGAAACTCACACGAACGAGTGAGTTTCATTGAGATTCATGGGTCGGGACGGTACCGCATGGGGCCAGGGGGCGGAGTGCCTCGCGGGACATTGTCCGGTTAGGTTGCAGCCATGAGCGAGGAAGTGCGACTGGTCGCCTGGGTCCGAGGACACGTCCAGGGTGTGGGTTTCCGCTGGTTCACGCGGGCCAAGGCGCTGGAGATCGGCGGCCTGAGTGGTTTTGCTCTCAATCTGGGCGACGGCCGGGTCCAGGTGGTCGCCGAGGGCTCCCGCGAACGCTGCGAAGGACTGCTCGGCTGGCTCCAGGCCGGCGACACGCCCGGGCGCGTGGACGGAGTCACCGAGATCTGGGACACACCGCGCGGCGGCTACGACGGCTTCGCCGTCCGCTGATTCCGCGCTCCACGGCGCGCCCCCGGCCCCCGCGGGCGCCGCGCGACCGGGCCGCCGCGGCGAAAACGTCCAGGTGATTGCCGACAGCCGCTTGCCGTGGGCGGCTCCAGCCGCCAAGATGATCGCCACGCCCCGAGGACCCGTGAGTATCGCGGCGCCGCCGTTCCACGGCCGTGCGCGCCCGGTTGTCCGCCGATACGGGGCGTGATCGTGTTGACCCTCAAACTTTTTGGTGAGACGCTGAAAGCCCCGCGCACCTTAGCTGTTTGGCATGGCTGAACGGCAGCACAACTCCAGGCCTGCCAAGCATCGCGGGTGCTCATCCCTCACGACCCACACCGCATCGGTCGGTCACTCATTGTGGAGGACCATCCATCATGGCAAAGGCGCTTCTCGGTTACGTCGGCGGCTCCGACCCGCGACTCCTCGCCGAGATGCGACGGCTCCAGCAGCGTGTGCAGGACCTGGAATCCGAGCTCGTGCGGATCCAGGCGGAGAACGACGCGCTGGCGGCTGCCGCTTCTCACGACAGGATCATGGAGAGCGTTGACGCACACCAGGCGGAGCCTGCGCTCACCTGATCACTGCACCGCTCCACACACAGCACAGCAGTGGTCGGGCCGCCCGACACAACCGCCCAGCTGTCAGAAGTGCAAGGGACGCCACGGCGTCCCTTCTTTCTTTGCGCGCCTTCCCCTCCGGGTCCTCCGCCCCCCGCGCCCCGCGCACGGCGGTCCCTGTCCCGCGCATCGTTTCACCTTCTTCAACGTCTGATGTGCCCTGCGCGTTCACCCGCGAAACCGTGCGTTCATGGAGTGGGACTTTCCCGGCGGGTAGAGTCCGGCGGCGTGCACCTCAAGGCCCTGACCCTCCGCGGCTTCAAGTCGTTCGCCTCGGCGACCACGCTCCGGTTCGAACCGGGCATCACGTGCGTGGTGGGCCCCAACGGCTCGGGCAAGTCCAACGTCGTGGACGCCCTCAGCTGGGTCATGGGCGAACAGGGCGCCAAGTCGCTGCGCGGCGGCAAGATGGAGGACGTCATCTTCGCCGGCACCACCGGCAGGCCGCCGCTGGGCCGCGCCGAGGTGTCGCTGACCATCGACAACTCCGACGGCGCCCTCCCCATCGAGTACGCCGAGGTCACCATCACGCGGATCATGTTCCGCAACGGCGGCAGCGAATACCAGATCAACGGTGACACCTGCCGCCTCCTGGACATCCAGGAACTGCTCTCCGACTCCGGCATCGGCCGCGAGATGCACGTCATCGTCGGCCAGGGCCAGCTCGACTCCGTCCTGCACGCCGACCCCATGGGCCGCCGCGCCTTCATCGAGGAGGCGGCCGGCGTCCTCAAGCACCGCAAGCGCAAGGAGAAGGCGCTGCGCAAGCTGGACGCGATGCAGGCCAACCTCGCCCGCGTGCAGGACCTCACCGACGAGCTGCGGCGGCAGCTCAAGCCCCTGGGCCGGCAGGCCGCGGTCGCCCGCCGGGCCGCCGTCATCCAGGCCGACCTGCGCGACGCCCGGCTGCGCCTGCTCGCCGACGACCTCGTCCGGCTGCGCGAGGCGCTGCGGGCCGAGATCGCCGACGAGGCCGCCCTCAAGGAACGCAAGGAGGCGGCCGAGACCGAGCTGAGGAAGGCCCTCCAGCGGGAGGCCCTGCTGGAGGACGAGGTCCGCCGGCTCACCCCGCGGCTGCGGAACGCCCAGCAGACCTGGTACGAGCTGTCCCAGCTCGCCGAGCGGGTGCGCGGCACCATCTCCCTGGCCGACGCGCGCGTGAAGAGCGCGACCTCCGCGCCCCCCGAGGAGCGGCGCGGCCGGGACCCGGAGGACATGGAGCGCGAGGCCGCCCGCGTCCGCGAGCAGGAGGCCGAGCTGGAGGCCGCCCTGGAGGCGGCCGAACGCGCCCTGGAGGACACGGTCGCCCACCGCGCCGAGCTGGAACGCGAACTCGCCCAGGAGGAACGGCGCCTGAAGGACGTCGCGCGGGCCATCGCCGACCGGAGGGAGGGACTGGCCCGGCTCAAGGGACAGGTCGGCGCGGCCCGTTCGCGCGCCGCCGCCGCGCAGGCCGAGATCGAGCGCCTGGCCGCCGCCCGCGACGAGGCCCGCGAACGGGCCGCCGCCGCCCAGGAGGAGTACGAGACCCTCCAGGCCGAGGTCGACGGCCTGGACGCCGGGGACGCCGAACTCGCCGAGCGGCACGAGACGGCCAGACAGCGGCTGGCCGAGGCCGAGACCGCCCTCACCGCCGCCCGCGAGGCGGCCACCGCCGCCGAACGCGCCCGCGCCGCCACCCGGGCCCGCCACGACGCCCTGGCCCTGGGCCTGCGCCGCAAGGACGGCACCGGCGCCCTGCTCGCCGCACGGGACCGGCTCTCCGGGCTCCTCGGCCCCGCCGCCGAACTCCTCACCGTCACCCCCGGCCACGAGACCGCCCTGGCCGCCGCCTTCGGCGCCGCCGCCGACGCCCTCGCCGTCACCACCCCCTCCGCCGCCGCCGACGCCATCCGCCTCCTGCGCAAACAGGACGCCGGCCGGGCGGCGCTGCTGCTCACCGGCGTCCCCGACGACGCGGACCGCCCCGAGCACACCGACGGGCCGCCCCACGCCGCCGACCTGGTGCGGGGACCCGCCGAGCTGATGCCCGCCGTACGCCGGCTGCTGCGGGGGATCGTCGTCGTCGCCACCCTCGAGGAGGCCGAGGAGGTGGTGTACGCGCGGCCCGAGTGGACGGCCGTGACCGCCGAGGGCGATCTGCTGGGCGCGCACTTCGCGCACGGCGGGTCCGCCGGGGCCCCGAGCCTGCTGGAAGTGCGGGCGTCCGTGGACGAGGCCGCCGCCGAGCTGGACGAGCTGGCCGTGCGGTGCGCGGAGCTGGCCGAGGCGCAGGAGGCGGCGGCCGAACGCCGCCGGGAGTGCCAGACGCTCGTCGAGGAGCTGGGGGAGCGGCGCCGGGCCGCCGACCGGGAGAAGTCCTCCGTCGCCCAGCAGCTCGGCCGGCTCGCCGGGCAGGCGCGCGGCGCCGCCGGGGAGGCCGAACGGGCCGGTGCCGCGGCCACCCGGGCGCAGGAGGCCCTCGACACGGCACTCGGCGAGGTCGAGGAACTCGCCGAACGGCTCGCCGTCGCGGAGGAGATGCCGTTCGAGGAGGAACCCGACACCTCCGTGCGCGACCGGCTGGCCGCCGACGGGGCCAACGCCCGCCAGACCGAGATGGAGGCCCGCCTCCAGCTCCGTACGCACGAGGAGCGGGTCAAGGGGCTCGCCGGGCGCGCCGACTCCCTGGACCGGGCGGCCCGCGCCGAGCGCGAGGCACGCGCGCGGGCCGAGCAGCGACGGGCCCGGCTGCGGCACGAGGCGGCCGTCGCCGGCGCCGTCGCCTCCGGTGCCCGGCAGCTGCTCGCGCACGTCGAGGTCTCCCTGGCCCGCGCCGACGAGGAGCGCACCGCCGCCGAGGCCGCCAAGGCCCGCCGCGAGCAGGACCTCGCCCGCGCCCGCACCGAGGGGCGCGATCTCAAGGCGGACCTCGACAAGTTGACGGATTCGGTTCACCGCGGCGAGGTACTCGGCGCCGAGAAGCGGCTGCGGATGGAGCAGCTGGAGACCAGGGCGCTGGAGGAGCTGGGTGTCGAACCGGCCGGGCTGGTGTCGGAGTACGGCCCGCACCAGCTCGTGCCGCCCTCGCCCCCCGCCGAGGGCGAACAGCTCCCGGAGGACCCGGAGCACCCGCGCAACAGGCCCCGCCCCTTCGTGCGGGCCGAGCAGGAGAAGCGACTGAAGGCCGCCGAGCGCGCCTACCAGCAGCTCGGCAAGGTGAACCCGCTCGCCCTGGAGGAGTTCGCGGCGCTGGAAGAACGGCACCAGTTCCTCAGCGAGCAGCTGGAGGACCTGAAGAAGACCCGCGCGGACCTGCTCCAGGTCGTCAAGGAGGTCGACGAACGCGTCGAGCAGGTCTTCACCGAGGCCTTCCGGGACACCGCCCGCGAGTTCGAGGGCGTCTTCTCCCGGCTGTTCCCCGGCGGTGAGGGGCGCCTGGTGCTGACCGACCCCGACCACATGCTCACCACGGGCGTGGACGTCGAGGCGCGTCCGCCGGGCAAGAAGGTCAAGCGGCTGTCGCTGCTCTCCGGCGGCGAGCGGTCGCTGACCGCCGTGGCGATGCTCGTGTCGATCTTCAAGGCGCGGCCCAGCCCGTTCTACGTCATGGACGAGGTCGAGGCCGCCCTCGACGACACCAACCTCCAGCGGCTGATCCGGATCATGCAGGAGCTGCAGGAGGCCTCACAGCTGATCGTGATCACGCACCAGAAGCGCACCATGGAGGTCGCCGACGCGTTGTACGGCGTCTCCATGCAGGGCGACGGCGTGTCCAAGGTCATCAGCCAGCGTCTGCGCTAGAGCGACACAAACCCTTCAAGTTCTGAACATCCTTCAGGTGTGGTGCGTCTCGTAACTCACAATGCATCGCCTATTGACTTCAAAAGTTGAAGGCATAGTCTCTGAAACGTTGCTTTCACCTTCAGGTACCTTCAGCTGGACCTCGAAGGGCTGACCCCCCATCCGGCGATGTTGCCGGTGGCCCGAGGAGTACACGTGACCAGCACCGCGCAGGCACAGACATCAGGAGCCAGGACGGCTCATCCCGAACATCTCGGGCACGTCATCTTCATCGCGGCGGCGGCCGCGATGGGCGGTTTCCTCTTCGGCTACGACAGTTCCGTGATCAACGGTGCGGTCGAGGCCGTGCGGGACCGCTACGACATCGGTTCGGCCGCGCTCGCGCAGGTCATCGCCGTCGCGCTGATCGGCTGTGCCGTGGGCGCCGCGACCGCCGGCCGGATAGCCGACCGCATCGGCCGCATCCGGTGCATGCAGATCGCCGCGGTCCTGTTCACCGTCAGCGCCGTCGGCTCCGCGCTGCCGTTCTCGCTGTGGGACCTCGCCTTCTGGCGGGTCGTCGGCGGCTTCGCCATCGGCATGGCCTCCGTGATCGGCCCGGCCTACATCGCCGAGGTCGCCCCGCCCGCCTACCGGGGCCGGCTCGGCTCCTTCCAGCAGGCCGCGATCGTGGTCGGCATCGCCGTGTCGCAGCTGGTCAACTGGGGCATCCTGAACGCCGCCGACGGCGACCAGCGCGGTGAGCTGCTGGGCCTTGAGGCCTGGCAGCTGATGCTCGGCGTCATGGTCGTCCCGGCCGTCCTCTACGGCCTGCTCTCCTTCGCCATCCCCGAGTCCCCCCGCTACCTGATCTCGGTCGGCAAGCACGAGCGCGCCCGGCAGATCCTCGAAGAGGTCGAGGGCAAGGACATCGACCTCGACGCCCGCGTCACCGAGATCGAGTCGGCGATGCACCGCGAGGAGAAGTCGTCCTTCAAGGACCTGCTCGGCGGCAGCTTCTTCTTCAAGCCGATCGTCTGGATCGGTATCGGCCTGTCGGTGTTCCAGCAGTTCGTCGGCATCAACGTCGCGTTCTACTACTCGGCGACGCTGTGGCAGTCGGTGGGCGTCGACCCGGCGGACTCGTTCTTCTACTCCTTCACCACGTCGATCATCAACATCGTCGGCACCGTCATCGCGATGATCTTCGTCGACCGCATCGGCCGCCGCCCCCTGGCGATCATCGGCTCGGTCGGCATGGTGATCGGCCTCGCACTGGAGGCCTGGGCCTTCTCCTCCGACCTCGTCGACGGACAGCTGCCCGCCACCCAGGGCTGGGTCGCCCTGATCGCCGCCCACGTCTTCGTGCTCTTCTTCGCCCTGTCGTGGGGTGTGGTCGTCTGGGTCATGCTCGGCGAGATGTTCCCCAACCGGATCCGCGCCGCCGCCCTGGGTGTCGCCGCCGCCGCGCAGTGGATCGCCAACTGGGCCATCACCGCGAGCTTCCCCTCGCTGGCCGACTGGAACCTGTCGGTCACCTACGTGATCTACACGGTCTGCGCCGCGCTCTCCATCCCCTTCGTCCTGAAGTTCGTGAAGGAGACGAAGGGCAAGGCCCTGGAGGAGATGGGCTGACCGTCCGCCCTCCCCGGACCCGGGGAGAAGGGCGAAGTCCCCGCTGCCCCTCTCCCCGTACACGCCGCCGCCCCGGCCCGAGCACCGCTCGCGCCGGGGCGGCGGCGTGCGTGCCGCGGGCGCGGGCGGGGCGGGTCCGGTGCGCGCCGCGCCGCGCGGGCGGCCCGTGCGGGTCGGCGTCGGGTCGGCCGGGGGCCCATGGCCGATACTGGACGCGTTATGGACATCGTCATCCTTGCTGTAGTCATCGCCGTGGTCGTGCTCGGCGCGCTCGGCGGGCTCATCGTCGGCAGCCGGCGCAAGAAGCCGCTGCCCCCGCCGCCCCCCGCCGCGCCCGACATCACCGCCCCTCCGGCCGAGCCGCACGTCGGCGACGAGGCCGAGACGCCGCGGGAGGAACCGCGGCGCACCATAGAGGAGGTTGATCTTCCGACGGGCGCCGGTCCCGTCGTCATCGAGGAGCCGCCCGCCGCGGAGGCTCCCGCGATCGAGATCCCGGAGCCCACCGCGGGCCGGCTGGTCCGGCTGCGCGCCCGGCTCTCCCGTTCGCAGAACGCCCTGGGCAAGGGCCTGCTCACCCTGCTGTCCCGCGAGCACCTCGACGAGGACACCTGGGAGGAGATCGAGGACACCCTGCTCACCGCCGACGTCGGCGTGCTGCCCACCCAGGAGCTGGTCGAGCGGCTGCGCGAGCGCGTGAAGGTGCTCGGCACCCGCACCCCCGAGGAACTGCGCGGACTGCTCCGCGAGGAACTCGTCACGCTGGTCGGCCCCACGATGGACCGCACCGTGCACACCGAGAACGCGGCCGGCGGCCCCGGCGTCGTGATGGTCGTCGGCGTCAACGGCACCGGCAAGACCACCACCACCGGCAAGCTCGCCCGCGTGCTGGTCGCCGACGGCAACACCGTCGTCCTCGGCGCCGCCGACACCTTCCGTGCCGCCGCCGCCGACCAGCTGCAGACCTGGGGCGAGCGGGTCGGCGCCCACATCGTGCGCGGCCCCGAGGGCGGTGACCCGGCCTCCGTCGCGTTCGACGCGGTCAAGGAGGGCAAGGAGATGGCCGCCGACGCCGTGCTCATCGACACCGCCGGCCGGCTGCACACCAAGACCGGTCTCATGGACGAGCTCGGCAAGGTCAAGCGGGTCGTGGAGAAGCAGGCCCCGCTGGACGAGGTGCTGCTGGTGCTCGACGCCACCACCGGTCAGAACGGTCTCGTGCAGGCACGGGTCTTCGCCGAGGTCGTCGACATCACCGGCATCGTGCTCACCAAGCTGGACGGCACCGCCAAGGGCGGCATCGTGATCGCCGTGCAGCGCGAGCTGGGCGTGCCGGTCAAGCTGATCGGGCTGGGCGAGGGCGCGGACGACCTGGCGCCCTTCGAGCCGGAGGCGTTCGTGGACGCCCTCATCGGGGAGTGACGTCGCACCCAGGAGGATCCGGCAGACGCGAGGAAGCGCCCGCCCCCGAACCGCTCGGGGGACGGGCGCTTCGCCGTGTCCGGGCCGGACACCGCGCGGGGCGCGCTACGTCCCCGACCGGTGCGCCACGTACGCCAGCGTGCCCAGCAGCAGCCGCGCCTCGGGCGGCCGGGACCCCGAGTCCAGGGCGGGGGAGCGCAGCCAGCGCACCGGACCCAGGCCGCCCCGGTCGGACGGCGGAGCGGTGATGTGCGCGCCGGGCCCCAGGCCCCGCAGGTCCAGGGCACCGGGGTCGTCCCAGCCCATCCGGTAGAGCAGCTCGGGCAGGCCGGCGGCGGCACCGGGGGCGACGAGGAACTGCGCGCGGCCGTCCGGAGTGGCGGCGACCGGGCCGACCGGCAGGCCCATGCGCTCCAGCCGGGCCAGGGCGTGGCGCCCGGCCGCCTCGGCGACCTCGATCACGTCGAACGCCCGCCCCACCGGCAGCATCACCGAGGCGCCCGGGAACTCCGACCAGATGCCGGTCACCTCGTCCAGCGGCGCCCCGGCGCGGATCACCGGGGCGAGGTGCAGCGGATGCGCGCCCGGTGCCCGGCAGTCGGCCCGCCCGCAGGAGCAGGCGCCCGCGGCGGCCCGGACGCCCGGCACCACGTCCCAGCCCCACAGCCCGGTGTACTCCGCCACGGCCGTGCCGTCCGACCCGCGGCCGCGGCGGCGCGAGCCGGACCGGATGTCGCGGATGCCCCGGCTGATACCGATCGTGAAGCCCATGCCCCCTCCAACGGGTCCGACGTACCGCTGGTCACGTAGCGAACGCAGAATGTGACTCTCTGTTTCCGACTTCCCCGTGCCGCTCCGCACAATCGGCGCCTGGGGGTGCCCGGGGTGGTGTGTCCGGCGATGCGCGCCCCTGTGCGCATCGCTGCATCCACTCCTGGCTGTCCTGTGTCAAGTCAATCGCGCCTCGGCGACGCTGAGTTCATTCGAAGGGGTGGCGAATGGTGGCGATTGTGATTCCGCCATGGTGGGACGGGTGATCGTAGGGTTACTTTGTGTGCACGGCTTCTTGGGGCACATGCACTCGTGGGTATGCCGGGGGCAACTCGGGTTTCCGTTCGAAGGGTGACAACCGCCGGACGGGCGGCTTCGACGACCGGCATTCTGATAGGGCTTGGCGCACTCGGCGACAAGTGGTCTTCAGGGATGGGGGCGTTCCAGTGAGCGGCAACGGCGGTGGCGGGGCGAACGCGACCGGTGCGGAGAAACGCCCGAACGAGCTGCTCGCCTCGTGGTTCGTCCGCAGCGGCTGGTCCAAGGGCGAGCTCGCCCGCCAAGTCAACCGCAGAGCACGCCAGTTGGGTGCCAACCACATCTCCACCGACACCTCCCGGGTCCGCCGCTGGCTGGACGGGGAGAACCCGCGCGAGCCGATCCCCAAGATCCTCTCGGAGCTGTTCTCCGAACGCTTCGGTGTCGTGGTCTCCGTCGAGGACCTGGGCCTGCGCACCACCCGCCCGGCGCCCTCGGCGACCGGCGTCGACCTGCCCTGGACGGGCCCGCAGACCGTGGCCCTGATCAGCGAGTTCTCGCGCAGCGACCTGATGCTGGCGCGGCGCGGCTTCCTCGGGAGCTCGCTGGCCCTCTCCGCGGGCCCGTCCCTCATCGAGCCCATGCAGCGCTGGCTCGTCCCCACCCCCTCCGCCCCCTCGTCCCGGCCCGAACCCGACCCGGTGTCCTCCTCCGCGCGCGCCCGGGGCCGGCTCTCCCAGCCCGAGCTGGACCTGCTGGAGACCACCACCGTGATGTTCCGGCAGTGGGACGCCCAGTGCGGCGGCGGCCTGCGCCGCAAGGCCGTCGTCGGGCAGCTGCACGAGGTGACCGACCTCCTCCAGGAACCCCAGCCCGAGGCCACCGCCCGGCGGCTGTTCAAGGTCGCCGCCGAACTCGCCGAACTGGCCGGCTGGATGTCGTACGACGTCGGGCTGCAGCCCACCGCGCAGAAGTACTTCGTGCTCGCCCTGCACGCCGCCAAGGAGGCCGGTGACCGGCCGCTCGGCTCCTACGTCCTGTCCAGCATGAGCCGGCAGATGATCCACCTCGGCCGGCCCGAGGACGCCCTGGAGCTGATCCACCTCGCCCAGTACGGCAGCCGGGACTGCGCGAGCCCGCGCACCCAGTCGATGCTGTATGCGATGGAGGCCCGCGCCTACGCCAACATGGGGCAGCCCGGCCGGTGCAAGCGCGCGGTCCGGATGGCCGAGGACACCTTCGCCGAGGCCGACGAGTGGGACGAGCCGGACCCCAACTGGATCCGCTTCTTCTCCGAGGCCGAGCTCTACGCGGAGAACGCCCACTCCTTCCGCGACCTCGCCTACGTCGCCGGCCGCAGCCCCACCTACGCCTCCCTCGCCGAACCACTGATGAGGCGGGCCGTGGAACTGTTCGGCCAGGAGGGCGGCGAACACCAGCGGTCCTACGCCCTCAACCTCATCGGCATGGCCACGGTCCACCTGCTCCAGCTCGAGCCCGAGCAGGGCGCGGTCCTCGCCACCGAGGCCATCAAGGCGGCCAAGAAGGTCCGCTCCGAGCGCCTCAACACTCGTATCCGAAAGACGGTCGACACGGCCGTGCGCGACTTCGGGGACCTCGCCGAAGTCGTGCGGCTCACCGAGCGGCTCGCGATCGAGCTGCCCGAGACCGCGGAAGCGGTCTGACACCAGGAACACCGCCAGTCCCCGGCCGTGGCCGGCCCTCCCGAACTGCCCGACTCGGCTCCCCCCGTGCCAAGTCATGCGGAGGCCGGCCGCGGCCGGTTTCGTCTCCCCCGGCCGCGGCTCACCGCCGTCCACCGAAGGTTGCGTCACGATAACGATCGTCGCGCCCCGGATCCGGCGGTTCATCGACCCGTAACACGCACGGTGCCTTCGTCACGGCGGCGAAACAACGAGGGGCTTCCGCCGAAACGGCGCTGCGCCAATCTCATGGCGCATAACCGGCCCACCCCTCGATCCGCTCGAGGCTTCGCCCGCACGGGGCCGTACCAACGACGAGGAGACGCCGATGGCACCAGCCATCACCCTGGCCGCAGACGCGCCCGAGCTGTCTGCCGCCAACACAGGGTTCATGCTCATCTGTTCCGCCCTGGTGATGCTCATGACCCCGGGTCTGGCCTTCTTCTACGGAGGCATGGTCCGCGTCAAGAGCACCCTGAACATGCTGATGATGAGCTTCATCAGCCTGGGGATCGTCACCGTCCTGTGGGTGCTGTACGGCTTCTCCATGGCGTTCGGCACCGACTCCGGCAGCGTCATCGGCTGGAACTCCGACTGGGTCGGCCTCAGCGACATCGGCCTGACCGAACTGTGGGACGGCTACACCATCCCCGTCTTCGTCTTCCTGGTCTTCCAGCTGATGTTCGCCGTCCTCACGCCCGCCCTGATCAGCGGCGCGCTCGCGGACCGCGTGAAGTTCACCGCGTGGGCGCTGTTCGTCGCCCTGTGGGCCACGATCGTCTACTTCCCGGTCGCGCACTGGGTGTGGGGCGCCGGCGGCTGGGCCTTCGAGCTGGGCGTCATCGACTTCGCCGGCGGCACGGCCGTCCACATCAACGCCGGTGCCGCCGCGCTCGGCGTGATCCTCGTCATCGGCAAGCGCATCGGCTTCAAGAAGGACCCGATGCGCCCGCACAGCCTCCCGCTGGTCATGCTCGGCGCCGGCCTGCTGTGGTTCGGCTGGTTCGGCTTCAACGCCGGCTCCTGGCTCGGCAACGACGACGGCGTCGGCGCGCTGATGTTCGTCAACACCCAGGTCGCCACCGCCGCCGCGGTCCTCGGCTGGCTCGCCTACGAGAAGATCCGCCACGGCGCCTTCACCACGCTCGGCGCCGCCTCCGGCGCGGTCGCCGGCCTGGTCGCCATCACCCCGGCGGGCGGCGCGGTCTCCCCGCTCGGCGCGATCGCCATCGGCGTCATCGCCGGTGTGCTGTGCGCCATGGCCGTCGGCCTGAAGTACCGGTTCGGCTACGACGACTCCCTCGACGTCATCGGCGTCCACCTCGTCGGCGGCATCCTCGGCTCCCTGCTCATCGGCTTCTTCGCCACCGGCAAGGGCCAGTCCGACGTCGCGGGCCTCTTCTACGGCGGCGGCCCGGACCAGTTCTGGAAGCAGTGCGCCGGTGTCCTCGGGGTCCTCGCCTACTCCCTGGTCGTCTCCGCGGTCCTCGCCTTCCTCCTGGACAGGACCATCGGTATGCGAGTCTCCGAGGACGACGAGGTGGCCGGCATCGACCAGGCCGAGCACGCCGAGACCGCGTACGACTTCAGCGGTGCCGGCGGCGGCGCGGCCCGCACCGCCACCGCCGCCCCCGTCGCCCCGGCCGAGAGCAAGAAGGTGGACGCATGAAGCTCATCACCGCCGTCGTGAAGCCGCACCGGCTCGACGAGATCAAGGAGGCCCTGCAGGCCTTCGGAGTACACGGTCTGACCGTCACCGAGGCCAGCGGCTACGGCCGCCAGCGCGGCCACACCGAGGTCTACCGCGGCGCCGAGTACACCGTCGACCTGGTGCCCAAGATCCGCATCGAGGTCCTGGTCGAGGACGACGACGCCGAGCAGCTGATCGACGTGGTCGTCAAGGCGGCCCGCACCGGCAAGATCGGCGACGGCAAGGTCTGGTCGATCCCGGTGGACACGGCCGTACGGGTGCGGACCGGCGAGCGCGGTCCGGACGCGCTCTGAGGCAGCCGAACAGAACAGGAGCCGCCGGGTGACGGGCACGGACATGCACGACGAGACAGAGGACTCGGGACCCGGCGGCTACGCGGCGGCCCGGCTGCGCCTCCTCACCGAGGAGACGCGGTCCGGGCCGCCGCGCCGTACCGCCCTGGCGGACCTCACCGACGACTGGCTCACCGGGCTGTTCGCGGCGGGCGCGCAGGGCGCGCGCGGGGTCTCCCTGGTCGCCGTCGGCGGCTACGGGCGCGCGGAACTGTCCCCGCGCAGCGACCTCGACCTGCTCCTGCTGCACGACGGTGGCGACCCCCGGGCGGTCGCCGCCCTCGCGGACCGCCTCTGGTACCCCGTCTGGGACCTCGGGCTCGCCCTCGACCACTCCGTCCGCACCCCGGCGGAGGCCCGCAAGACCGCGGGCGAGGACCTCAAGGTGCAGCTCGGACTGCTGGACGCCCGGCACCTCGCCGGTGACCTCGGTCTCACCACCGCACTGCGCACGGCGGTCCTCGCCGACTGGCGCAACCAGGCCCCGAAACGGCTCCCCGCCCTGCGGGAACTCTGCGAGGAACGCGCCGAACGCCAGGGCGAGCTCCAGTACCTCCTGGAACCCGACCTCAAGGAGGCCCGCGGCGGACTGCGCGACGCCACCGCGCTGCGCGCCGTCGCCGCCTCCTGGCTCGCCGACGCCCCGCGCGAGGGCCTCGCCGAAGCCCGCCGGCGCCTCCTCGACGTACGCGACGCCCTGCACCTGACGACCGGCCGCGCCACCGACCGGCTCGCGCTCCAGGAACAGGACCAGGTCGCGGCCGCACTCGGCGTGCTCGACGCGGACGCGCTGCTGCGGCAGGTCTACGAGTCCGCGCGCGTCATCGCCTACGCCGGTGACGTCACCTGGCGCGAAGTGGGCCGTGTGCTGCGCTCCCGCGCGGTGCGGCCCCGGCTGCGCGCCATGCTGGGCGGCGGCAGACCGACCGCCGAGCGCTCCCCGCTCGCCGAAGGCGTCGTGGAACAGGACGGCGAAGTGGTGCTCGCCCGTACCGCGCGCCCCGAACGGGACCCCGTGCTCCCCCTGCGCGCCGCGGCCGCCGCCGCGCAGGCCGGACTCCCGCTCTCCCTGCACGCCGTACGGCGCATGGCGACCACCGCACGCCCCCTGCCCACCCCCTGGCCCGCCGAGGCACGCGAACAACTGGTCACCCTGCTCGGCTCCGGCCGGCCGACGGTGCAGGTCTGGGAGGCACTGGAGGCCGAAGGCCTGGTCAACGGCCTGTTCCCGGACTGGGAACGGGTCCGCTGCCGCCCCCAGCGCAACGCCGTGCACCTGTGGACCGTGGACCGGCACCTCATCGAGACCGCCGTCCGCGCCTCCGAGTTCACCCGGCGCGTGCACCGGCCCGACCTGCTGCTGGTCGCCGCGCTGCTGCACGACATCGGCAAGGGCTGGCCCGGCGACCACTCGGTGGCCGGCGAGGTCATCGCCCGGGACACGGCCGCCCGCCTCGGCTTCGACCAGCACGACGTCACCGTGATCGCCACCCTCGTACGCCACCACCTGCTGCTCGTCGAGACCGCCACCCGGCGCGACCTGGACGACCCGGCCACCGTGCGCGCGGTCGCCGAGGCCGTCGGCTCCCAGGGCACCCTCGAACTGCTCCACGCCCTCACCGAGGCGGACGCGCTGGCCACCGGCCCGGCCGCCTGGTCGTCCTGGCGCGCCTCGCTCGTCACCGACCTGGTCGGACGCGTCCGCGCCGTGCTGTCCGGAGACGTACCGGCCGATCCCGGGGGCGCGGCTCCCACCGCGGAACAGGAGCGCCTCGCGCTCGAGGCGGTCGCCACGGGCGCGCCGGTGCTGGCCCTGCGCGCGCAGACCGAGCCGCCCGCCGAGCCCTCCGGCGACCCCGAGCCGCTCGGCGTGGAACTGGTCGTCGCCGTACCCGACCAGCCGGGCGTGCTGCCCGCGGTCGCCGGGGTGCTCGCCATGCACCGGCTGACCGTGCGCACCGCCGAACTGCGCGCCCTGGACCTCCCGGCCGGTGTCGAGGGCTCCGTGCTGCTGCTGGACTGGCGGGTCGCCGCCGAGTACGGCTCGCTGCCCCAGGCCGCCCGGCTCCGCGCCGACCTCGTGCGCGCCCTCGACGGCACCCTGGACGTCGCCGGGCGCCTCGCCGAACGGGACGCCGCGTACCCGAGGCGGCGCGGCGTGGTCGCCCCGCCGCCGCGCGTGACGGTCGCCCCGGCCGCCTCCCGGCACGCCACGGTGATCGAGGTCCGCGCCCAGGACGCGCCCGGCCTGCTGTTCCGCATCGGGCGGGCGCTGGAGGACGCGGGGGTCCGGGTGCGCAGCGCGCACGCCTCCACGCTGGGCGCGAACGCCGTGGACGCCTTCTACGTGACGCGGGAACGGGGTGTGCGGCTGCCGGGTGACGAGGCGGTCGAGGTGGCGCGGAAACTGGAGGAGACGTTGCGTGGGTGAGGACACTCCGGTGTCCCGGCGCGCCGGGATACCCTGGAGGGCGATTCCCCAGCCTGTCTCCGACTCCGAGGACCGACGCCGCCGTGTTCGATACTCTCTCCGACCGCCTCAGCGCGACCTTCAAAAACCTCCGCGGAAAAGGCCGGCTGAGCGAAGCGGACATCGACGCCACGGCGCGTGAGATCCGCATCGCCCTGCTGGAAGCGGACGTGGCCCTGCCGGTCGTCCGCATGTTCATCAAGAACGTCAAGGAGCGGGCGCTCGGCGCCGAGGTCTCCAAGGCGCTGAACCCCGCCCAGCAGGTGCTGAAGATCGTGAACGACGAGCTCGTCACGATCCTCGGCGGCGAGACCCGCCGTCTCCGCTTCGCCAAGCAGCCGCCCACCGTGATCATGCTGGCCGGTCTGCAGGGTGCCGGTAAGACCACTCTCGCCGGCAAGCTCGGCCGCTGGCTGAAGGAGCAGGGCCACTCGCCCGTGCTGGTCGCCGCCGACCTCCAGCGCCCCAACGCGGTCAACCAGCTCAGCGTCGTCGCCGAGCGCGCGGGCGTGGCCGTCTACGCGCCCGAGCCGGGCAACGGCGTGGGCGACCCGGTGAAGGTCGCCAAGGACTCCATCGACTTCGCCAGGACCAAGGTCCACGACATCGTGATCGTGGACACCGCCGGCCGCCTGGGCATCGACCAGGAGATGATGCGGCAGGCCGCGGACATCCGGGACGCGGTCTCGCCCGACGAGATCCTCTTCGTCGTCGACGCGATGATCGGCCAGGACGCCGTCAACACGGCCGAGGCCTTCCGCGACGGCGTCGGCTTCGACGGCGTGGTGCTCTCCAAGCTCGACGGTGACGCGCGCGGTGGTGCCGCCCTGTCGATCCGGCACGTCACCGGCAAGCCGATCATGTTCGCCTCGAACGGCGAGAAGCTCGACGACTTCGACGCCTTCCACCCGGACCGGATGGCCTCCCGCATCCTCGACATGGGTGACCTGCTCACCCTGATCGAGCAGGCGGAGAAGACGTTCAGCCAGGAAGAGGCCGAGAAGATGGCCTCCAAGCTGGCGTCGAAGAAGGGCCAGGACTTCACCCTGGACGACTTCCTGGCCCAGATGGAGCAGGTCCGCAAGATGGGCTCCATCTCCAAGCTGCTCGGCATGCTGCCGGGCATGGGCCAGATCAAGGACCAGATCAACAACCTCGACGAGCGGGACGTCGACCGCACGGCCGCGATCATCAAGTCGATGACCCCGGCCGAGCGCCAGGAGCCGACGATCATCAACGGCTCGCGCCGCGCCCGTATCGCCAAGGGCTCCGGCGTCGAGGTCAGCGCGGTGAAGAACCTGGTCGAGCGGTTCTTCGAGGCGCGCAAGATGATGTCCCGCATGGCCCAGGGCGGCGGCATGCCGGGGATGCCCGGGATGCCGGGCATGGGCGGCGGTCCCGGCCGGACGAAGAAGAAGCAGAAGCAGGCCAAGGGCAAGCAGCGCTCCGGCAACCCGATGAAGCGCAAGCAGCAGGAGCAGGAGGAGGCCGCGCGCCGCGCCGCCGCCGCGGAGGGCGGTAACGCCTTCGGGCTGCCGCAGCAGGGCGGCAAGGACTTCGAGCTGCCCGACGAGTTCAAGAAGTTCATGGGCTGAGGCCCGCGCCGGTCCGCCCTCGGGGGCGCCCCTCATGGCAGGGGCGCCCCCGAGGCGTTCCTCAGGGAGTGCGCGCGATCAGGTACCGGAACACGTTCGGCATCCACACCGTCCCGTCCGGCCGCTGGTACGGATGCAGGGCCTCCGCCAGCTCCTTGTCGACCTGCACCTGGTCCGTGGCCGTGATCGCCGCGTCGAACAGGCCGGTCGACCTCAGGCCCCGCACCGCGCTGTCCACGTCGGCGTAGCCGAACGGGCAGGCCACCCGCCCCGAGCCGTCCGGCCGCAGTCCCGCCCGTGCCGCCGCCCGCTCCAGGTCGTCGCGGTCCGCGGCGCGCGCGCCGCCGGTGGTGCGCAGCGGTTCGGCCAGCTTGGCGGCCACCCGGAGCACGGACGCCGTGGCGCAGCGCTCCGGCGGCCCCCAGCCGGCCAGCACCACGGCCGCCCCGCGCCCGGTGAGCGGCGTCGCCTCGGAGAGCAGCCCGCCCAGTTCCTCGACGTCCCCCGCGCGGGGGCCGATCGGCTCGAAGGCGGTCACCACGGTGTACGCGGGCGCGTCCGCCCGGGCCGCCTCACGGGGTGAGCCCCGCACGATCCGGGTGCCGTCCCCTCCTCCGGGGCGTGACCGCTCGTCGCGTTCACCGGGCAGCAGCCGCTCCCGCGCGAGGGCCAGCCGGTCGGCCGAGGTGTCCACACCGGTGACGGCGGCACCGCGCGAGGCAGCCATCAGCAGGGCCAGCCCGGAGCCGCAGCCGAGGCCCAGCAGCCGTGTCGCCGGACCGACGTCCAGTCGCTCGTAGACGGCCTCGTAGAGCGGTACGAGCATCCGCTCCTGGATCTCGGACCAGTCACGCGCGCGGGACCGCTGGTCCACGCGGGGACCGGTCCCCGTACGAGGCAGGTGCTGCCGCACGAGCGTAGGTGTCATAGGTAAGCGCCCCAATCAGCCGAGAGTTGCCGCCGTGCCCGATTCCCTGGCCCCCGTGCAGTGCGCCCGCACACCCCCCGTATGCCAGGAAACTCCGCCCTCGACGTGTCGTCCAGTGGAAAGGGGCGGCGGCTTGGTAGTTGCTCGTGCCAGTGGCAAGAATTCACATTCCGGTAATCCCGGGCCGGACGGCCGGCCACGGCGAAGGCACCCGGACGCCGGTTCCGGCCAAGGTCCACCGGGCCGGGAGGCGCCGGGAACGGGCCGGGGAGGGGCGGTGCGGGGTCCCGGTGGCGGACCCGGTAACGTCGCGGGCGTGGCGCGTCCGGCGGGCCGGACACCCGGCCGGCGTGAGCGCGGCCGAAACGCCTCTTGCGCCTTCACGGACCCCACGCGCACCGGCGCGTGAGCCCCGCCTGCACGTGGGGGCGTACGTCAGCCTACGCACCACCTTGAGGTGAGCTGCGAGGCTTCTCCGCAGATCAGCGCACCCGCCCTCGTCAGCGCGCATCAGCGGCAACTGACGGGTACGTGCAAATTATTTGGGATGCCCCGGAATCGGAACACTGGGGCACCCCGCCTCGTTGTGATTACGTGAGCACGACACAGACACCACCTGTTCTCGCCGCAGAGCTGGCACAGGCGTGGGCCGACATTCAGCGGTACCACCCCGAGCTGCCCGATCTTGCCGCGCCCGAGTCACTGATCGGGGAGTCGTCGTCCGCGTGCGGTCACGAACTCTCCTTCGAACGACTGCTGCACGAGGCAGTCCACGGCGTCGCCGCCGCGCGCGGCGTACGCGACACATCCCGCGCCGGTCGCTACCACAACCGCAGATTCCTCGCGATCGCCGAGGAGCTGGGCCTGGACCACCCCGACGAACCGCATCCCAGCAGCGGCTTCTCGCTGGTCACGCTCACCCCCGAGGCGAAGCGCCGCTACCGCCCGACCACGGAGCGCCTCCAGCGCGCCCTGAAGGCCCACTCCGCCGCGACCGCGGGGGACACCGCGCGCAGCTTCCGGGGGCCGGCCGCACGGCACGGCTCCTCCGGGGGCGGCGTCCGCGTCAAGGCCGTCTGCGACTGCGGCCGCAACGTGCGCGTGGTCCCCTCGGTCCTGGCCCAGGCCCCCATCGTCTGCGGCGGCTGCGGCAAGCCGTTCCGCATCCCCGACGTGGTGGCCGCCGCCGGCTGAACGACTCCGGCATCTCGTGGGTGCCGGAAGCGGGGTGCCGCCCGGTGCGGCACCCCGGAGCGGGGCCGCGCCCCGCGGCGCACGGTCACCGCAGCGCCTCAGGGCCGTCGGGCGTGCCCCCGCGGTCGGACCCGTCCCGCAGCGTGTGGCACAATGGCTAGCTGTACTCGACAGCCGCACAGGACCCCTCTCTCCTCCGGCTGACGCGTCCATCGGGCACTCGGGTACCGCAACCCCACGCGGCACATCTCGCCGTGCCCAACCACGTCAAATCCAGGAGAACCCACTCCCGTGGCAGTCAAGATCAAGCTGAAGCGTCTGGGCAAGATCCGTTCGCCTCACTACCGCATCGTCGTCGCCGACTCCCGTACCCGCCGTGACGGCCGGGCCATCGAGGAGATCGGCAAGTACCACCCGACGTACAACCCGTCGGTGATCGAGGTCGACGCCGATCGTGTGGCGTACTGGCTCGGTGTCGGCGCCCAGCCGACCGAGCCCGTGCTCGCCATCCTGAAGAAGACCGGCGACTGGCAGAAGTTCAAGGGCGAGCCCGCCCCGGCTCCGCTGCTGCAGCAGGCCGAGAAGCCTGCCCGCCCGTCGTTCGAGGCGCTCGGCGGTGACGACGAGGGCAAGGGTGAGGCCATCACCCAGAAGAAGAAGGCTGAGAAGAAGGACGAGGCCGCCGCCGAGTCCGCGTCGACCGAGGCCTGAGCATGCTCGAGGAGGCTCTCGAGCACCTCGTGAAGGGCATCGTCGACAACCCTGACGATGTGCAGGTCGCCTCGCGCAACCTGCGTCGCGGGCGTGTGCTCGAGGTCCGGGTCCACCCGGACGACCTCGGTAAGGTGATCGGCCGCAACGGCCGCACCGCACGCGCTCTGCGCACCGTCGTGGGCGCCATCGGCGGCCGCGGTGTCCGTGTCGACCTCGTCGACGTGGACCACGTCCGCTGACGTCAAACGCAGCGCCGGCTCGGGCCGGGGAGGGCCACAGGGCCGTCCCCGGCCCGTAGTCGTATGACAGGAGATCAAGCACAGTGCAGCTGGTAGTCGCTCGCATCGGCCGCGCCCACGGCATCAAGGGCGAGGTCACCGTGGAGGTCCGCACCGACGAACCGGAGCTCAGGCTCGGGCCCGGCGCCGTCCTGACCACCGACCCCGCCTCCGTCGGGCCGCTCACCATCGAGACCGGGCGCGTCCACAGTGGCCGCCTCCTGCTGCGCTTCGAGGGCGTCCTCGACCGCACCGCCGCCGAGGCCCTGCGCAACACCCTCCTCATCGCCGACGTCGACCCCGACGAGCGGCCCGAGGACGAGGACGAGTACTACGACCACCAGCTGATCGACCTCGACGTCGTCACCAAGGACGGCGAGGAGGTCGGCCGGATCACCGAGATCTCGCACCTGCCCTCCCAGGACCTCTTCGTCGTCGAGCGCCCCGACGGCAGCGAGGTGTACGTGCCGTTCGTCGAGGAGATCGTCACCGAGATCGACCTGGAGGAGCAGCGGGCCGTCATCGACCCGCCCCCCGGCCTGATCGACGACCGGGCCGAGATCGCCTCCGCGCGGGACGCCGCCGAGGGAGAGTCGTGATGCGGCTCGACGTCGTCACGATCTTCCCCGAGTACCTCGAGCCGCTGAACGTCTCCCTCGTCGGCAAGGCGCGCGCCCGCGGACAGCTCGACGTGCACGTGCACGACCTGCGCGCGTGGACCTACGACCGGCACAACACCGTCGACGACACCCCGTACGGCGGCGGCCCCGGCATGGTCATGAAGACCGAGCCGTGGGGAGACGCGCTGGACACCGTCCTGGCCGACGGCTACGAGGCCGGCTCCCGCGAGCCCGCCCTGATCGTGCCCACCCCCAGCGGCCGCCCCTTCACCCAGGACCTCGCCGTCCGGCTCTCCGAGCGCCCCTGGCTGGTCTTCACCCCCGCCCGCTACGAGGGCATCGACCGCCGCGTCATCGACGAGTACGCCACCCGGATGCCCGTGTACGAGGTGTCCATCGGCGACTACGTCCTGGCCGGCGGCGAGGCGGCCGTCCTCGTCGTCACCGAGGCCGTCGCCCGGCTGCTCCCCGGCGTCCTGGGCAACGCCGAGTCCCACCGCGACGACTCCTTCGCACCCGGCGCCATGGCCGGCCTCCTGGAGGGCCCCGTCTACACCAAGCCGCCCGGCTGGCGCGGCCGGGGGATACCCGAGGTGCTGCTCAGCGGCCACCACGGAAGGATCGCCCGCTGGCGGCGCGACGAGGCGCTGCGGCGCACCACCGCCCACCGCCCCGACCTCATCGAACGCTGCGATCCCCAGGCCTTCGACAAGAAGGACCGCGAGATGCTGTCCATCCTCGGCTGGGAACCGGACCCCGCGGGGGAGCCGTACGGCCGATTTTGGCGCAGGACCGACGGCGTGGAAGAATAGGCGGCTGTTGTGCGTCGACCGGCGAGCGCCCCTGCCGCAGGGGGACACGACGCCCGCCCCGAACCGCGCGACCCGAATCCCGGAACTCCCAGTTGCCGTTGATGACCTGCGGCATCAGCGAAGAAAGCAGACGAAATGTCTCACCTCCTCGACTCCGTCGACTCCGCGTCGCTGCGCAGCGACGTCCCGGCCTTCCGCCCCGGCGACACCGTCAATGTCCACGTGCGCGTCATCGAGGGCAACCGCTCCCGTGTGCAGCAGTTCAAGGGCGTTGTGATCCGCCGCCAGGGTGCCGGCGTCCGCGAGACCTTCACGGTCCGCAAGGTCTCCTTCTCCGTCGGCGTCGAGCGCACCTTCCCGGTGCACACCCCGATCGTGGAGAAGATCGAGCTCGTCACCCGGGGTGACGTCCGCCGCGCCAAGCTGTACTACCTGCGCGAGCTGCGCGGCAAGGCGGCGAAGATCAAGGAGAAGCGCGAGAACTGAGCGCTTTACCGGCGTCATATCGCGGCCGGATAGCATCTGGCCCCGATGGACACCGAAGCACAGCCGACGGAGCGCGACCGCTCCCTCCCCCCGGACGGACCCGAGGACACCTCGGACCGGCCGGGCCCGGAGGGGCGGTCGCGTTCCGCGTTGGTGTCGCGCCTCACCGCATCGGTGCCCGGCGGGCGCATTACCCTGACCCTGCTGCTCTGTCTGCTGTTCCTGCTGGCGCTCAACACGTTCGTGGCGCGCCCGTTCCAGATCCCCAGCGGATCGATGGAACGGGTATTGAGGGTCGGGGACCGCGTTCTCGTAAACAAGTTGGCGTACCGCTTCGGCGCCGAGCCGCGCCGCGGCGACGTGATTGTGTTCGACGGCACCGGGTATTTCGGTGAGGCCGACTACGTCAAACGGGTCGTCGGGGTGGGCGGGGACCACGTGGTCTGCTGTGACGGGGAGGGGAGGATCCGGGTGAACGGCCGGTCGGTCGACGAGTCGGGCTTCCTGTACCCCGGGGACAGCCCCTCCACGGTGCCGTTCGACGTCGTCGTGCCCGACGGGCGGCTGTTCGTCCTCGGTGACCACCGCAGCGCCTCCAGCGACTCCCGGGACCACCTCGGCTCGCCCGGCGGCGGCATGATCCCCGTGACGGAGGTGATCGGCCGCGCCGACGGGATCGTCTGGCCCTTCGGCCACGCCACCCGGCTGCACCGGCCCGACGCCTACGCGCGCGTGCCCGCCCCGGGGGTGGACCCGGCGCACCCGGCGGAGGACGCCCATGGGTAACCGCGGCAAGCCGCGCGGCGCCCCGGACAGCGCCGCGGAGAACCTGCTGCCCACCGGCTCCCGCCGCGCGTCCGGCCCCGCCCCCGGGCGCACCCGCGCCGAGCGGCGCAAACTCCAGCGCAAGGTCAAGCGGCGCCGCAGGCGCAGCGCGGTCAAGGAGATCCCCCTCCTCATCGGCGTCGCCGTGCTGATAGCGCTGGTGCTGAAGACCTTCCTCGTGCAGGCCTTCGTCATCCCGTCCGGCTCCATGGAGCAGACGATCCGGATCGGCGACCGGGTGCTCGTCGACAAGCTCACCCCGTGGTTCGGCTCCACGCCGCAGCGCGGGGACGTCGTCGTGTTCAAGGACCCCGGCGGCTGGCTCCAGGGTGAGCAGACCGCACCGAAGAAGGACGACCCCGTCGGGATCAAGCAGATCAAGGAAGGGCTCACCTTCATCGGACTGCTGCCCTCCGAGGACGAGAAGGACCTCATCAAGCGGGTCGTCGGCGTCGGCGGCGACCGCGTCCAGTGCTGTGACGCACAGGGCCGGGTCACCGTCAACGGCGTCCCCCTGGACGAGGACTACCTGTACCCGGGCAACGCCCCCTCCGCGACGCCGTTCGACATCACCGTCCCCGAGGGGCGGCTGTGGGTGATGGGCGACCACCGAGAGAACTCCGCCGACTCCCGCTCCCACCAGGACACCGCCTACGGCGGCACCGTCTCCGAGGAGGAGGTGGTGGGCCGGGCCATGGTCATCGCCTGGCCGCTCGGCCACTGGAGCACGCTGGACGAACCCACGGCCTACGCCTCCGTGTCGGACGCGGCGTCCGGGTCGACCGCTGTCGCCCCGCTGTCGCATAGGGTTGCCCCGGAGGATCCGAACGGAATCGTCCAGCTCCCGAGCCCTGCGGAACTCCCGCTCGTTATGGGAGTGGTGGGCCTGCGCCGGGCTTGGCGCGGGCGGCGGCAGAGAGTGAGGAGTTGGCGTGGGGGATGTGGCGGTTGGCGCACGGTCCGGTCAGGGCGGCGAGGAACACCGCGGACGCCCCGCGGAGTCGGCCGACCCGGCCGCGAACCGCGCCGTACCCTCCGGGAGTGACACGCGGGCGGTCGAGGACGGCGCAGTGAGCGATGACCGGACGGAAACAGGTGACCAGGGCCCGGGCGACCGCCCGCCCCAGCCGAAGCAGCCCCGCTCCTTCTGGAAGGAGCTGCCGATCCTGATCGGCATCGCGCTGGTGCTGGCGCTGCTGATCAAGACGTTCCTGGTGCAGGCGTTCTCCATCCCCTCCGACTCGATGCAGAACACCCTCCAGCAGGGTGACCGGGTCCTGGTCGACAAGCTCACCCCCTGGTTCGGCTCCGAGCCCGAGCGCGGTGAGGTCGTCGTCTTCCACGACCCCGACAACTGGCTGGCGGGCGAGCCGACGCCCGATCCCAACGCCCTGCAGAAGGTCCTCAGCTGGATCGGTCTGATGCCCTCCGCGGAGGAGAAGGACCTGATCAAGCGGGTCGTCGGCGTGGGCGGCGACACGGTCGAGTGCAAGGGCACCGGCCCCCTCACGGTCAACGGCATGGCGCTCAACGAGCCGTACGTGTATCCCGGCAACACCCCGTGCAGCCAGGACGACCAGGGCGGCCAGTTCAAGGTCGAGGTTCCCGAGGGCCACATCTGGGTGATGGGCGACCACCGGCAGAACTCCCGGGACTCCCGCTACAACCGGGCCGACAAGAACGACGGCATGGTCCCCGTGGACAAGGTCGTCGGCCGCGCCGTCGTGATCGCCTGGCCGGTCAACCGCTGGACCAACCTGCCCGTCCCGGACACCTTCGACCAGCCCGGCCTCCAGGCCTCGGCGTCGTCCGCCGCCCTGTCGGCCGCGCCCCAGGGGCTCGCGCTGGTGGGCGCGGTGCCGCTGGTGCTCTGGCGGCGTCGCCGGATCGGCGCCGAAGAGGGCTGACCGGGTGTAGTACCGCCGGGTAGGGTGCCGCCCATGAGTGGTCAGAGCACGACACGTACGGCTTCCGGCGGCGGCTCGGGCACCGCCCGCTCGGCCGGCCGGACCGGGCAGCGCCTGTCCGGCCTGGCCGTGACCCTGGGGCTGGTGCTGTTCCTCGGCGGGTTCGCCTGGGGAGCGGTGGTGTACCGGCCGTACACCGTGCCCACCCCGTCCATGGCGCCGACGATCGACGCCGGGGACCGCGTGCTGGCCGAGCGCATCGACGGCGGCGACGTCCGCCGCGGTGACGTCGTCGTCTTCACGGACACCACATGGGCGGACGTTCCCCTCATCAAGCGGGTGGTCGCCGTCGGCGGCGACACGGTCTCCTGCTGCCGGGACGGGAAGCTGAAGGTCAACGGCGAGGCGATCGAGGAGCCGTACCTCGGCGGGGGCGCGGCGGCCGAGTTCGGCGCCTTCCCCGAGGTGACCGTGCCGGAGGGACGCCTCTTCCTGCTCGGTGACGAGCGCGCCGGGTCGGTCGACTCCACGGCCCATCTGACCGACGCCGCCGGCGGCACCGTCTCCCGCGACGCGGTACGGGCCCGGGTCGACGCCGTGGTCTGGCCGATGGACGGCATGCTGACGGCACCCACCGGATTCGAGCGGCTGGGCGACCTCTCCTCACCCGGCCCGCTGCGGACGGTCGTGGCGATGGTGATCGCCGGTGCCGTGCTCGTGCTGGGCGGTGCCGCGTACGGTCCGCTCGCCCAGCGGGCGGCGGGTTCCCGCGCCCGGGCGAACACGGGGTCCGCCGGTGGCCGCTGACCCGGTGCCCCCGCGGCCGGCCGTCGCCGGGCCGGCTCCGGCGGCCGAGGACTCCTACCGGGGCGGACTGCGCAGAGTCTCCCGGGTCGTCCTGCTCGACCCGCAGGACCGCATCCTGCTGCTGCACGGCCACGAACCGGACGACCCGGCCGACGACTGGTGGTTCACGCCCGGGGGCGGTGTGGAGGGCGACGAGACCCGTGAACAGGCCGCACTGCGGGAACTCGCGGAGGAGACCGGCATCACGCGGGTCGAACTGGGGCCGGTGCTGTGGCGGCGGCGGTGCTCCTTCCCGTTCGCGGGGCGCCGCTGGGACCAGGACGAGTGGTACTACCTGGCCCGGACCACCCAGACGGCGACCGCGGCCACGGCGCTGACCGAGCTGGAGCGGCGCAGTGTCGCCGGTGCGCGCTGGTGGACGTACCCGGAACTGGCCCGGGCGCATGAGACGGTGTATCCGACCAGACTCGCCGAGCTGCTGCGCACTCTGCTCGACGAAGGTCCCCCGGCCGGACCCGTGACCCTGGACACCGAAATCGTCTAGGTACTCCCGGGACTGGCGCACAATGGTGGGATCGCACGGCTGAAGGGGAACATGCCATGAGCGCCGAGGACCTCGAGAAGTACGAGACCGAGATGGAGCTGAAGCTCTACCGGGAGTACCGCGATGTCGTCGGTCTGTTCAAATACGTGATCGAGACCGAGCGGCGCTTCTATCTGACCAACGACTACGAGATGCAGGTGCACTCGGTCCAGGGCGAGGTGTTCTTCGAGGTGTCCATGGCGGATGCCTGGGTCTGGGACATGTACCGGCCGGCCCGGTTCGTGAAGCAGGTGCGCGTCCTCACGTTCAAGGACGTGAACATCGAGGAGCTCAACAAGAGCGACCTGGAGCTTCCGGGCGGGTGACCGGACGTCTAGTGCGGTTGATCCGGGGCTCTCCTGCGGTTGATCCGGAGCCCTCGCGCGGGTGAGGGAGTTGTCCACAACCGCTGAGTTGCCCACCAAGATCCACTGCGTGGGGCGGGATGCGTGACGGTTGGCGCCGGAGGTGGTGCCGACATGAACGCACAACGGGCACGCAGTGCACTCGGCAGGTACGGCGAGACACTGGCCGCACGCCGGCTGACCGAGGCCGGGATGACGGTGCTGCAGCGCAACTGGCGCTGTGGCAGGACCGGCGAGATCGACATCGTGGCCAGGGACGGGGACGCCCTGGTCGTCTGCGAGGTGAAGACCCGCAGGGCAGGCCCCTACCAGCACCCCATGGCGGCCGTCACACCGGCCAAGGCCGAGCGCCTGAGGGACCTCGCCGCACGCTGGCTGCAGGAACACGGGGGAGCACCGCCCGGCGGGGTCCGCATCGACCTGGTCGGCGTCGTACTGCCCACCCGCGGCGCACCCGTCGTCGAGCACGTCCGGGGGGTGGCCTGACATGGGGTTCGCCCGTACGTGCTCGGTGGCGCTGGTGGGCGTCGAGGGCGTGGTCGTGGAGGTCCAGGCCGACCTGGAACCGGGCGTCGCCGCCTTCACGCTGGTGGGGCTGCCGGACAAGAGCCTGACGGAGAGCCGGGACCGGGTCAGGGCCGCCGTGGTCAACTCCGGCGGTGAATGGCCGCAGAAGAAACTCACCGTGGGGCTCAGCCCGGCCTCGGTGCCGAAGGCCGGCAGCGGATTCGATCTCGCGGTCGCCTGCGCGGTGCTCGGTGCCGCCGAGCGGATCGATCCACGGGTGCTCGCCGACATCGTCATGATCGGCGAACTGGGACTGGACGGACGGGTGCGGCCGGTGCGCGGCATCCTGCCGGCGGTGCTGGCCGCGGCCGACGCCGGCTACGAGCAGGTGGTGGTGCCGGAGTGCGCCGCCGCCGAGGCCTCACTGGTGCCGGGCGTGTCCGTGCTCGGCGTGCGGAGCCTGCGCCAGCTGATCGCGGTGCTCACCGACGAGCCCGTGCCCGACGAGGAGACCGAGGAGCCGGAGCGCCCCGACCCACTGCTCGCCGGACTGCGCGTCCCCGGCACCGGGGCGGCCACCGCGATGCACAGTGCCGACGCGACCCGGCACGACCAGGGCCATGACCTCGCGGACGTCGTGGGCCAGCTCTCGGCGCGGACGGCGGCGGAGGTGGCCGCGGCCGGCGGACACCACCTCTTCCTGGAGGGCCCGCCCGGCGCCGGCAAGACGATGCTCGCCGAGCGGCTGCCGTCGATCCTGCCGCCGCTGGACCGGCAGGCGTCGCTGGAGGTGACGGCCGTGCACTCGGTGGCGGGGCTGCTGCCACCGGGCAAGCCCCTGATCGACGTGGCCCCCTACTGCGCCCCGCACCACTCGGCCACGATGCAGGCACTCGTCGGGGGCGGGCCGGGGACGGCACGGCCGGGGGCGGTGTCCCTCTCCCATCGAGGCGTGCTTTTTCTTGACGAGACGCCCGAGTTCAGCAGCCGGGCCCTGGACGCCCTGCGCCAGCCGCTGGAGGCCGGACACGTGGTCATCGCGCGCAGCGCCGGTGTCGTCCGCTTCCCGGCGCGCTTCCTGATGGTGCTGGCCGCCAACCCCTGCCCGTGCGGGCGCTTCTCCCGGACGCACGAGCAGTGCGAGTGCCCGCCCTCGGCGATCCGCCGCTACCAGGCCCGCCTGTCCGGGCCGCTGCTCGACCGGGTCGACCTGCGGGTCGAGGTCGACCGGGTCACCCGTAGGGAACTCACGGCGAGCGGTGCCCGCGGCGAGACCACCGCCACGGTCGCCGACCGGGTGCGGACGGCGCGGGAACGCGCGGCGGCCCGCCTCACCGGCACTCCGTGGCGCACCAACAGCGAGATCCCCGGACGGGAACTGCGCAGCCGCTGGCACGCCGCCCCCGGCGCCATGGACGAGGCCGAGCGCAGCCTCGAGCGGGGAGCGCTCACCGCACGGGGACTCGACCGGGTGCTGCGGGTCGCCTGGACCGTCGCCGACCTGACCGGCCACGACCGGCCCGACGCCGGGGACGTGGCCCTCGCCCTGCAGTTGCGCACCGGCGTCCCGCGCGGTGTGCCGATGGCCATCGGGGCGACGGCATGAGCCCCGCGGCCGGACCGGAGGACGACCTGCTCGACCGGATCTTCCTCACCCGGGTCGTCGAGCCGGGTGACGAGACCTGCGGGCGCTGGATGCGGGAACGGGGCGTGGGCGCGGTGGTCAGGAGGTTACGGGAGCGGGGCGAGCCGCTGCCCGGGGTGAGCGGCAAGCGGTGGGCCGGGCTGCTCGCCCGGGCCGCGGCGGCCGAACCGCACAGGGACCTCGCCGCCGCGCGCGACGCCGGGGCGCGGTTCGTGTGCCCCGGAGCCGCCGACTGGCCCCGGCAGCTCGACGACCTGGGCGACGCGCGTCCCGTCGGGCTGTGGGTGCGCGGAAGCGCGGACCCGCGGATGTGGGCGCTGCGCTCGGTCGCCGTCGTCGGCGCCCGCGCCTGCACGGAGTACGGCGCGCACATGGCCGCCACCCTCGCGGCCGGCCTCGCCGAACGCGGCTGGGTCGTGGTCTCCGGCGGCGCCTACGGAATCGACGGCGCCGCCCACCGCGGCGCGCTCGGCTCCGGCGGTGCCACCGTCGCCGTCCTCGCCAGCGGAGTCGACCGGCCCTACCCGCGCGGACACACCGGGCTCATCGCCAGGATCGCCGAACAGGGGCTGGTGATCGGAGAACTGCCGCCGGGCGAGCACCCGACACCGAGCAGGTTCATCCTCCGCAACCGGGTGATCGCCGCGCTCACCCGGGGCACCGTGGTCGTCGAGGCCGCCCACCGCAGCGGCTCGCTGGTGACCGTCAGGGCGGCCCGGCGCCTGGGACGGCACACGATGGGAGTGCCGGGGCCGGCCACCAGCGGGCTCTCCGCCGGGGTGCACGAACTGCTGCGCCAGGACGCGGTCCTGGTCACCGATGCCGCCGAGGTCGTCGAGCTGGTCGGCGACATGGGCGAGCTCGCGCCGGAACGCCGGGGGCCGGTACTGCCCCGGGACCTGCTGGACCCGGCCGGCCGCCAGGTCCTCGCCGCGCTGCCGGCCCGTGGAGCGGCCCGGCCGGAGGAGGTCGCGCGCGCCGCGCAGACCACCCCGGACGACGCCGTCGCGAGACTGTACGAACTACGAGCACTTGGTTACGTCGAACGACACGGCGACGGCTGGAAGTTGACGCGCCAGGCGATGATCTCGGTCCGCGATGACCCCGCTCCTCGCTGACGCAGCGTGTTCGGCCGTCCGGGGGAACCCCGACACGCCCTGGAAAACACGTCAGTTGGGGTGTCCGGGTGATGACGCAGAGCGACGGGTGTGCAGCGGCGGGGCGGCCCCCTGAACGAATCCACGCAGGGTCCTACCTCGCTTCTTCGCACACCGCGACGCCACAGTCACGCTACGCTCACGAGGATCCCGACACGGACAGGCAACTCGACATCGGACAGACGGCGCACCCAGGCAGCACCAGTCCACGGCAGAACGGCACAAGGCGACGAATGCCCCAGCACACCTCCGGGTCCGACCGGGCGGCGATCCCCCCAGCCGCCCGCGACGGTGGCAGCGTGCGGCCGCCCGCTCCCTCGACGCTCGACGAGCTGTGGCGGTCGTACAAGGCGACGGGGGACGAACGGCTGCGGGAGCAACTGATCCTGCACTACTCGCCGCTGGTGAAATACGTCGCCGGCCGGGTCAGCGTGGGGCTGCCGCCCAATGTCGAGCAGGCGGACTTCGTCTCCTCCGGGGTCTTCGGGCTGATCGACGCGATCGAGAAGTTCGACGTCGACCGGGAGATCAAGTTCGAGACGTACGCGATCACCCGCATCCGCGGCGCGATGATCGACGAACTGCGCGCGCTGGACTGGATCCCGCGCTCGGTGCGGCAGAAGGCGCGCAACGTGGAGCGCGCCTACGCCACGCTGGAGGCGCGGCTGCGCCGCACACCGTCGGAGAGCGAGGTCGCCGGCGAGATGGGCATCACGGTGGCCGATCTGCACGCGGTTTTCAGCCAGTTGTCACTGGCGAACGTCGTCGCCCTGGAGGAGCTGCTGCACGCCGGGGGCGACAACGGCGATCAGCTCAGCTTCATGGACACCCTGGAGGACACCGCTGCCGACAACCCGGTGGAGGTGGCCGAGGACCGGGAGCTGCGCAGGTTCCTGGCACGCGCCATCAACACGCTGCCGGAACGCGAGAAGACCGTCGTCACGCTCTACTACTACGAAGGCCTCACCCTCGCCGAGATCGGCAACGTGCTCGGCGTGACCGAGAGCCGCGTCAGCCAGATCCACACCAAGTCCGTGCTCCAGCTCCGCGCGAAGCTGGCGAGTTTCGGCCGCTGACCCGGACGGCGCGGACCCGGCCGATCCCCTGGCCGCGGTGGGCGGGGCGTCCGTACAGTGGTCGACGTGCCAAGGATTCGAGCGGCCTCCGTGGCCGAGCACCGGTCGATGCAGCGAGCCGCCCTGCTGGACGCGGCACGCTCCCTGCTGTCCGAGGGCGGTACGGAGGCGCTGACCTTTCCGGCCCTCGCCGAGCGCACCGGCCTCGCGCGCTCGTCCGTCTACGAGTACTTCCGCTCGCGGGCCGCTGTGGTCGAGGAGCTGTGCGAGGTCGACTTCCCGGTCTGGGCGGCCGAGGTCGAGGCGGCGATGGCGGCCGCCGACGGCGGCGAGGCCAAGATCGAGGCGTATGTGCGCAAGCAGCTGGAACTGGTGGGGGACCGGCGGCACCGCGCCGTGGTCGCCATCTCCGCGAGCGAGCTCGACGCCAACGCGCGGGAGAAGATCCGCGCGGCGCACGGCGGGCTCATCGCGATGATCGTCGACGCCCTGGGCGACCTCGGGCACGCCCAGCCCCGTCTAGCGGCGATGCTGCTCCAGGGCGTGGTCGACGCGGCCGTCCGCCGGATCGAGCTGGGAGCGGCGGAACACCCGGACGCCGTCACGGAGGCGGCGGTCTCCATGGCCCTCAGGGGCGTGAGGGGCTGACGGCCGAGGGGCCGCGAGGGGCGTGCGCCCCTCAGTGTGCGCGGGTCGTCGTGCGGTTCTCCTCGGTGCCGCGCAGCCTCGACCGCCGACCGTTCGGCATGGCTGTTTCCGGCCATCGGAGGCGGTCGCCGGGGTGCGGGGTATGGGCAGCTGTCGCGGACCCCGCGCGGGTCCGGGCCCGTGGCGGCCGTGACTCGTTCGCCGGGCCGGTGCGGGTGGTGGGCAGGGCTCATCGCGGCAGCGGTACCCCCAGCACCGGCAGCAGTCTCGACGGGCCGCGGTGCAGCAGCCACGGTGGGAGCAGGGTGAGCGGGTCCAGGTACACGTCGCCCCGCAGCAGGCCCCAGTGCACGCACGCGGCCGGGCAGTGGGAGCCGGTCGGCTCCACCGTGCCGACCACCTCGCCCGCCGTCACCTCGGCGCCCTCGGTGACGGACGCGCGGACCGGCTCGTAGGTGGTGCGCAACGGGGGATCACCCGTGCCCGTCAGTTCCACCGACACCACGCCCCTTCCGGCCACCCGTCCGGCGAACGAGACACGGCCGGCCGCCACCGCCCGTACCGGCGTCCCCGGCGCAGCCGCCAGGTCCACGCCCCGGTGCCCGCGCCCGTACGCCGTCGCCGGCGGCTCCCAGCCCCGCAGCACCCGCGGCCGCGACCCCACGGGCCACGCCCGCCCCAGGGCCGGCGTCGCACCGTCCTCGGCCGCGGGGGCCACGGCCGGCGTCGCACCGTCCTCGCCGGCCCGGGCCACCGCCGGTGTCGCACTGCCGTCGCCCGCGCGGACCACCGCCGGTGTCGCGGCGTCCTCGTCCGGCCTCCCCGCGGCCGGTGCCGCGCCGTCCTCGCCCGTCGGGGGCGTCGCCAGGAGGCGGGACGGGGGTGGGGACAGGAGTGCCGTCAGGGTCAGGACCACCAGCAGCACCAGCCGGGCACAGGCCCGCACGCAACGGCCCGCTCGCATCGCTCGTGTCGCTCGCATGACGAGAAGCGTTCCGGAAAGTCGCGATCACTGCCCGGACCTGTGGACCACCACCCACGTTGTGGACAACGGCGTCACCCGGCGGTCCGCGGGTCCCGTACACTTCTGGTGGCGACCCGGGCCACCGGGTCGACTTCGCACGCCCCGACATCTGGGCCGGTCACGGCCGGAACCCGGATGCCAGCGCCCCTCGGTCCTTCGTGGCAACGGCGCGTCGTGGGCGTCAGGCGCGGAAGCCGTCCGGCATCCGCGGCACAACCGAGAAATTCAAGGAGATACGGCCATGGCCGTCGTCACGATGCGGGAGCTGCTGGAAAGCGGCGTCCACTTCGGTCACCAGACCCGTCGCTGGAACCCGAAGATGAAGCGCTTCATCTTCACCGAGCGCAACGGCATCTACATCATCGACCTGCTCCAGTCGCTGTCGTACATCGACCGCGCCTACGAGTTCGTCAAGGAGACCGTCGCCCACGGCGGCACGGTCATGTTCGTCGGCACGAAGAAGCAGGCGCAGGAGGCCATCGCGGAGCAGGCCACCCGCGTCGGCATGCCCTTCGTGAACCAGCGCTGGCTGGGCGGCATGCTCACCAACTTCTCGACCGTCTACAAGCGTCTGCAGCGCCTCAAGGAGCTCGAGCAGATCGACTTCGAGGACGTGGCCGCCTCCGGCCTCACCAAGAAGGAGCTGCTGGTCCTCTCCCGCGAGAAGGCCAAGCTGGAGAAGACCCTCGGCGGTATCCGCGAGATGCAGAAGGTGCCCAGCGCCGTCTGGATCGTGGACACCAAGAAGGAGCACATCGCGGTCGGCGAGGCCCGGAAGCTCAACATCCCGGTCGTCGCCATCCTCGACACCAACTGTGACCCCGACGAGGTCGACTACAAGATCCCGGGCAACGACGACGCGATCCGCTCCGTCACCCTGCTCACCCGCGTGATCGCCGACGCCGTGGCCGAGGGCCTCATCGCCCGCTCCGGTGTCGCCACCGAGGGCAAGGGCGAGAAGGCCGCGGGCGAGCCGCTGGCCGAGTGGGAGCGCGACCTGCTCGAGGGCGAGAAGAAGGCCGAGGAGGCCGCTCCGGCCGCCGCCGAGGGCGAGAAGCCGGCCGAGGCCCCTGCTGAGGAGGCCCCCGCTGAGGAGGCCCCCGCCGCCGAGGCCGCTCCGGCCGCCGAGGCCGAGCAGGCCTGACCGCTCCGTCAGAGCCGATGACGGCGGGAGCGGTGACACCTCGTCCGCTCCCGCCGTTCACCCGTAGGTCGGTGGCGCGTCGGGCACCTGCCCTCAAGTAGGTCCTGACCCCGCGGATCTCCGATCCTCCAGACTTCGAGAAAGATTCACAGACTCATGGCGAACTACACCGCCGCCGACGTCAAGAAGCTCCGGGAGCTCACCGGCGCCGGCATGATGGACTGCAAGAAGGCCCTGGACGAGGCCGACGGCAACGTCGAGAAGGCCGTCGAGGCGCTCCGCATCAAGGGCCAGAAGGGCGTCGCCAAGCGCGAGGGCCGCTCCGCCGAGAACGGCGCCGTGGTCTCGATCATCGCCGACGACAACTCCTCCGGTGTCCTGGTCGAGCTGAAGTGCGAGACGGACTTCGTCGCCAAGGGTGACAAGTTCCAGGCCGTGGCCAAGGCCATCGCCGAGCACGTCGTCAAGACCGCCCCGGCCGACCTCGAGGCCCTGCTCGCCTCCGAGATCGAGGCCGGCAAGACCGTCCAGGCGTTCGTGGACGAGGCCAACGCCAACCTGGGCGAGAAGATCGTCCTGGACCGCTTCGCCCAGTTCACCGACGGCTACGTGACGGCGTACATGCACCGCACGATGCCCGATCTGCCGCCGCAGATCGGTGTGCTCGTCGAGCTCGACAAGCCGAACGCGGAGATCGCCAAGGGCGTCGCCCAGCACATCGCCGCCTTCGCGCCGAAGTACCTCTCCAAGGAGGACGTGCCGGCCGAGGTCATCGAGTCCGAGCGTCGCATCGCCGAGGAGACCACCCGCGCCGAGGGCAAGCCCGAGGCCGCGATCGCCAAGATCGTCGAGGGTCGCGTCAACGGCTTCTTCAAGGACGCCACCCTGCTCGGCCAGCCCTACGCGCTGGACAACAAGAAGTCCGTCCAGAAGGTCCTGGACGAGGCCGGTGTCACCCTGAAGCGCTTCACGCGCATCAAGGTCGGCATCTGAGTCCGTACCGCGACGGGCGCGCGACCCCGATAGGGTCGACAGCAGTCGCCCGGACACGCGCGCACACGCGCGCGCGTGCCGTGGGACAGCAGATCTGACGAGGAGGCCATTGCCGCATGGGATGCGAAACACGCCCCGACGGCAATGGCCTTCTTCGTATGTGCAACACGTGAAAGAGGCGGGATCCGACGATGACCACCAAGGCTGAGAAGAGCGACGACGGCAAAGTACGCGGCCGGTTTCTGCTGAAGCTGTCCGGAGAGGCCTTTTCCGGGGGCGGGGGCCTGGGCGTCGACCCCGACGTGGTGCACGCCATCGCACGCGAGATCGCGGCCGTCGTACGGGACGGCGCGGAGATCGCGATCGTCATCGGCGGCGGCAACTTCTTCCGCGGCGCGGAACTCCAGGTGCGGGGCATGGACCGGGCCCGCTCGGACTACATGGGCATGCTCGGCACGGTGATGAACTGCCTCGCACTCCAGGACTTCCTGGAGAAGGAGGGCGTCGACTGCCGCGTGCAGACCGCCATCACCATGGGGCAGGTCGCCGAGCCCTACATCCCGCTGCGCGCCGTGCGGCACCTGGAGAAGGGCCGTGTGGTCATCTTCGGCGCCGGTATGGGCATGCCGTACTTCTCCACCGACACCACCGCCGCCCAGCGCGCCCTGGAGATCGACGCCGAGGCGCTGCTCATGGGCAAGAACGGGGTGGACGGGGTCTACGACTCGGACCCGAAGACCAACCCGGACGCCGTGAAGTTCGACGCGCTCGGCTACGGCGAGGTCATCACCCGGGACCTGAAGGTCGCCGACGCCACGGCCGTCACGCTCTGCCGGGACAACAGCCTCCCGATCGTCGTCTTCGAGCTCCTGAAGGCGGGCAATATCGCCCGCGCCGTCAAGGGTGAGAAGATCGGCACGCTGGTGGGTGACCAAGCCGGTCGCGACTGACCGGGGGATGGACAATGTCCTGCCGGTCGGGAACCGTGCAGGAAGAAGACGCGACGCAGCCGGCCGCCCCGACAGGGAACAGCAGCCGGGCCTACTCAAGACACGCAGGAGCAAGTGGTGATCGAAGAGACCCTCCTCGAGGCCGAGGAGAAGATGGAGAAGGCCGTCGTGGTCGCCAAGGAGGACTTCGCCGCGATCCGCACCGGCCGTGCGCACCCGGCGATGTTCAACAAGATCGTGGCCGACTACTACGGCGCGCCGACGCCGATCAACCAGCTGGCCTCGTTCTCCGTGCCCGAGCCGCGCATGGCCGTGGTGACCCCGTTCGACAAGAGCGCGCTGCGCAACATCGAGCAGGCGATCCGTGACTCCGACCTGGGCGTCAACCCGAGCAACGACGGCAACATCATCCGGGTGGTGTTCCCCGAGCTGACCGAGGAGCGCCGCCGCGACTACATCAAGGTCGCCAAGGGCAAGGGCGAGGACGCCAAGGTGTCCATCCGCTCCGTGCGCCGCAAGGCGAAGGACGCCATCGACAAGCTGATCAAGGACGGCGAGGTCGGCGAGGACGAGGGCCGCCGCGCGGAGAAGGAGCTCGACGACACCACGGCGAAGTACGTCGCCCAGGTGGACGAGCTCCTGAAGCACAAGGAAGCGGAGCTGCTCGAGGTCTGATGAACGACTCTTCCTGGGGGGCGCCGCAGACCGGGTACTGGGGGCCGTCCGACCACGGACCCGGCCGGGGGGCTGCCCCGGCGGGTCCCGCGTACGATGCGCACTACGCGCAGCAGACTCGCCCCATGCCCATCGTGCCCGACGTACCCGAACACGGCGGTGACCAGGAGGTGGACCGAGGGGCCGCTCGGCTGAGCGGCCCCCTGTTCCGAGACGAGCCGACGCGGGCCCGCCCCCTGCCGGGGGAGGTGCCGCAGAATCCGGAGCCCATGCCCGACGCCCCGCAGCCGGCACCCGCGCAGCACAAGAAGAGCGCCGGGCGCGACCTCGGTGCCGCGATAGGCGTCGGCGTCGGACTCGGTGCGGTGATCGTCGCGTCGCTGTTCGTCGTCAAGGCCGTCTTCGTCGGCGTGATCGCCGTCGCCGTCGTGGTGGGCCTGTGGGAGCTGACCAAGCGGCTGGAGGAGCGCAAGGGCATCAAGGCGCCCCTCGTGCCGCTCGCGCTCGGCGGTGCGGCCATGGTCGTCGCCGGGTACGCCCGGGGGGCCGAGGGTGCCTGGGTCGCCATGGCGCTCACCGCGCTGGCGGTGCTGGCGTGGCGTATGACGGCACCCCCCGAGGGTTACCTCAAGGACGTCACGGCGGGGCTCTTCGCGGCGTTCTACGTGCCGTTCCTGGCCACCTTCGTCGCCCTGCTGCTGACGGCCGACGACGGTGCCTGGAGGGTGCTGACCTTCCTGGTGCTGACGGTCGTCAGCGACACCGGCGCCTACGCCGTCGGCTGGCGGTTCGGCAAGCGCAAGCTCGCCCCGCGCATCAGTCCCGGCAAGACCCGCGAGGGCCTGCTCGGCGCGGTGGCGTTCGCGATGGCGGCGGGCGCCCTGTGCATGGAGTTCCTGATCGACGGCGGCAGTTGGTGGCAGGGCCTGCTGCTGGGCCTCGCGGTCGCCGCCAGCGCCACGCTCGGCGACCTGGGCGAGTCCATGATCAAGCGGGACCTCGGCATCAAGGACATGGGCACCCTGCTCCCGGGGCACGGCGGCATCATGGACCGCCTGGACTCCCTGCTGCCGACGGCACCGGTGGTCTGGCTGCTGCTGGTGATCTTCGTGGGGTCCGGCTGACCGACGCCCGGCCCGTGTGAGGTCCGCGAGCTTTTCGCACGTCCGAGCCCCCGTCCCGCGCTGGGACGGGGGCTCGCTCGTGTGCCGGGGGCGACCGTGGCGCCGTACCGCCGGAGGGTGGGACGATGGGCGGACAAGCCCGGCAGGGCTCCCTGGAAGGGAGTCACCGTGTCCACGATCCGACGCACGATCGTCGTCGACCGCACCCCGGACGACGTCCACGCCTATGCCACCGACCCCTCCCACCTGCCCGAATGGCAGCTCAGCGCGGTGTCCGCCCAGCCGCTGGAGGACGGCCCCGTCCACACCGGCTCCCGCGTCCGCGTCACCCGCCGCATCGGCGCCCGGGAGATCCCGACGACCATGGAGTACACCGAGTACGACCCACCGCGCAGCTGGGGCATGCGCGGCCTCGACGGCCCGGTCAGGGCCCGGGTGCACGGCGAGATCGAACCGCTCGCCGAGGGGAGCCGCTCGCGGCTGACCCTGGAGATCGACTTCGAGGGCCACGGCCTCGGCAGGGCCCTCGTCCCGCTGGTCGTCCGCCCCCAGGCCCGTAAGGAGCTCCCCCGCAACGAGCGAGCCCTGAAGGACCGCCTGGAGCACATCGGCGAATAGCCGGGGCCGCGAGCCCCGGCCCCGGCGGAAGCGGCGGCCGTGGTCACCCGAGTGGATCTGCGACACTGGTACAGCCATGCCTAAGCCCGGAGAACTCACATTCGTCGCGCCGCGCGGAGCCAAGAAGCCGCCGCGGCACCTTGCCGATCTCACGCCCGCCGAGCGCAAGGAGGCGGTCGCGGCGGCCGGTGAGAAGCCGTTCCGCGCCAAGCAGCTGTCCCAGCACTACTTCGCGCGGTACGCGCACGACCCGGAGCAGTGGACCGACATCCCGGCCGGCTCGCGCGGCAAGCTCCAGGAGGCGCTGCTTCCCGAGCTGATGACGGTCGTGCGGCACCTGTCGACCGACCAGGGCACCACCCGCAAGACGCTGTGGAAGCTGTTCGACGGCACGCTCGTGGAGTCCGTGCTCATGCGCTACCCGGACCGGGTGACCATGTGCATCAGCTCGCAGGCGGGCTGCGGCATGAACTGCCCGTTCTGCGCGACCGGGCAGGCGGGACTCGACCGCAACCTGTCCACCGCCGAGATCGTGCACCAGATCGTGGACGGGATGCGGGCCCTCAGGGACGGCGAGGTCCCGGGCGGTCCGGCGCGGCTGAGCAACATCGTGTTCATGGGCATGGGCGAGCCGCTCGCCAACTACAACCGGGTCGTCGGCGCCATCCGCCGCCTCACCGACCCCGAGCCGGACGGGCTCGGACTGTCCCAGCGCGGGATCACCGTGTCGACGGTCGGGCTCGTCCCGGCGATCCACCGGTTCTCCGACGAGGGCTTCAAGTGCCGTCTCGCGATCTCGCTGCACGCCCCCGACGACGAGCTGCGCGACACCCTCGTCCCCGTGAACACGCGGTGGCAGGTGCGCGAGGTGCTGGACGCCGGGTTCGAGTACGCGGCCAGGTCCGGGCGGCGGCTGTCCATCGAGTACGCGCTCATCCGGGACATCAACGACCAGGCGTGGCGGGGTGACCGGCTCGGGCGGCTGCTCAAGGGGCGGCCCGTGCACGTCAACCTCATCCCGCTCAACCCCACCCCCGGCTCCAAGTGGACCGCCTCCCGGCCCGAGGACGAGAAGGCGTTCGTCGAGGCGATCGCCGCGCACGGCGTGCCGGTGACGATCCGGGACACCCGGGGTCAGGAGATCGACGGGGCATGCGGTCAGCTCGCCGCGAGCGAGCGGTAATGTGACCCGTGTAAGCACATCTTCATATTCCGACAGGGGAGCGCCACAGCGCTGAGAGTGCGGCACCGGCCGCAGACCCTCCGAACCTCGCCCAGGTCATTCTGGGTAGGGAGATCGGTCATCACTCGAGCTGTTGCGCCCTGCCCGGGACACCGCACCGGTGTCCCGGGCAGGGCCGCGTCTCTTCCTGGTCACTCCAGGAGGAATCCAGTGGGCATAACCAAGAAGGTCACCGTCCTCGCCGTCGGGCTGGGGCTGGTCACCCTGTCCGCGTGCGGGTCGTCCGGCGACGACGGCGGCGCGGACGGCGGCGGGTCCAAGACCGTGACCCTCGTCAGTCACAACTCGTGGGCCGCGTCCAAGGACGTGATCGCCGCCTTCGAGAAGCAGTCCGGCTACAAGGTCGAGGTCCTCGAGGACGGCGACGCCGGACAGGCCGTCAACAAGGCCATCCTGACCAAGGACAACCCGCAGGGCGACGTCCTCTTCGGCGTCGACAACACCCTGCTCTCGCGCGCCCTCGACAACGGGCTGTTCCAGCCCTACGAGGCGAAGGACGCCGACCTGATCCTCGACGAGTTCCGCGTGGACGGGGACCGGCACCGGGTGACGCCCGTCGACACCGGCGACATCTGCGTCAACTACGACAAGGAGTGGTTCAGCGAGCACGACCTGACCCCGCCGAAGACCTTCGACGACCTGGTCGACCCCCGGTACAAGGACCTCCTCGTCGTCGAGAACGCCTCCACCTCCTCGCCCGGCCTCGGCTTCCTGCTCGGCACCGCCGCGAAGTACGGCGACGACGGCTGGGCGGACTACTGGAAGAAGCTCAAGGCCAACGGCGTGAAGGTGGTCGACGGCTGGGAGCAGGCCTACAACGAGGAGTTCTCCGGCTCGGCCGGCGGCAAGCAGGCCAAGGCCGACCGTCCGCTGGTGGTGTCCTACGCCTCCTCGCCGCCCGCCGAGGTGATCTACGCCGACCCGAAGCCGGACACGGCGCCCACCGGTGTCGCCGAGGGCACCTGCTTCCGGCAGGTCGAGTACGCCGGACTGCTGAGCAACGCGAAGAACCCCGAGGGCGGCAAGGCACTGCTCGACTTCCTCATCAGCAAGCCGTTCCAGGACGACATGCCGCTCAACATGTTCGTGTACCCGGTGCGCGAGGCCGCCCAGGTGCCCGAGGAGTTCGAGAAGTTCGGGCCGCGGGCGAAGGACCCGGAGACCATGGACCCGGCGAGGATCGCCGACAACCGTGACCAGTGGGTCAAGTCGTGGACCTCGCTCGTACTGAAGTGACGCGGGCCGCGGCGACACGGCGCGGGAGCGCGGCGCGGCTCGGCCTGATGGCCGTGCCCGTCGCGTTCTTCGCCGTCTTCTTCGCCTATCCCGTCACCGCGATCGTCGCGCGCGGACTGAAGGCCGACGGGACGTGGCGGCTCGGGCGGATCGGGGACGTCCTGGCGCAGTCCGACGTCCGGCAGGTCCTGTGGTTCACCACCTGGCAGGCCCTCGTCTCCACCGCCCTCACCCTGCTGGTCGCGCTGCCCGGCGCGTACGTGTTCGCCCGTTTCGCGTTCCCGGGCAAGCAGCTGCTGCGGGCCGTGGTCACCGTGCCGTTCGTGCTGCCGACGGTCGTGGTCGGCACGGCGTTCATGGCGCTCGTCGGACGCGGCGGACTGCTCGACGAGCTGTGGGGCGTACGGCTGGACACCACCGTGTGGGCGATCCTGCTCGCGCACGTCTTCTTCAACTACGCCGTGGTCGTACGGACCGTGGGCGGGCTCTGGTCCCAGCTCGACCCGCGGCAGGAGGAGGCGGCGCGGATGCTGGGCGCCTCCCGGTTCGCGGCCTGGCGGACCGTCACCCTGCCCGCGCTCGCGCCCGCCGTGGCCGCCGCCGCGCTGATGGTCTTCCTGTTCACCTTCACCTCCTTCGGAGTGGTGCAGATCCTCGGCGGGCCCACCTTCTCCACCCTGGAGGTGGAGATCTACCGGCAGACCTCCGAGATCTTCGACCTGTCCACCGCCGCCGTCCTGACGATGATCCAGTTCGTCGCGGTGGGCGCCATCCTCGCCCTGCACGCCTGGACCGTGCGGCGCCGGGAGACCGCGCTGCGGCTGGTCGACGCCGGGGCGACCGCGCGCCGCCCGCGCGGCGCCGGGCAGTGGGCGCTGCTCGCCGGGGTCGTCGCCACCGTCGCCGTGCTGCTCCTGCTGCCGCTCGCGGTGCTGGTGCAACGGTCCTTCGCCGGCGCGGGCCTCGGCTACTACCGGGCGCTGACCCGTGAGGACGGGGGAGTGTTCCTCGTCCCGCCCGTCGAGGCGGTCGGCAACTCGCTGCGGTACGCCGTCGCCGCCACCGCCATCGCCGTACTGATCGGCGGCCTCGCCTCCGTCGCGCTGACCCGGCGGGACGCGGGCCGGCTGGTGCGCGGGTTCGACGTGCTGCTGATGCTGCCGCTCGGCGTGTCCGCGGTGACCGTCGGCTTCGGTTTCCTGATCGCCCTCGACGAGCCGCCGCTGGACCTGAGGGCCTCCTGGATCCTGGTCCCGCTCGCGCAGGCGCTGGTCGGCGTCCCGTTCGTCGTACGGACCATGCTGCCGGTGCTGCGGGCCGTGGACGTACGGCTGCGGGAGGCGGCGGCGGTGCTCGGGGCGTCGCCGTGGCGGGCGTGGCGGGAGGTGGACCTGCCGCTGGTGCGGCGGGCGCTGCTGATCGCGGCCGGGTTCGCCTTCGCCGTGTCGCTCGGGGAGTTCGGCGCGACGGTGTTCATCGCGCGGCCGGACAACCCGACGCTGCCGGTCGCGGTGGCGCGGCTGCTGGGGCGGCCCGGGGACCTCAACTACGGGCAGGCGATGGCCCTGTCGACGATTCTGATGATCGTGTGCGCGGTGGCGCTGCTCGTGCTGGAGCGGCTGCGGACCGACCGGACCGGGGAGTTCTAGATGCTGCTGAGCCTGGAGGGCGCGACCGTCCGCTTCGGCGGGCGGGCCGTGCTGGACGCCGTCGGCCTGGGGGTCGCCGAGCACGAGATCGTGTGCGTGCTCGGGCCCAGCGGCAGCGGCAAGTCCACGCTGCTGCGGGCGGTGGCCGGGTTGCAGCCCCTGGACTCCGGGCGGGTCCTGCTCGACGGACGCGACCAGGCGGGGGTGCCCGCGCACCGGCGGGGGGTGGGGCTGATGTTCCAGGACCACCAGCTGTTCCCGCAGCGGGACGTGGGCGGGAACGTCGCCTTCGGGCTGCGCATGCACGGCGCCTCCCGGGGCGAACAGGCCGCGCGGGTGCGGGAGTTGCTGGAGCTCGTGGGACTGCCGGGGGCGGCCGGGAGGGCCGTCGCCGCGCTGTCCGGCGGTGAGCAGCAGCGGGTGGCGCTGGCCCGCGCCCTCGCGCCGAGTCCCCGTCTGCTCATGCTCGACGAGCCCCTCGGCCAGCTCGACCGCTCGCTCAGGGAACGCCTCGTCGTCGAACTGCGCGAGCTGTTCGGCCGACTGGGCACCACCGTGCTCGCCGTGACGCACGACCAGGGCGAGGCGTTCGCGCTGGCCGACCGGGTGGTGGTGATGCGGGACGGGCGGATCGCCCAGTCCGGCACGCCGCTGGAGGTGTGGCAGCGGCCGGCCGACGCGTTCGTGGCCCGTTTCCTCGGCTTCGAGAACGTGGTCGAGGCGATGGTCGCGGACGGGGTCGCGGTGACCCCCTGGGGCAAGGTGCCCGTGCCCGAGGACGCCCCGCAGGGCACGCGGACGCTCCTCGTCCGCCCCGCCGGTGTCCGCCTGGTCCCGGCCGGGGAGGGCCTGCGCTGCACGGTCGCCGCCCGCACCTTCCGGGGCACCCATGTGGCGGTCCGCCTCCGGCCCGAGGACGCGCCGCGCCTGGAGGCGGCCTGCGCGCTCAGGGCCGCCCCGGAGACCGGGGCCGAGGTCGGGGTGGAGTTCGACGCGGCGGAAATCGTGGTGCTGGAGTGAGCGTCCCTTTCCTAGGGTGAGCGGCATGACCCGTCTGCCGCACGACCGCTACTGCGACGAGATCGACCGTCAGGTGGAGAGGTTCGGGACGGTACTGGCCTCCGGGGCCGACCTGTCCGCCACCGTGCCGACCTGCCCGGACTGGACGCTGGAGGAACTGGTCCTGCACGTCGGGGAGGCCCTGCGCTGGGTGGACCTGCTCGTGCGCACCCGGGCCCGCGAGGACGTCCCCGTCGCGCGGGTGCCAGGCGCGTCGGGGCCCGGGGTCCGAGGGGACGCCGCCGCCCTGGAGGAGTGGCTGGCGCAGTCCGGTGCGGCGGTCGTCGCCGCGCTGCGGGAGGCCGGGCCCACGGCGCCCGTCTGGTCGTGGGCCGGGGACTCCACCGCCGGATTCTGGGCCCGCCGGATGACGCACGAACTCGTCGTCCACCACGCGGACGCCGCGCTCGCCGCGGGCCACCCCCTCGGCACCGTCCCGGCCGACGTCGCCGCGGACGCGGTGGACGAGTGGCTGTGGATCGTGCGGTTCGTCCAGCGGAACCTGCCCGACCGGCCGACGGGCGAGCTGCGCCTGCCCGGCCGGTCGCTCCACCTGCACGCCACCGACGCCGACCCCGCCCTGGACGCCGAGTGGCTGATCGAGCTGACCGAGGACGGCATCGCCTGGCGCCGCGGCCACGCCGGGGCCACCGTCGCCCTGCGCGGTCCGCTCACCTCCGTGCTCCTCGCCTTCTACCGCAGGCTGCCGCTGGACGCGCCCGGGCTGGAGGTGCTCGGCGACCGGAAGCTGCTGGAGTTCTGGCTGGAGCGGGCGTCGTTCGGCTGAACCGCCGGCATACGGAAGCGGCCCGCCCCCCGGAGGGGACGGGCCGCCGCGCTGCTGCCGTGAGGCGTCAGCCCTCGGACTTCGCGCCCCGGCGGCGCATGCCGAAGAAGACCGCGCCACCGCCGGCCACGACCAGGGCGGCCGCGACACCGGCGATCAGACCGGTGTTGGAGTCGGCGCCGGTCTCGGCGAGGTTGGACTCACCGGCGGGGGACGGCGCGTTGCTCGCGGTGTCCGCCGGAGGGGTGCTCTCGCTCTCCGGCTCCGACTCCGACGGGGCCGGGGTGGCGGGCGGCTGCTCGGCGGGGGCCGTCTCCGTCGGGGTGCTGGGCGTCGGAGTCGGGGTCTCCTCCTCCGGCTTCTCGCACGCCGTCGCCGGCGTGGTCAGGTCCGGCTTGATGTCCTCGTCGACGTAGGGCTTGGCCTCGACGTGGATGCGGTACTGGGCGTTGGGCTGCCAGTCCTCCTCGAAGGTGATGGTGGTGCCCTCACGGGTGCCCTTGACCACCTGCTCGCCGATCTTCTCCTCGGCGCCGTTGTTCTTGAGGAACACGGTGATGGTCGCGGGGACACCGGCCGGGTCCACGTCGGTGACGGTGATGACACCCTTCTCACCGTCGCACTTGGCCTCGGCCGAGAATTCGTTGATGTTGCAGGCCGCGGCGTTGCCGGCCACGCCGAGGGCGAGGGCGGCCGACGCGGAGACGACACCGAGGGCGCGCACGGAACGCGCGACGGTGCGGCGGGATACGGACAGAACTGCCACGTTTGTCCTTTACGTGAAGACGCAAATGCGGGGGGTTGAGGGAGAGTTGATGAACCATCAGCACTCCCGTGTGACACTCACATCTATAAGCGCCACATAAGTAGTGTCAACGCATATGCCCACCGCGCACCGGAGCTTTGCCTTCTTATTAACCGGCGAGACGTTTCAACGCCTCCGGAGCCTCCTCGATTCGGTCAACCAGTGCGATTCGAGCCTCCATCGACCGCTCCCGGGCGAGCGAGCGCAGCAGCGGCCAGGCCGGCAGCCTCTCGGTCCAGTGGGCCCGGTTCACCAGCACCATGGGCGTGGGCTCGCCCCGCGACTCGTAGTAGTTCGGCGTCGCGTTGTCGAAGACCTCCTGTACGGTCCCGGCGGCGCCCGGCAGGAAGACGACCCCCGCGTTGCAGCGGGCCAGCAGGCCGTCCTCGCGGGTGGCGTTGGCGAAGTACTTCGCGATGTGGGAGGCGAAGGCGTTCGGCGGCTCGTGGCCGTAGAACCAGGTGGGGATGCCGATCGAGTGGTTGCCCTTCGGCCAGCGGGAGCGCACCTCGAAGGCGGCGCGCGCCCAGTCGGTGACCGACGGCGTGAACGACGGTGCCGCGGCGAGGAGTTCGCAGGCGGCGTCCAGCATCTCCGCGTCGTACGGGGCGGCGTAGGCGCCGAGGTTCGCCGCCTCCATCGCGCCCGGGCCGCCGCCGGTGGCGACCGTGAACCCGGCGTGGGTCAGCGCCCGGCCGAGCCGGGCGGCCCCGCGGAACTCCTCGGTGCCGCGGGCCATCGCGTGGCCGCCCATCACGCCCACGACCCGGGCCCCGCGCAGGAGTTCGTCGAGGGCGTCGGACATGGAGTCGTCGTGGACCGCGCGCAGCATGGAGGCGAAGACGTCGCCGTCGGTCCTGGTCCGCTGGAACCAGGCGTAGGCCAGCGCGTCGGGGGTCGCCTCGTAGCCCTTGTCGAGCGAGGCGAACAGGTCACCGGGCGTGTAGAGGTGCCCCCGGTAGGGGTCGAAGGGCAGGCCCGGGACGGGCGGGAGGACCAGGGCGCCGTCGCCGCGGAGCTTCTCCGCCGCGTCCGGACGCATCCGGCAGCCGAGGAAGACGGCCTCGGAGGTGTCGGTGGTGAGCAACTCCCGTGTCCGGTCCGTCAGATCGACGGCCTGGACGCGGAATCCGGAGAGCGTGCCGCGGGCGGAGACGATCGCGTCGAACTCCTCGATCGTCTCTATCTCGCGGTCCCCGTGATGGGCGGCATGGGCGGGACTCGTCTGCACCCGCCCATGCTAGGACCTGTCGCCGCTCAGCCCTCGATCGCGGCCGGGTCCATCCACACGACCTCCCAGGTGTGGCCGTCGAGGTCGTCGAAGGCGCGCCCGTACATGAAGCCGTGGTCCTGCGTCTCGCCGGTGTCCGAGCCGCCCGCCGCCACGGCCTTCTCCACCAGCTCGTCGACCTTCTCGCGGCTCTCGGCGCTCAGCGCCAGCATGACCTCGCTGCTCTTCGTGGCGTCCACGATCTCCTTCTTCGTGAACTCCGCGTACTTCGGCCGGGTCAGCAGCATCGCGAAGATCGTGTCACTGATCACCACGGACGCGGCGGTCTCGTCGCTGAACTGCTCGTTGATCGAGTAGCCGAGCCCGGTGAAGAACTTCTTCGACGCCTCGAGGTCGTTGACGGCCAGGTTCACGAAGATCATCTGCTGGTACATGGCGGGGCCTCTCCCGTTCGTTCCATCGTGTACGTGGGGGTAGACCGGGGGCCCGAGCGGAACTCATCGGCCCGCGAGGATCTTTTTCGCACCGGCTTTCGCACCGGCTTTCGCACCGGCTTCCGTGCCGGCTGTCGCACCGGTTCCGCACCGGTACGGCCCGCCGGCCCCGCCTCAGCCGGCCAGTGGCCAGGCCGACAGCTCGGCCACGGCCAGGGTCAGCGGCCCGAACAGCGCGAGCAGCGCGCCCGCGCGGAGCGCGGCGGCCCGGCGCAGCGTCGCCGTGGGCGCCCCGAGGCGCCGCAGCGCGGCGGTGGTGCCGGCCCGGGCCTGCTTGGCCTCGACGGCGGCCGTCAGCAGCGTCGCCACCGTGCAGCCGGCCACCAGCAGCACCCCGAGCGTGACGAGCGGCCCGGAGGAGGCGTCCCGGCCGTCCTGCACCGAGGCCATGGCGTACGCGGCCGAGATCACGGCGCACACCACGCCCAGCGGGCGGCCGACGCGGGAGGCCTCCGCCATGAGGACCCGCCCGGCCAGCAGCCGCAGGGCACCCGGGCGGACCGTCTGGAGGAGCCGGCCGCACAGATGGGTCAGGCCGGGACCGGCCAGGGCGAGCCCGACGGAGGCCAGGGCCAGCCCGAGCAGCGCGGCGGGCCGGTCGCCCGGGCTGCTCCCGGCGCCCGTGCGGCTCGCGAAGGCCTCCACGGCCAGCCCCGCCGCCAGCACCGCGATGCCCCAGGGCAGCCCGGCCGGCGCGGCGCTCGCTCCCGCCGGGGGGACGCCGGCCGGGGACTCCGCGCCGTCGTCCGCCGCGCCCTCCGGCACCGGTGCCGCCACCGCGGGGCGCCGGACGCGCGCCGCCGCGCCGAACTGCTTGCCGAACCGTCCGTACGCCCCGAAGGACTCCCGTACCGTCGTGCGCCGGTACGCGCCGAACCGCCCGTACGACCGTGCCGCCGGGGCCGCGCCCGCCCCCGGCTCGCGCGGCCGCAGGGCCACCGCGACCGCCGCCGACGCGCTCAGCGGCACCAGGGACAGCAGGGTCAGGGCGGCCGGGAGCGGCAGCGGCCGGCCGGCGGCGAGGAAGTCCGTCGCGGCACCGTCGAAGGGCATGCCGGTCAGGTCGCCGCGCAGATGGAGGAAGACGAGCAGGGCCAGCACCGAGCCCAGCGCGCAGGACAGGGCCGTGGTGGCCGCGGAGACCGCCATGAGACGGGCGGGACCGAGACCGACCGCCGACAGTCCGGGCCGGGGCCGGGTGCCCGGATCGGTGCGGGCGACCGCGATCGCGAAGTACACCGTGGCCGCCAGCGGGGCCGCGCACCAGGCCAGCCGGAGCGTCGAGGCGGCCGGGGTGTCCGGGTGGCCCAGGGCGTGGCCGAGGGCGCACAGCAGCAGGAAGCCCGTGCCCGCCGACGCGGCCGCGACCAGGAGGCGGCGCAGCTGGACGGCCGGATGGGCACTTCGGGTCAGACGGAGAGCGAGCACGCCGCCCGGCCTTCCGTCTCGGGCGTCCCGGAGACCGGGGGCAGGTGCACGGTGCGCACCCGCCGCCCGTCGAGCAGCGACACCGTGCGGTCGGCGAGGGCCGCGGTCCGGGCGTCGTGGGTCGCGAGGACCACGGTGATGCCGTGCGAGCGGGCCGCGGTGGTGAGGGTGCGCAGGACGTGCCCCCGGTCGACGCGGTACAGCGGGGCGGTGGGTTCGTCGGCGAACAGCACCGAGGGTGCCGGGGCGAGCGCACGGGCGATGCAGACCCGCTGCCGCTCCGCCTGCGTCAGCTCCCCGGGGTGCCTGCGGGCCCTGTCCCCGACGTCGAGGCGCTCCAGCCACTCCATGGCGGCGGTCTTGGCGCGGCGCCGGCCGGTGCCGCGCAGCATCAGCGGCAGGGCGGCGTTCTCCCAGACGTTCAGCTCGGGGACCAGTTCCGGCGCCGGGTCGACCCAGCCGAACCGGTCCCGGCGCAGCCGCTCGCGGGCCACGGGGCCCATGGTGTGCACGGGCACGCTGTTGAACCAGACCTCGCCGCTGCGGGCGGGCAGCAGGCCGGAGAGGCAGCGCAGCAGGGTCGTCTTGCCGCTCCCGCGCGGGCCGCCGACGGCGAGGATCTCGCCCTCCCGGACACCGAGCGAGACCCCGCTCAGGCCGGGTGAGCCGTCGTCGTACCGGAAGTGCAGGGCACGTGCCCAGAGCACGTCGTTGTCCGGTGGGGCCACCATGGCGTACACCTCGGTTCGGATCGGAAATGCCGTGCGCGATTCGTGAATTCCCCCGTCCGGGGGAACGAAGGCAGGGCCGATCGGTCACTGGCACGCTAGGCAGGCGGCGGCGCCGTGCCGGACAGCACGCGGCCCCGGGCCGCCGTTTCTCACTCGAACGGGCGGCACCGGGGCCGGTGTTGATCATCCAGAAGGAAGATCGGGAACCCGGGTGGCCTACAGCTTGGTCCAGGCCTCCGACAGGGTCGCGCGCAGGATCTGCTCGATCTCGTCGAAGGTCTCCTGGTCGGAGATCAGCGGCGGGGCGAGCTGGACGACCGGGTCGCCGCGGTCGTCGGCGCGGCAGTACAGGCCGTTCTCGAAGAGCTTCTTCGACAGGAAGCCGTACAGGACCCGCTCGGTCTCGTCGGCGTCGAAGGACTCCTTGGTGTTCTTGTCCTTGACCAGCTCGATGCCGTAGAAGAAGCCGTTGCCGCGGACGTCGCCGACGATCGGCAGGTCGTGCAGCTTCTCCAGGGTGGCGCGGAAGGCGCCCTCGTTGTCCAGCACGTGCTGGTTGAGGCCCTCGCGCTCGAACAGGTCGAGGTTGGCGACGCCGACCGCGGCGGAGACCGGGTGGCCGCCGAAGGTGTAGCCGTGCAGGAAGGTGTTGTCGCCCTTGTAGAACGGCTCGGCCAGGCGGTCGGAGACGATGCAGGCGCCGATGGGGGAGTAGCCCGAGGTCATGCCCTTGGCGCAGGTGATCATGTCCGGGACGTAGCCGAACTTGTCGCAGGCGAAGGTGGTGCCGAGCCGGCCGAAGGCGCAGATGACCTCGTCGGAGACGAGCAGCACGTCGTACTGGTCGCAGATCTCGCGCACCCGCTGGAAGTAGCCGGGCGGGGGCGGGAAGCAGCCGCCGGCGTTCTGCACCGGCTCCAGGAAGACGGCCGCGACGGTGTCCGGGCCCTCGAAGAGGATCTGCTGCTCGATCTGGTCGGCGGCCCAGCGGCCGAACGCCTCCGGGTCGTCGCCGTGGATCGGCGCCCGGTAGATGTTGGTGTTCGGCACCTTGTGCGCGCCCGGCACCAGCGGCTCGAACGGGGCCTTCAGGGCCGGCAGTCCGGTGATGGACAGGGCGCCCTGCGGGGTGCCGTGGTAGGCCACCGCGCGGGATATGACCTTGTACTTGGTGGGCTTGCCGGTGAGCTTGAAGTACTGCTTGGCAAGCTTCCAGGCGGTCTCGACCGCCTCGCCGCCGCCGGTGGTGAAGAAGACCTTGTTCAGGTCGCCCGGGGCCTCGTGGGCGAGCCGCTCGGCCAGCTCGACGGCCTTGGGGTGGGCGTAGGACCACACCGGGAAGAAGGCCAGCTCCTGCGCCTGCTTGGCGGCGGTCTCCGCGAGTTCCGTACGGCCGTGGCCCGCCTGGACCACGAACAGGCCCGCGAGGCCGTCGAGGTAGCGCTTGCCCTTGTCGTCGTAGATGTGGGTGCCCTCACCGCGGACGATGGTGGGGACGGGGGCGTTCTCGTACGAGGACATGCGGGTGAAGTGCATCCACAGGTGGTCGTACGCGGTCCTGCTGAGGTCCTCGGTGCGGTCGGTGCTCACGATTATCGGGTTCCCCACATGTAGGTCTGCTTCTTGAGCTTGAGGTAGACGAAGCTCTCGGTGGAGCGCACTCCGGGCACGGCCCGGATGCGTTTGTTGATGACCTCGAGAAGGTGGTCGTCGTCCTCGCAGACGATCTCGACCATCAGGTCGAAGGAGCCCGCGGTCATCACCACGTACTCGCATTCGGCCATGGCGGTCAGCGCGTCCGCCACGGACTCCACGTCGCCCTCGACGTTGACGCCGACCATCGCCTGCCGGCGGAAGCCCACGGTGAGCGGGTCCGTGACGGCGACGATCTGCATCACGCCCTGGTCGAGCAGCTTCTGGACGCGCTGGCGCACGGCCGCCTCGGACAGGCCGACGGCCTTGCCGATGGCGGCGTACGGCCGGCGGCCGTCCTCCTGGAGCTGCTCGATGATGGCGAGGGAGACGGCGTCCAACTGGGGACCGCCGCCGTTCTTGGACTCGCGGGAGTCCTTCGGGTCTGCGCTTCGACTGGCCACGGGGTCACTGTGCACGACGTATCGACAGTTTCGCAAGGCTCGATCGATGAAATTCGTTGTCTGTGGCACTCCAGCTTGCGGATTTCGCAGGAGTGGGGCGGGTGGGGGTGTTGAAAACGTCAGTCCTCGGTTTAGGGTGGGTGTCTCAGAGGTTGGACACTCGACATTTCTCGACACCCCAGACACCTCGGACACCCACGAGGAACACCAGGAGGGCCTGCAGTGAGCACCGAGCTGCGTCGTCTGCGCAACTACATCGGCGGGGAGTTCCGGGACGCCGCCGACGGACGGACCACCGAGGTGGTCAACCCCGCGACGGGCGAGGCGTACGCGACCGCTCCGCTGTCCGGGCAGGCGGACGTGGACGCCGCGATGGCCGCCGCCGCCGAGGCGTTCCCCGGCTGGCGCGACACCACCCCCGCCGAGCGGCAGAAGGCGCTGCTGAAGATCGCGGACGCCTTCGAGGAGCGCGCCGAGGAACTCATCGCGGCCGAGGTGGAGAACACGGGCAAGCCCGTCGGGCTCACCCGCACCGAGGAGATCCCGCCGATGGTGGACCAGATCCGCTTCTTCGCGGGCGCGGCGCGGATGCTCGAGGGCCGCTCGGCCGGCGAGTACATGGAGGGCCTGACCTCCATCGTGCGCCGCGAGCCGGTCGGCGTCTGCGCCCAGGTCGCGCCGTGGAACTACCCGATGATGATGGCCGTGTGGAAGTTCGCCCCGGCGATCGCCGCGGGCAACACGGTCGTCCTGAAGCCCTCGGACACCACCCCGGCCTCCACCGTCCTGCTCGCCGAGATCCTCGGCTCGATCCTGCCCAAGGGCGTCTTCAACGTCATCTGCGGCGACCGCGACACCGGCCGCCTGATGGTCGAGCACCCCACCCCGGCGATGGCGTCCATCACCGGTTCGGTGCGCGCCGGCATGTCGGTCGCCGAGTCCGCGTCCAAGGACCTCAAGCGGGTCCACCTGGAGCTGGGCGGCAAGGCGCCGGTCGTGGTCTTCGAGGACACCGACATCGCCAAGGCCGTCGAGGACATCTCGGTGGCGGGCTTCTTCAACGCCGGCCAGGACTGCACGGCCGCCACCCGCGTCCTGGTCCACGAGTCGATCCACGACGAGTTCGTCTCCGCGCTGGCCAAGGCCGCCGCCGAGACCAAGACCGGCATGCCGGACGACGAGGACGTCCTGTTCGGCCCGCTCAACAACCCCAACCAGCTCAAGCAGGTCGAGGGCTTCATCGAGCGGCTGCCCGCGCACGCGCGCGTGGAGGCCGGCGGCAAGCGCGTCGGCGAGCAGGGCTTCTTCTACGCGCCGACCGTCGTCTCCGGCCTCACCCAGGACGACGAGATCATCCAGAAGGAGGTCTTCGGCCCGGTCATCACCGTGCAGCGCTTCACCGACGAGGACCAGGCCGTCGAGTACGCCAACGGCGTCGAGTACGCGCTGGCCTCCTCGGTGTGGACCAAGGACCACTCCCGCGCGATGCGCATGTCCAAGAAGCTCGACTTCGGCTGTGTGTGGATCAACACCCACATCCCGCTGGTCGCGGAGATGCCGCACGGCGGCTTCAAGAAGTCCGGTTACGGCAAGGACCTCTCCGCCTACGGCTTCGACGACTACACGCGCATCAAGCACGTGATGACGTCCCTGGACGCGTAGGCGTCCGAACGTCGGCCCCGGACGGTGACCCACCGTCCGGGGCCGACGTGTTTTCCGCCTCCGGCAGCATTTTTGAACATGTTCAATTCCAGGCGTACGCTGCTGCCATGAGCGACAGAGCCGCCCTGCTCAAGGGCATCCGCGCGTGGTTGGTCCTCTTCGTCGTCTGCCTGGTGCTCAGCGGCGCCACGGCCTTCCCCCTCGTCCACGAACTGCGCTGGGCCGAGGACCTGCTCCGGTCGCTGTCCGCGCCCGAGCACCTTCCCGCCCTCATGGAGTGGATCGAGCGCGTACGCGACGGGCTCGACACGGCCGACGCCACCTACCCCTTCCTCCTCTACGGCACCGACTGGCTCGCCTTCGCCCACCTCGTGATCGCGGTCGCCTTCTACGGCCCCTACCGCGACCCCGTCCGCAACATCTGGGTCATCGAGTTCGGCATGATCGCCTGCGCCGGCATCATCCCGCTCGCCCTCGTCTGCGGCCCGATCCGCGGGATCCCCTTCTGGTGGACCGTCATCGACATGGCGTTCGGGGTGTTCGGCGTGATCCCGCTGTACATCGTCCGCAGGAGGATCAAGCAGTTGGAGGCGCTCACCCCGTACGCCGGGAGCCGCCCCGTTCCAGTGCCGCGGTGAGGTCCTCCAGGTGCCCGGCCACCGGGCCGAGGCTCACCAAACCGCTCCCGGCGGCCTGTTCCCCGGCCGCCGGCAGGAGCTGGGCGCGGGCACGGAGCATCGCCGCCCGGTCGTCCACCGCCACGGCGGCGCGGGCCACCAGACACCACAGGGCCTCGGACATCAGGTCGCGCGGCGGCGACGGGAGGCCGCGCAGCGCCGCGCGGGCCTCGGCCCGCCGGCCCCCGGCGGCCAGGAGGAGCGGGCGCACCCAGGGCTCGTAGGGCCCCCAGCCGGTGTCGCGGCCGTCCGGCGGCGGTGCGCCGTGCCGCACCGCCACGCTCAGCCGGGCCAGGGGCAGCAGGCCGTCCCGCAGGCCGGCCATGCCGGAGCCGTCGAGGAGTTCCGCGGCCCGTTCGTAGGCGGCCAGGGCGGTGGCCGGGGGAGCGGCCCGCGAGGTCCGCAGGGCGCGGTACCAGGTGGTGAACACCCCGACCAGCGGCAGCTCGTGACGGGCCGCCAGGTCGTCCGCCGCCGTCGCGTGCCGGTCGGCTCCCGCGAGATCGCCCAGGGCGCAGCGCGACTGGACGCGGACGAGGTGGCCGAGCACCTCGTACCGGGGCAGGCCGTGGCGTGCCGCCAGGGCCACGGTCTCCGCGCCGATCGCGTCCCGCCGGGCGGCCAGCCCCGTGCGGTGGAACGTCTGCATGAACGTGCCGTTCAGGGCGAACGCGAGGAGCGGGGCGTCGTCGAGCCGGCGGGCGATCTCCTCGGCCTGGCGCGCCGCCTGGAGCGGGCGTGCCGACTCGCCCGCGGCGGGCCGGTCGGTGGGGAGGGTGCCGCGCGACTCCACGGCGATCGTCGCCAGCAGGCGGCAGCGGGCCGCGTCGTGCCCCTCGGGCGGCAGCCGGCGCAGGGTGCGCTCCGCGGCGGCCACCAGCCGGCGGGCCTGTTCCGGGTCGTCGGAGCGGGTCCAGACGGCCGGCACGTCGTAGACGCCGATCACACGTGCCGTCAGTTCCGCGTCACCGAGCTGCTCCGCGGCGGCGACGGCGGCCGCCCGGTGGTGCCGCGCCGCCTCCAGTCCGCCGCCGCCCGTCACGGCCAGGTCGCGCATCAGGCCCGCCGCCGACTCCAGCCGGGTCCCGGCCCGCGACGGCACCGCGCGCTCGTAGGCGGCGGTCGCCCGCTCCCACACCAGCCCGGCCGTCGCATCCGGGCCGGGGTCGGGGTCGAGCCGGGCCGCCTGCCGCAGGATGTCCTCCTCCAGGCGGCGCAGCCGCGGCCCCGGGTCCACGCCCAGGTGCTCCCCGAGCGTGCCGCGCGCCCGCCGCAGCACCGCCAGCGCGTCGGCCTGCCGGCCGGACCGGTACAGCGCCAGCGCGAGCAGCCGCCAGCCCTCCTCCCGCCAGGGGTGCTCGGTGACGTGCGCGTCCAGGTCGGGCACCGCCCGCGCGGCCGCGCCCGACGCGAGGTGGGCCTCGGCCAGCCGCTCCACCGCCAGCAGCCGCAGCTCCGTCAGCCGGGCCCGCTCCGCGCGCAGCCACGGCTCGTCGCCGAAGTCCGCGAAGGCCGGGCCGCGCCACAGGTCCAGCGTCTCGGTGAGCCGCGCCGCCGGCCGGGAGGGGTCCGCCGGCGCGGACACCGCCTGCTCGAAGCGCCACGCGTCGACGTCCTCGGTGGCGGCGCGCAGCGCGTAGCCGGGGCCCTCCGTGACCAGCAGGCGGGGCGGGGTCCGGGGCGGCCGGTCCGGTTCCAGCGCCCGGCGCAGTCCGCCGACGAACGTCCGCACCGTGCCCACGGCGTTGTCCGGCGGCTCCTCCCACAGATCCGCCACCAGCCGCGCCACCGGCACCACCCGGCGGCGCGCGACCACCAGCCGGGCCAGCACCGCGCGGTGCTTCGGCCCGCGCAGCGCCAGCACCTCCCCGGCCTCGTCCCAGGCGGCCACCGCGCCCAGCACTCCGATCGTCACGTGCACGACGCCACCCGTCCCTCCAGTGCGGTCCCGGCGGGTCCGACGCCGCTGTTCATCGGTTGCTGATCCACGCCCCCGAGGGTGGGGACCACCGCCCGCACCCGTACGCCGGGCGCCGCTCCCGAGGAGAAGAGACCCGCCATGACCCATCCCACCATCCCCGGCTTCACCTACCGCCGCGTCCCCGTCGCCCGGGACGTCGCGCTGAACGTCGCCGTCGGCGGCTCCGGCTCCCCGGTCGTCCTGCTGCACGGCTTCCCGCAGACCCACCTGATGTGGCGGCACGTCGCCGCCGACCTGGCCGCCGACCACACCGTCATCTGCCCCGACCTGCGCGGCTACGGCGACAGCGACAAGCCCGCCGAGGCCGGACCGGACACCTACGCCAAGCGGACCATGGCCGCCGACGCCGTCGCGCTGGCCGCCGCCCTGGGCCACGAGCGGTTCGCCCTGGCCGGCCACGACCGGGGCGCCCTCGTCGCCTTCCGGGCCGGGCTGGACCACCCGGCCGCGATCAGCCACCTGGCCTGCCTGGACGTGCTGCCCACCCTGGACATGTGGGAGGCGCTGCACGGCACCTCGGCCACCGTCGGCTTCCACCTCTACCTGATGGCGCAGCCGCCCGGCCTGCCCGAGCGGATGATCGCGGCGAGCGCCGACGCGTTCTTCGGCCACTTCCTGGACGTCTGGGCGAAGGACCCCGCCGCCGTGCCCGCCGAGGTCCGCGCGGCCTACCTCGCGGCCTGCCGGGACGCCGTCGCGTCGATCGTCGCCGACTACCGCGCCTCCGCCGGGGCCGACGTGGAGCACGACCGGGCCGACCGGGCGGCCGGGAACCGGCTCACCATGCCCGTCTCCGTGCTCCAGCAGGACTGGGGGGCCGCCCTCGGCTACGAGGCGGCCGCCCTGTGGGGCGCCTGGGCCACCGACCTGCGCCACTCCACCGTGGACTGCGGGCACTTCATGGCCGAGGAGGCGCCGGGGGACGTCGCCGCGGCCCTGCGGGACCTCATGAAGCGCCGGGCCTCATGAAGTGCCGGGCCTCATAAGGCCGGGCCTCACGAAGCGCCGGGCCTCATGAAGCGCCGGACGGGGTTCCGCCGTCGCGCAGTGCGCACAGGACGTCGATGCGGTTGGTGGTGACCGAGTCGACGCCGAGCGCCAGCAGGCGGCGCATGGAGCGGCGGGTGTCCGGGGTCCAGACCGACAGCAGGTAGCCGTCGCGGTGGACGCGGTCGGCGAGGGCGCGGTCGACCAGCCCGAAGCGGTAGTTGAGCCAGCGGGGGCGGATCGCGTCCAGCAGTCCGGGGCGCGGCGGGGCCAGGGTCGTCCGGGTGAGCGCGATCTCGGCGGACGGGTCCGCCGCGCGGACGGCGAGCATGGCGGGGGCGCCCGCGCAGTAGTGGACGCGGTCCTGGGCGCCCTGCGCGCGCACGGTGTCCACCACCCGGCGCGCGGCCCGGACGTCCGGCTCGCCGGGCAGGTCGATCATCACCCGGCCGCCGTCGGTCGCCGCCAGCGCGTCGGCGAGGGACGGCACCCCGTCGTCCGTCATCCCGCGCACCTCCTCCCAGGACAGCGACCGCACCGGACGGTCGTGCTCCCACAGCCGCTTCAGCGTGTCGTCGTGCAGCAGCACGGGAACGCCGTCCCGGGTGAGGCGTACGTCGATCTCCACCGCGTCCGCGCCCCGGCGGAGCGCGGACCGCAGCGAGGCGATCGTGTTCTCACGGACGCGGTAGGGGTCGCCGCGGTGGGCCACGGCGGTCACGTTCGGCATGGCGGCCCTTCGGGAGTGGTCAGGAGGCGAGCCAGGACGTGGTGTGGGCGTCGATCTCGGCGGCCAGCCGCGCCTTGCCGGCCGCGTCCATGAAGGACGCCTCGACCGCGTTCCGCGCCAGGTCGGCCAGGCCCCGCTCGTCGAGCTCCAGCAGCCGCGCGGCGACCGCGTACTCGTTGTTGAGGTCGGTGCCGAACATCGGCGGGTCGTCGGAGTTGATCGTCACCAGCACCCCGGCCCGGACGAAGTCCTTCAGGGGGTGCTCGTCGAGGGTGGTGACCGCGCGGGTGGCGATGTTGGAGGTGGGGCACACCTCCAGCGGGATGCGCCGCTCGGCCAGGTGCCGGAGCAGCTCGGGGTCCCGGGCGGAGCTGGTGCCGTGCCCGATGCGCTCGGCGCCGAGGTCGTTCAGCGCGTCCCACACCGTCTGCGGGCCGGTGGTCTCGCCGGCGTGCGGCACGGAGTGCAGGCCGGCGGCGATGGCGCGGTCGAAGTACGGCTTGAACTGCGGGCGCGGCACGCCGATCTCCGGGCCGCCGAGGCCGAAGGAGACCAGGCCCTCCGGGCGCAGCCGGTCGTCGGTGGCGAGCCGCAACGTCTCCTCGGCGGACTCCAGCCCGGCCTCGCCGGGAATGTCGAAGCACCAGCGCAGCACGGTCCCGAACTCGGACTCGGCCGCCTTGCGGGCGTCCTCGATCGCGTCCATGAAGGCACGCTCGTCGATCCCGCGTCGGGTGGAGGAGAACGGGGTGACGGTCAGCTCGGCGTACCGCACCTGCTGCCGGGCCAGCTCGCGCCCCACCTCGTACGTCAGCAGCCGGACGTCCTCGGGGGTGCGCACGAGGTCGACGACGGACAGGTACAGCTCGATGAAGTGCGCGAAGTCCGTGAAGGTGAAGTAGTCGGCCAGCGCCTCGGGGTCGGTGGGCACCTTGGAGTCGGGGTGGCGGGCGGCGAGTTCCGCGACGATGCGGGGGGAGGCGGAGCCGACGTGGTGCACATGCAGTTCGGCCTTGGGCAGCCCGGCGATGAAGGCGTGCAGGTCGCGGCCCGTGCCGCCGGCGGCTGCGTCGAGGTGGTCGGTCAAGGTCCCTCCCCGGGAACGGCGTCCGCGGCCGGTGTGCGGCGGGACGCGGGTGATCGGCTGATCGGTGGTTCGGGGATCATCGTAGGCCGGGCGCGCGCGGAGTGCGGACGGGTCGTAGCATGACGGAACGTCCGACGGAGGGGGCCCAGCGCATGTCCGACGACGCACAGACGCCGGAGGCGCGGGAGCACTCCGCGGGCGGTTCGCAGACCGGTGCTCCGCACACCGGTGACGTGTGGCCGGCACCGGCCGACGGCGGTGCGGAGAACGTGGTGCCGCAGGACGGTTCGCTGGTGGACGTGGGGACCGCGGAGACCCCGGATGCCGCGGGCACGCCCGATCCCTGGGCGCCGCCGAGGCACCGCACTCCCGCCGACGGCCGGTCGGCCGGTGGCGGGCGGGCCGTGGACCGCAGCGAGACGCTTGCCGCCGGGGACAACCCGCAGCCGTGGTCCGCGCCGTCCGTGCCGTCCGCGCCCACGAGCCCTTCCGTCCATGACCAGCAGACGGTGACGTCGTTCCCGGCGATGGGTGAGCCCGCCCCCGCCCCGTACACCGCGCAGCCGTGGGCCGGTCCGTCCGTCCCGCAGGCTCCCGCACACTCCTCCGCCCCCACCCCGGCGGTCAATCCCTTCGCACCCCCGGCCGGGGGTGAGCCCGTCCCGCCGCCGCCCGTCGGCCCCGAGGGGCCCGGCCGGATGCCGTACGGCTATCCCGGCGGGTACGGCGGCACGCCCGGGCCCGCGCCCTACGGCTGGTCCGGCATGGCCGCTCCGCCGAGCAACGGAATGGGCGTCACCGGCCTCGTGCTCGGCATCATCTCGGCCGTTGTCTTCTGCATCTGGCCGGTGGCCATCCTGCTGGGCGTGCTGGCCGTGATCTTCGGCGGGATCGGCCGGGGCAAGGCCGCCCGGGGCGAGGCCACGAACGCCGGCCAGGCCCTGGCCGGGATCATCTGCGGAGCGGTGGGCAGCGCGCTGGGGGTCGGCTTCGGCATCCTGATCCTCGTCACCTAGCGCGGCAGACGGGAGCGGGGGCGGAAGCGGGGGCGGTTCCGGCGGCCACGCACTCCACGGCCCCGTGCGCCTGCCCGCCGGGCGAGCGCCAGGTCACGTAGGCCGTCCACCCCTGGCCGCGGGGTCTGCCCATGTCCGGCCGGGACCCGCTCGACATCGTGCTGGAACCGGGCCGGTCCCCGGCCGGTCCCCGGGCCGGTCCCCGGCCGGACGGGGGTCCGAACCTGACCGGAACCGGTCGAAGCCGGGCCGGAACCCGGGCGGGGCGGGGCCCGCCCCTGGGTCAGCCCTCACCCGTCACCGCCGAGCCCCAGCCGCCGCGTCGCCGGCCCGGCGCGGTGTCCGCGTCCTCAGCCGCCGGTCGCGCCGTCGCCCGCCCGCCCCGGTCCGCCCGCCCGGAGCCGTGTCCGTGCCTCCATCAACGCGAAGCCCAGCAGGTTCGGGCCCCGCCACCGCTCCGGGTCCGCCGCCCGCTCGTCGTCCGCCGCGAGGCCGATGCCCCAGACCCGGTCCACGGGGCTCGCCTCCACCAGCACACGCTCGCCCGTGTTCAGCAGAAAGGCTCCCAGGTCCCGGTGTGCCGTGAACTTGTGCACGCTGCCCTCGACGACGATGCCGAACCGCTCCCGGCGCCATACCGCCTCGTCGAAGCCCCGCACCAGCCGCCCCGCCTTCTTCGCCTCCGAGGGGTGCCCGGCGTCCAGCGCCAGCCGCTCCGCCTCCGCGTCCCCGAACAGCCGGGCCTTGGCGGCCATCATCCAGTGCTCCGCGGTCGCGTACTCCACGCCCGCCACCGTGAACGGCGACGGCCACCACTGGCTCAGACAGCTCGCCCCGATCCGGCCGTCGGGCAGCGGCCGGTGCCCCCAGAAGCGCAGGTACTTGACCCGCGCCCCGGCCCGCACCGCCTCGGTCAGCGCCTCCCTGGAACCGATCGCCCCCGTCGTCCCGCCCACCGCCACCCCCGTGATCTCCTCCATGCCCCGAGTCTGACAGCGACCACCGACACTCCGTCCTGCCTTTTCCGTCGCCACTCGACACCTGGTCGACAGATTCCGTCGCGTAACCAAAAGGCAACAACGGAATCCCTTGTTGGAGTGCCTTTGCTCTGTCAGGATCGGCACTCAAATCGAGCCGGAGCCACGCCGCCCCCTCGGCGAACGGAGGAGAGCGACATGCACAACCCGGGCAACGCCACCCCGGAACGATTCCCCGCCGGGGACCACTTCGCGGACGGGGCGCAGTTCATCGCGGGCCGTCCGGCGCGGGGCACCTCGGGACGTACGCACACGGTGGTCGACCCGGCCACCGGCGAGGGCGTCCTCACCTACGACCTCGCCGGCGCCGACGACGTCGACGCGGCCGTCGCCGCCGCGCGGGAGGCGTTCCCGGCGTGGGCCGGGGCCACGCCGGGCGAGCGGTCCGACGCGCTGCACCGGTTCGCCGCCGTCGTCGCGGAGCGCGCGGAGGACTTCGCCCGCGCCGAGTCGTCGCAGTGCGGCAAACCCCTCAAGCTGAGCCGCGAGTTCGACGTGCCGGGCACGGTCGACAACATCGCCTTCTTCGCCGGAGCCGCCCGACACCTCCAGGGCCTGTCGGCCGGCGAGTACTCCGGCGACCACACCTCCTACGTGCGCCGCGAGCCGATCGGGGTGATCGGCTCCATCGCCCCCTGGAACTACCCGCTCCAGATGGCCGCCTGGAAGATCCTCCCGGCGATCGCCGCGGGCAACACCATCGTGCTCAAGCCCGCCGAACTCACCCCCCTCACCTCGCTGCTCTTCGCGCGGGCCGCCACCGACGCCGGTCTCCCGGACGGTGTGGTCAACATCGTCACCGGCACCGGCAGGGAGGCCGGCGAGCACCTGGTCGGCCACCCCGACGTGGCAATGACCTCCTTCACCGGCTCCACCCCCGTCGGCCGGCGCGTCGCCGAGATCGCCACCGCCACCGTCAAGCGCCTCCACCTCGAACTCGGCGGCAAGGCGCCCTTCGTCGTCTTCGACGACGCCGACCTCGACGCCGCCGTCCACGGCGCGGTCGCGGGCGCCCTCATCAACACCGGGCAGGACTGCACGGCCGCCACCCGCGCCTATGTGCAGCGCCCGCTGTACGAGGCGTTCGTCGAGCGGACCGCCGCCCTGATGGAGACCGTCCGGCTCGGCGACCCCTTCGCCCCCGGCACCGACCTCGGCCCGATGGTCTCGCACGCCCAGCGCGACCGGGTGGCCGGCTTCGTCGACCGGGCCCGCGCCTACGCGCGCGTGGTGACCGGCGGCGAGGCCCCGCGGGGGGAGCTGGAGAAGGGCGCCTACTACCGCCCCACCCTCATCGCCGACGCGCCGCAGGACAGCGAGGTCGTGCAGGCCGAGATCTTCGGCCCGGTCCTGGTCGTCCTGCCCTTCGACACCGACGACGAGGGCATCGCGCTCGCCAACGACACCCCGTACGGGCTCGCCGCCTCCGCGTGGAGCCGGGACGTGTACCGCACGGGCCGCGCCACCCGCGAGATCAGGGCCGGCTGCGTGTGGATCAACGACCACATCCCGATCATCAGCGAGATGCCGCACGGCGGCTCCAAGGCGTCCGGCTTCGGCAAGGACATGTCCGCGTACTCGTTCGAGGAGTACACGCAGATCAAGCACGTGATGTACGACAACACCGCGGTGGTGCGCAAGGACTGGCACCGCACCGTCTTCGGGGACCGATAGCAGCCAGGCCGTCCGACCAGCGGCCGACCTCCCGAAAGGGCACCACGCGTATGGAGCAGTACGAGCCCGACCGCCTCTCCGCGGCCCGACTGGCCGCGATACGGCGCAGCTTCCGCGACGGCAGGGCGGCGCTGACCCGCCGCTCCCTGCTGCGCGCCTCCGCGGGCGGGGTGCTCGCGGCCGGCGCGGCCGGTGCGCTGAGCGGCTGCGGCATCCCCGCGGCCGGCACCACCCGGGGCGGCGTCTCGGCCGAGGACCACTCGGAGAAGGAGAAGACCGTCGCCTTCTCCAACTGGACCGAGTACATGGACGTCGACGAGAGCGGGCGGAAGCACCCCACGCTGGACGCGTTCACGCGGCGCACCGGCATCAAGGTCACGTACACCGAGGACATCAACGACAACACCGAGTTCTTCGGCAAGATCAAGCCGCAGCTCGCCGCCGGTCAGGACACCGGCCGTGACATCGTCGTCCTCACCGACTGGCTGGCCGCCCGGCTCATTCGCCTCGGCTGGGTGCAGAAGCTCGACCCGTCCAACCTGCCGAACGCCTTCACCAACCTGTCCGCCCAGTTCCGCAACCCCGACTGGGACCCGGGCCGCGCCTACTCCTACCCCTGGCAGGGCATCTCCACGGTCATCGCCTACAACAAGAAGGCGCTCGACGGCGTCGAGGTGAGGACCCTCTCCGACCTGCTGGACAACGCGAAGCTCAAGGGCCGCGTCGGCCTGCTCACCGAGATGCGCGACACCGTCGGCATGACGCTGCTCGACATGGACAAGGACCCGGCGAGGTTCGCCGCCGACGACTACGACGCGGCCATCGCCCGGCTGCAAAGGGCCGTCGACAAGGGGCAGATCCGCCGCTTCACCGGCAACGACTACACCGCCGACCTCACCAAGGGCGACTTCGCCGCGTGTCTCGCCTGGGCCGGTGACGTCGTCCAGCTCAAGGCCGACAACCCGGACATCGAGTTCCTGATCCCGGACAGCGGCTACATGACGTCCACCGACGCCCTGCTCATCCCCAACAAGGCCCGGCACAAGACGAACGCCGAACGGCTCATCGACTACTACTTCGAGCCGGAGCCGGCCGCCCGGCTCGCCGCCTACATCAACTTCGTCTGCCCGGTCGACGGCGTCAAGGACGAACTGGCGAAGATCGACGAGGACGCGGCGAACAACCCGCTGATCCTCCCCGACCAGGCCATGCAGGCCAAGTCCCGTGCCTTCCGCTCCCTGAGCTCCGAGGAAGAGACGGCATTCGAAGAGAAGTTCGCGAAGCTCACGGGGGCGTGACCAGATGACGACGACCAACGACACCACCGCGTCCGGCAACGGCGGCGACGTCCGCCTCACCGGGATCGGCAAGACGTACGGCTCCTTCACCGCCGTGCACCCGCTCGACCTGACCGTGCCGCAGGGCTCCTTCTTCGCGCTGCTCGGCGCGTCCGGCTGCGGCAAGACCACCACCCTGCGCATGATCGCCGGCCTGGAGGAGCCCACCTCCGGCACCGTCCACCTCGGCGACCAGGACGTCACCGCGCTCCCGCCGTACAAGCGGCCGGTGAACACCGTCTTCCAGTCCTACGCCCTCTTCCCGCACCTCGACATCTTCGAGAACGTCGCCTTCGGTCTGCGCCGGCGTGGCATCAAGTCCGTGAAGAAGCAGGTCGAGGAGATGCTGGAGCTGGTCCAGCTCGGCGAGCAGGCGCGCAAGAAGCCGCACCAGCTCTCCGGCGGCCAGCAGCAGCGCGTCGCGGTGGCCCGCGCGCTCATCAACCACCCGAAGGTGCTGCTCCTCGACGAGCCGCTCGGCGCCCTCGACCTGAAGCTGCGCCGCCGGATGCAGCTGGAGCTCAAGCGCATCCAGACCGAGGTCGGCATCACCTTCGTGCACGTCACCCACGACCAGGAGGAGGCCATGACCATGGCCGACACGGTCGCCGTGATGAACGCCGGCCGGGTCGAGCAGCTGGGCTCGCCCGCCGACCTGTACGAGAACCCGCGCACCACCTTCGTCGCCAACTTCCTCGGCACCTCCAACCTCATCGAGGCCGAGGTCGACACCAGGTCCGGGGACGACGTCGTACTGAAGGCGGGCGGCGGCAGGCTCGTCCTGCCCGGGGCCCGCAACAGCGCGGCCGCCACGGCCGGCGGCAGGGTCCTGGTCGGTGTGCGGCCGGAGAAGATCTCCCTCACCCACGCCGACGACGCGGACGCGATACCCGAGGGCCGCAACCGGATCACCGGCCGGATCGCCGACTCCAGTTTCATCGGCGTCTCCACGCAGTTCGTCGTCGACAGCCCGGTCTGCTCCGACGTCGAGGTCTACGTGCAGAACATCGACCGCGACCCCCGGCTGGTGCCCGGCGCGGAGGTCGTCCTGCACTGGAACCCGGCGCACACCTTCGGACTGGACGCGGCCCAGTCCCCGCTTGCCGGGACGGTGGGCTCGGCGGGCGTCGGGACCGTCGGGGAAGAGGCCGCCCGATGACGACGGTCACCGAGGCGCCGCCCCTGGCGCCCGCCCCGCCGGAGCCGAAGGCGCCGCGCAGGAGGGGCCGCTGGACGCCGTACCTGCTCCTGCTGCCCGGACTGCTGTGGCTGCTGGTCTTCTTCGCGCTGCCGGTGATCTACCAGGCCTCCACGTCCGTGCAGACGGGCTCCCTGGAGGAGGGCTACGAGGTCACCTGGCACTTCGCCACCTACTGGGACGCGCTGTCCGAGTACTGGCCGCAGTTCGTCCGCTCGGTGCTCTACGCGGCCTCCGCGACCGTGCTGTGCCTGCTGCTCGGCTACCCGCTGGCGTATCTGATCGCGTTCCGCGCGGGACGCTGGCGCAACCTGATCATGATCCTGGTGATCGCGCCGTTCTTCACCAGCTTCCTGATCCGCACCCTCGCCTGGAAGACGATCCTCGCCGACGGCGGACCCGTGGTCGGCGCCCTGGACGCCCTGCACGTCCTCGACGTCACCGCCTGGCTCGGCTGGACCGCCGGCGACCGGGTGCTCGCCACCCCGCTCGCGGTGGTCTGCGGTCTGACGTACAACTTCCTGCCGTTCATGGTCCTGCCGCTCTACACCTCGCTGGAGCGCATCGACCCCCGGCTGCACGAGGCGGCGAACGACCTGTACGCCAGCCCCTCGACGACCTTCCGCAAGGTCACCTTCCCGCTGTCGATGCCCGGCGTGGTCTCCGGCACGCTGCTCACCTTCATCCCGGCCACCGGCGACTACGTCAACGCGGACCTGCTCGGCTCCACCGACACCCGCATGGTCGGCAACGTCATCCAGTCGCAGTTCCTGCGGATCCTCGACTATCCGACGGCGGCGGCGCTCTCGTTCATCCTGATGGCCGCGATCCTCTTCATGGTCACGTTCTACATCCGCAAGTCGGGAACGGAGGACCTGGTCTAAATGGCCTTCGTCACATGGCTCAAACGCCGTCTCGTCGTCGTCGCGGGACTCCTGACGCTCGCGTACCTCCTCCTGCCGAACGTCGTCGTCACCGTGTTCTCCTTCAACGACCCGAAGGGGCGCTTCAACTACGAGTGGCAGGCATTCTCCACGGAGGCGTGGCGCGACCCCTGCGGGGTCTCCGGGCTCTGCGGATCGCTGACGCTCAGCCTCCGGATCGCCCTGTGGGCGACGCTCGGCGCCACCCTGCTCGGCACGTTGATCGCCTTCGCGCTGGTCCGCTACCGCTTCCGGGCCCGCGGCGCGGTGAACTCGCTGATCTTCCTGCCGATGGCGATGCCCGAGGTGGTCATGGCGGCCTCGCTGCTCACCCTGTTCCTCAACATGGGCGCCCGGCTCGGCTTCTGGACGATCCTGATCGCCCACGTCATGTTCTGCCTCAGCTTCGTCGTGGTCGCCGTCAAGGCACGCGTGATGTCGATGGACCCCCGGCTGGAGCAGGCCGCGCAGGACCTGTACGCCGGTCCCGTCCAGACGTTCCTGCGGGTCACCCTGCCGATCGCGGCGCCGGGCATCGCGGCGGGCGCGTTGCTCGCCTTCGCGCTCTCCTTCGACGACTTCATCATCACCAACTTCAACGCCGGCTCGACCGTCACCTTCCCGATGTTCGTCTGGGGCTCCGCACAGCGCGGAACTCCCGTGCAGATCAACGTCATCGGCACGGCCATGTTCGTCGTCGCCGTCGCGCTGGTGCTGGTCTCCATGGCCGTGGGAAACCGCCGAAACCGGCAGAAGGCATAGCCCACCACACACCGCAGTCCCCCGTAGGGAGTTGAAATCATGGCCCCGAGCGCCATGAGCCGTTGGACGAGATCCCTCTCCGAAGCCCGGCCGGTCGCCTACTGGCTGGACGACCCCGGCAAGCCGGATCCCGAACCCGCCCTCACCGGCGCCGAGACCTGCGACCTGCTGGTGGTCGGCGGCGGCTACAGCGGACTGTGGACCGCGCTGGTCGCCAAGGAACGCGACCCCGCGCGGGACGTGGTGCTGGTGGAGGGCCGAGAGGTGGGCTGGGCCGCCTCCGGCCGCAACGGCGGCTTCTGCGCCGCCTCCCTCACCCACGGACTGCCCAACGGGCTCGCCCGCTGGCCGGACGAGATCCACACCCTCCAGCGGCTGGGCGCCCGCAACCTCGACGCCATCGAGGAGGCGGTCGCCCGCCACTCCCTCGACTGCGACTTCGAACGCACCGGCGAGATCGACGTCGCCACCGAGGCCTACCAGGCCCGGGAACTGCGCGACTGGTACCAGGAGATCGAGCGTGCGGGCCTCGCCGAGGGCGTCGACTTCCTGGACGCCGACGCGGTACGGGAGCAGGTGGACTCCCCGACCTTCCGGGCCGGGCTCTGGGACCGCCGGGGCGTGGCGATGCTCCACCCGGCCAAGCTGGCCTGGGGACTGAAGCGGGCCTGCCGCGCGCTCGGTGTGCGCGTGTACGAGCACACCCCCGCCCTCACCCTCAAGCCGTACGGCACCGGCATGGCCGTGGACACCCCCTACGGACGGATCCGCGCCCGCCAGGTGGCGCTCGGCACCAACGTCTTCCCCAGCCTGGTCAGACGGGTCCGCTCCTACACCGTCCCGGTGTACGACTACGCCCTGATGACCGAGCCGCTCACCGCCGCCCAGCTGGCGTCCGTCGGCTGGCGGAACCGCCAGGGCCTGGGCGACAGCGCCAACCAGTTCCACTACTTCCGGCTCTCCGCCGACCACCGCATCCTGTGGGGCGGCTACGACGCGGTCTACCCGTACGGCGGCCGGGTGCGCGCCGAGTACGACGACCGGCCGGAGACCTACGCCAAGCTCGCCGGGCACTTCTTCACCTGCTTCCCGCAGCTGGAGGGCGTGCGCTTCACGCACGCCTGGGGCGGCGCGATCGACACCTGCTCCCGCTTCTCGGCGTTCTTCGGCACGGCCCACGCGGGCCGGGTGGCGTACGCCGCCGGCTACACCGGGCTGGGCGTCGGCGCCACCCGCTTCGGGGCCGAGGTGATGCTCGACCTGCTGGCGGGGGAGCGGACCGAGCGCACGGAGCTGGAAATGGTGCGCAGGAAGCCGCTGCCCTTCCCGCCGGAGCCGTTCGCCTGGACCGGCATCGCCCTCACCAAGTGGTCGCTGGCCAGGGCGGACGCCCACGGCGGGCGGCGCAACCTGTGGCTGCGGACGATGGACAGGCTGGGCCTGGGCTTCGACAGCTGAGCCGCGCGGGGGCTTGACAACCGAATTGGTCTGGACCAAATTGAGCGCGCTCCACCCCTCCAATCCCCCCATGCCCGGAGGCCCTTGTGGACCGCCCCAGACCCTTCGCGCGCAGGCCCCTCGCCGCGCTGCTCACCGCCACCGCCCTCGCCGCGACCGGCACGACGGCGCTGGCGCCGGCCGCCCGCGCGGCCGACGCCGACCTCGCCCGCAACGGCGGCTTCGAAGCCGGCCTCGACGGCTGGAGCTGCACGGCCGGCGCGATCGTGAACGCACCGGTCCACAGCGGCACTTCGGCGCTGAAGGCCACCCCCTCCGGAGCCGACAACGCCCGCTGCTCGCAGACCGTCACCGTGAAACCGGACTCCCAGTACACGCTCTCCGGCCATGTACGCGGCGCCTACGTCCACCTCGGTGCGAGCGGCACCGGCACCACCGACGTCTCCACCTGGACCCAGTCCGCCCCCGACTGGCAGCAGCTCACCACCACCTTCCGCACCGGCCCCGCCACCACCCGCGTCACGATCCACACCCACGGCTGGTACGGCACCGGCGCCTACCACGCCGACGACATCTCCCTCACCGGTCCGGGCGGCGAGACCGGTCAGCCGCCCGCGCCGCCCACCGGGCTCACGGCCGGCACCGTCACCTCCACGAGCGTGGCCCTGTCCTGGTCACCGGTCGCGGGCGCCACCGGCTACGCCGTCTACCGCGACGGCATCAGGGTCAGGACGGTGACCGGCACCTCGGCCACCCTCACCGGACTGTCGCCCTCGACGGCGTACGCCTTCCAGGTCGCCGCCGTGAACGACGCGGGGGAGTCGGCCCGTTCGGCCACGGTGACCGCGACGACCACCGCCCCCGACTCCGGCGGCGGCGACTCCGGACTGCCGCCGCACGCCCTGGTCGGCTACCTCCACGCGACCTTCGCCAACGGCTCCGGCTACACCCGCCTCGCCGACGTCCCCGACAGCTGGGACGTCATCGACCTGGCCTTCGGCGAGCCCACCACGGCCACCTCCGGCGACATCCGCTTCGACCGCTGCCCCGCGTCCGAGTGCCCGGGCGTGGAGAGCGACGTTGAGTTCAAGGCGGCGATCAAGGCCAAGCAGGCGGCCGGGAAGAAGGTGCTGATCTCCATCGGCGGCGCCAACGGCCAGGTGCAGCTGACCACCGCGGCGGCCCGGGACACCTTCGTCTCCTCCGTCTCGAAGATCATCGACGAGTACGGACTCGACGGCCTGGACGTCGACTTCGAGGGCCACTCGCTCTCCCTGAACGCCGACGACACCGACTTCAGGAACCCGAAGACCCCGGTGATCGTCCACCTGATCTCCGCGCTGAAGACCCTCAAGGCCAAGTACGGCGACGACTTCGTGCTGACCATGGCCCCGGAGACCTTCTTCGTCCAGCTCGGTTACCAGTACTACGGCACCGGCAAGTGGGGCGGCCAGGACCCGAGGGCGGGCGCGTACCTCCCCGTGATCCACGCCCTGCGCGACGACCTGACCCTGCTGCACGTCCAGGACTACAACTCCGGCCCGATCATGGGCCTGGACAACCAGTACCACTCCATGGGCGGCGCCGACTTCCACATCGCCATGACCGACATGCTGCTCACCGGCTTCCCGGTCGCGGGCGACGCGAACAACGTCTTCCCGCCGCTGCGCGCCGACCAGATCGCCATCGGCATGCCGGCCACGACCCACGCGGGCAACGGCCACGTGCCCCCGGCCGAGGTCACCAAGGCCCTCGACTGCCTGACGAAGCGCACGAACTGCGGCTCGTACGCGACCCACGGGACCTGGCCCGCGCTGCGCGGGCTGATGACCTGGTCGATCAACTGGGACCGGTTCGGCGGCTGGGAGTTCCAGCGGACCTTCGACGGCTACTTCGGCTGACCAGCAGCCACAGACCGGTCAGCAGCACCGCGCCGAGGCACCAGCTGGCCGCCACGTCCAGCGGCCAGTGGTAGCCCCGGCGCACCAGCCCGTACGAGGCGCCGGCGACCAGGACGGCACAGACCCCGACGAGCGCGCGGCGGACCGCGGGCGAACGCAGCAGCGGAAGGAGGAGCAGCGCCGCCGCGCCGTACGCCACCACGGCGGTGGCGGTGTGCCCGGAGGGGTAGTAGCCGACCGCCGGCGGCACGGCCGGGGTGCCGGGCCGGTCGGTCCACTCCTTCAGCGGAGCGACCAGCACCGGCACCAGGACCATCGCCCCGGCCCCGGCGAGCGGCGGCAGCCACCAGCGGTCCAGTCCCCCGGCGCGGCCGTGCCACGCGGCACCGGCCAGCGCCGCCGCCAGGACGGGTAGGGCCACCTGGACGTTGCCCAGGTCGGCGAGGAGTTCGGAGGCCCGGTCCGGGTGGACCAGGGCCCGGCTCAGCCGCTCGTCGAGGTCCACCAGCGGACCGTCGGCGACGACCTGCCAGGTGATCAGCGCGAAGAGCAGGACGGGCGGTGCGAGCAGCAGCATGGTGCCCAGCTTCGCAGGTGGGGGGCCCGGCACACCGAAGGGCCGGCGCAAGGGGGGGTGTGCGTCGGCCCTTCGGGGAACGGCTTGCCGTCGAGGTGCCTGGGCGGCCGTCCCGACCGGAACGTCGCGCGCCCCGGGGGGTTTGGGGCGGGCGACCGTCCGATCGTGAGGAGACCCGAAGCCATCAGGCCCCGGTTTGTGTGCGCGAGGCACGACCAGGTCGAAGCTGGGGAGGCCCCGTCCTGAACCGCCCGCGGTTTCCCGCGGACGGGGTGTATCTCTCATCCGGGAAGAAACCTACGACAGGGGGTGGCCCCGCGACAGGGGCAACGGACTCCTGCCATCCACCTCGCACACGTTCTTCACACGCTCTGCCGCTCGCCGGTTCCGGGGCCCCGGCGGGCGGCTCACCTGCCCCGATGCCGGCTCAGATGCGCGCGAACGCCTGCTCGATGAGGTCCAGACCCTCGTTCAGCAGGTCGTCGCCGATGACCAGCGGCGGCAGGAAGCGCAGCACGTTGCCGTACGTGCCACAGGTCAGGACCAGCAGGCCCTCCTGGTGGCAGGCCTTCGCCAGGGCGGCGGTCGCCTCCGGGTGCGGCTCCTTGGTCGCGCGGTCCTTGACCAGCTCGATGGCGATCATCGCGCCACGGCCGCGGATGTCGCCGATGATGTCGAACTTCTCGGCCATGGCGGTGAGCCGGGCCTTCATGACCGCCTCGATGTTCTTCGCCCTGGCGTTGAGGTCGAGCTCCTTCATCGTCTCGATGGCGCCGAGCGCGCCGGCGCAGGCCACCGGGTTGCCGCCGTAGGTGCCGCCCAGACCGCCCGCGTGCGCGGCGTCCATGATCTCCGCGCGGCCGGTGACGGCGGCCAGCGGCAGACCGCCCGCGATGCCCTTCGCGGTGGTGATCAGGTCCGGGACGATGCCCTCGTCCTCGCAGGCGAACCACTGGCCGGTGCGGCAGAAGCCGGACTGGATCTCGTCGGCGACGAACACGATGCCGTTGTCCGAGGCGAACTCGCTGATCGCGGGCAGGAAGCCCTTGGCCGGCTCGATGAAGCCGCCCTCGCCGAGCACCGGCTCGATGATGATCGCGGCCACGTTCTCCGCCCCGACCTGCTTGGAGATCTGGTCGATGGCCTGCGCGGCGGCCTCCGGGCCGGCGTTCTCCGCACCCGTCGGCCAGCGGTAGCCGTAGGCGACCGGCACGCGGTACACCTCGGGCGCGAACGGACCGAAGCCGTGCTTGTACGGCATGTTCTTCGCGGTCAGCGCCATCGTCAGGTTGGTGCGGCCGTGGTAGCCGTGGTCGAAGACGACGACCGCCTGCCGCCCGGTGTACGCACGCGCGATCTTGACGGCGTTCTCGACGGCCTCGGCACCGCTGTTGAACAGCGCCGACTTCTTGGCGTGGTCGCCCGGCGTCAGCTCGGCGAGCGCCTCGGCGACGGCCACGTACCCCTCGTACGGCGTGACCATGAAGCAGGTGTGGGTGAAGTCGGCGAGCTGGGCGGTGGTCCGGCGGACGACGGCCTCGGCGGAGGCGCCGACGGAGGTCACGGCGATGCCCGAGCCGAAGTCGATCAGCCGGTTGCCGTCGACGTCCTCGATGATCCCGCCGCCCGCGCGGGCGGTGAACACCGGCAGCACGGAGCCCACGCCCCGCGCCACCGCGGCGGTGCGGCGGGCCTGCAGCTCCTGCGACTTCGGGCCGGGGATGGCGGTGACGACGCGGCGCTCCTGCGGAAGTGCGGTCATGCGGGGCTCCTGGGGGGTGTTTCGGACACGTGCGTTCTTTTCTCGCAGGCTAGGGCGGCGAGCGGAGGCTGGGCATGCTCCATGTGGGCGTTGTCCGGGGGCCCCGGTTGTCCGTGATGGACATAGCGGCGGTGACGCCTCGACGCCGGGGCGCCAACCGCGCGGTGGCCCGTCCCGGCCGCGTAAGCGGTGGACTCCGCCTGCCGGGGCGTTAGATTGACTCGCTGATGGCGGATGGAGCGGCTGCTCAGGGGGCAAGGGCGATGGACAGCGACGGGACCCAGGACGCGCGGGGCACGCGGGCGAACCCGGTGCCGCGCCCGGCGGGACCACCGGAGGTGCCGGCGGTGCCGCCGCGGCCGAGCAGGGCCCCGGGAGTACCACCGGTGCCGCAACGGGCCCCCGGCTCCCCGTCCGACGTCGCCGCCTGGCTCGACGCCGAGCGGCCGGACGCCCGCCCCGGGATCTGGCGGTACGGCCACCGCCCCAAGGAGATCCCGGAGCGCCTCGCCCCGGTGACGGTCGCCGGCATGCTGATCCCGCTGCTCCTGGCGCTCGGGGCGTGGTCGCTCTGGAGGAGCGGCGTCTTCCCGTACAAGATGTCCCTCATCCGGCTGTTCACGCCGAGCGACTGGTGGTTCCAGCTCTCGCTGGTGCCCAGGCCGGTGGACGGCTGGGAGGTGGGGCGCCCCGGACAGCACGCCCTGCTGCTCGCCGACGGCGTCTTCTTCGCCGCACTAGTCGTCGCGGTCGGCGTGCTGGGCAGCTGGCGCGCCATCGTCCGCCACTACATGAACCGCATGCCCCGGCCGGTGCAGGCACTGGCCGCCGCCGGCCTCGCCCTCGTCACCCTCGCCCTCGTGTTCCCCGAGGCCTTCCCGGGCGCCGGATGGCCGGCGGTGCCGGTCGTCGACCCGCTGCTCTCCCTGACCGTGCTGCTCGCGGACAGCTACGAGCCGATGGCCTCCCCCCTCTTCACGAACGCGCTGTACACGGCCATCACGCTGCTCGTGGTGTGGCCGTTCGCCCGCCTCGGCGGCTGGGTGCCGTACGCGCGGGAGCTGTTCGGCCCGCGCCGCGCGAGCACCGCCCCGAGCACGGCCGTCGTGCCCGACCGCCCCCGCTCCCAGTGGCCCGCCCTGCGCGACGCCGGCCAGCACGAGGCCGCCGAGCTGCTCACCGCCGAGGTCCGCGGCGGCCGGGTGAACGACGTCGACTGCGTCCGCGTCGAGCGCGCCTTCGCCGTCGCCCGGCGCGGTGCCGCGCTGGCCGCCTTCCGCGACACCGTGCTCAGCCAGGGCGGCGCGGCCTGGACGCACCCCTCCGGCGCCCGGGACCTGCCGCGCCGGACCGCCCGCCACGACCTCCTCGCCGGACAGGTGCGCATCGGCCGCTGGGTGGCGGCCGAGCGCGCCCCGCAGCCGTACCACGACGCCGGGGCGGCCCTCGGCCCGGACGTGCTCGGCACCTCGCTGCTCGCCATCGGCCCCTCCGGGTCCGGCAAGACCCGCACCCTCGTCGAGCCGGTGACCGAGGCGCTCGCGCTGCGGGCCCTCACCGGGCACTGTGCCGTCGTCGCCGTCTCCGCCCCCGGCAGCCCGCTCGGCGCGGACGACGCCTTCGACGTGATCGTGCGCATTGGTGATCCGTCCTCGGTGCACGACCTCGACCCGTACGCCGAGTCCGACGATCCGGACGAGGCGGCCGCCGTCCTCGCCGAAGCCCTGGTGGGCGACCTCGACACGGTCGGCACACAGAGCGCCGCCACCGCGCTGGCGCAGCTGCTCGGCCCCTTCCGCGCGGTGCACGGCCGCTTCCCCACCCTGCCGGAGCTGCGGGAGCTGCTGGAGGGCGAGGAGCGGGCGCTGACCGCGCTGCGGGAGGCGCTCGCCGCGGGCGGCAACGAAATCATGCGGCGCGAACTGGACGCGCGCCTGCGGCAGACCGGCACCCCGGGCGACGCGGGCCGGCCCCTGGCCGACCGCCTGGCCCTGCTGAACCGGCCGGTGTTCGCGGACTTCTTCGGCGGGGGCGGTCCCGGCCGGCCGTTCTCCCTGCGAGCGATCGCCCACCACCCCCTGCGGGTGCGGATCGACCTGCCCGAGCGCGGCCACGAGGAGGCCGGCCGGCTGATCACCCGGCTGGTCCTCGCACAGTTCCACGCCGTCGTCCGGGAGGGCCGGCGCGCGCACTTCGCCTGTCTGGTCCTGGACGACGCGACGGGCACGGTCACCGCCGAGTCGGTGCGCCGCGTCCAGCGGCTGCGCTCGCAGAACGCGGGCGTGCTGCTCTCCCTGCGCACCATCGGCGACGTCCCCGAGGCGCTGCACGGCCCGCTCTACGGGGCGGTGGGCTGCCGGATGGCGTTCAGCGGCGTCACGACCTGGGACGGCAGCCGGTTCGCGCAAACCTGGGGCACCGAGTGGGTGGAGACGACGGAGGTCGCCAAACACACGGTCTTCGCCGACCAGCCGATGACCCGGGCCATCCACGCGCTGCGCAGGCGGCTGACGGGCAAGGCGGTCACCACGGACGCGGTCACCGTGCGGCAGGTCGAGCGGGAGCGGTGGTCGGCGTCGCAACTGGCGCACGAGGTGCCGCCGGGGCACGCGGTGCTGTCCCTGACGACGGTCGAGGGCGAGCACGCGCCGCCGCTGCTGGTGGACCTGCGGGACTGAGCGGCGACCTGCGGGACTGGGCGGCGGACCTGCGGGACTGAGGGGTGGGTCCGCGGGACGGGGGTGGGCCGGGCATCGCGGACATACGGTGACGCGGTGACCGTACGGTGAGGCAGAATCGACACGGGTCGTTCATACGCGGCGGCCAAAAGATCACCATGATCGCGGAACGCCCACCCCCCCTCCCGACGCTCACCGACCTGAAGGTCCGATGCCCCCGACGCTCGCCTCGCTCGTCCACCACTCCGCGCTCAAGCTGACCGTGCGCGCGGGCGAGGACCGCCTCGACGTGCCCGTCCGCTGGGCGCACGCCAGTGAGCTGGCCGACCCCGTGCCCTACATGGAGGGCGGGGAACTGCTGCTGATCACCGCGCTCAAGCTCGACGCGGAGGACCGGGAGGCGATGCGCCGCTATGTGAAGCGGCTGGCGGGCGCCGGAGTCGTTGGCCTCGGGTTCGCCGTCGGCGTCCACTACGACGACATCCCCGACGCCCTCGTCGACGCCGCCCGCGAGGAGGGGCTGCCCCTGCTGGAGGTGCCGCGCCGCACCCCGTTCCTCGCCATCAGCAAGGCCGTGTCCGCGGCCATCGCCGCCGACCAGTACCGGGCGGTGACCGCGGGCTTCGCCGCGCAGCGGGAACTCACCCGGCAGGCGCTCAGCGACGGCCCGGAGGGACTGCTGACCGCGCTCGCCGCCCAGGTCGACGGGTGGGCCGCGCTCTACGACGCCTCGGGCGCCGTCGTCGCCACGGCACCGGAGTGGGCGGTCCGGCGCGCCGCGCGGCTCACCCCGGACGTGACCCGGCTGCGGGACCGGCCCGCGCCCGCCTCCTCGGTCGTGGCCGGACCGGAGAACGAGGACCGGGTCGAACTGCACTCGCTGGGCACCGGCCGGCGCCCCCGCGGGGCGCTCGCCGTCGGCACGGCGGCCACCCTCGGCACCGCCGAGCGGTACGCCGTCCACTCCGCCGTCGCCCTGCTCACCCTGACCACGGAACGCTCCCGCTCGCTGCACGCGGCCGAGCAGCGCATCGGCGCCGCCGTGCTGGCCATGCTGCTCGCCGGGGAGCCGGACCACGCCCGCGCGGTGGCCGGGGACCTGTACGGGGACCTCCTCGACGCGCCCTTCCGGATCATCGTCGCCGTCGGGGACGAGGCGCACGGGGACGCTCTCGCGGCCCTCGCCGAGGTCGCGGAGTCCGCCGCCGCCCGCTCCGGCGAGGCCGTCCTGGCCGTGCCGGAGGGGGAGGACCGCCTGGTCGTCCTGGCCGCCGACGGAGGTGCCGTCCTGGCCGCGTGCCGCGACCACGCCGCCGCGCGGGAGGCGGTCCGCAAGTCCGACGAGGACGACCTGGTCGTCGGGCTGTCCGCCCCGGCCGGTCCGATCGCCGCGTCCGCCGCCTACAAGCAGGCCGAGCAGGCCCTGTCGGTGGCCCGGCGGCGCGGGCGGGTGCTGGTGGAGCACGAGCGGATGGCCGCCGGCTCCGTCCTGCCGCTGCTCGCCGACGACGCGGTGCGGGCGTTCGCCGACGGGCTGCTGCGCGCCCTGCACGATCACGACGCGACCGGCCGCGGCGACCTCGTGGCCTCCCTGCGGGCCTGGCTCTCCCGCCACGGCCAGTGGGACGCCGCGGCGGCCGACCTCGGCGTCCACCGCCACACCCTGCGCTACCGCATGCGCCGGGTCGAGGAGATCCTCGGCCGCTCCCTGGACGACCCGGACGTCCGCATGGAGCTGTGGCTGGCCCTGAAGGCGACCTCACCGGAGTGACACCCGGCCCGTCCGGGGCCGACAGGGACCAAGGGGCGGCGGCGTCGGCGAGAGCCCCGCCCCCACCCCGCCAATCCGTCGAACCGGCCCACCCCACCACTACGACTCGGCCAAACTCCACCGGCGCCGCCCCGCCCTACCGTGGACCCCAGCACCCCACGTACACCCACCCCAACGCGGAAGGGCCGGGACTCCACATGACTTCCACCCACGCCTTCTGGCTCGCCGGCCGCCAGGCCACCGGCGAGGCCGCCTTCGACGTCACCTCCCCCTGGGACGGCCGGGTCGTCGGCACCGTGAGCGTCCCGACCGACGCCCAGATCGAAGAGGCCGTCTCCGCCGCGCACGCCGTCCGCGACGAGTTCGCCGCCACCCCCGCCCACGTCCGCGCCGCCGCGCTGGACCACGTCGGCCGGCGGCTCGCCGAGCGCACCGAGGAGATCGCCCGGCTGATCTCCGCCGAGAACGGCAAGCCGGTGAAGTGGGCCCGCGGCGAGGTCGGCCGCGCCGTCTCCGTGTTCCGCTTCGCGTCCGAGGAGGCCCGCCGCTTCAACGGCGGCGAGGCGCAGCGGCTCGACACCGACGCGGGCGGCCAGGGCCGGCTCGCCGTCACCCGCCGCTTTCCGAAGGGCGTCGTGCTCGGCATCGCGCCGTTCAACTTCCCGCTGAACCTGTGCGCGCACAAGATCGCCCCCGCGATCGCCGCCGGTGTCCCGATCATCCTGAAGCCGGCGCCGGCCACCCCGCTGTCCGGGCTGCTCCTCGGTGAACTGCTCGCCGAGACCGAGCTGCCCGCCGGCGCCTGGAGCGTCCTGCCGGTCCCCAACGACCGCATGCCCGCGCTCGTCCAGGACGAGCGGCTGCCGGTGATCTCCTTCACCGGCTCCGAGCAGGTCGGCTACGCGATCATGGACTCGGTGCCGCGCAAGCACTGCACCCTGGAACTGGGCGGCAACGGCGCGGCCGTCGTCCTCGCCGACTGGGCGAGCGACGAGGACCTGGACCGGGCCGCGCAGCGCATCGCGACCTTCTCCAACTACCAGGGCGGCCAGTCCTGCATCTCCGTGCAGCGCGTGATCGCCGACGCCTCGGTGTACGACCGGCTGCTGCCGCGCATCGTGGCCGCCGTCGAGGCGCAGGTCACCGGCGACCCCGCTGACGACGCCACCGATGTCGGCCCGCTGGTCAGCGAGGCCGCCGCGCAGCGCGTCGAGGCGTGGGTGCGGGAGGCCGTCGACGCCGGTGCCACCCTGCTCACCGGCGGCAAGCGCGACGGCGCCTCCTACGCGCCGACCGTCCTCACCGACGTACCGGCCGATGCGACGATCTCCCGCGAGGAGGTCTTCGGGCCGGTGCTGACGGTGCAGAAGGCGGACGGCGAGGCCGCGGCCTTCGCCGCCGTCAACGACTCCAAGTACGGCCTCCAGGCGGGTGTGTTCACGCACGACCTGCGGACCGCCTTCCGGGCCCACCGCGCCCTGGAGGTCGGCGGCGTGATCATCGGCGACGTGCCCTCGTACCGCGCCGACCAGATGCCGTACGGCGGTGCCAAGCAGTCCGGTGTGGGCCGCGAGGGCGTCCGGTTCGCGATGGAGGACTACACCTACGAGCGTGTGATGGTCCTCACCGGCCTCGACCTCTAGTTCATGGGAACCGTTTTCATCTAGGCTCCCGGAAGGGGTCCGGCACCGATGCCTTCCGGTGCCGGGCCCCTTCCTCGTGCCGGCCGCGTCCGGACCCTCAACCGGAGAAGCCGGCCCGCGCGACCCGCAGCGGGCCGCGCAGCCGCAGGCGCACGTCGTGCACGCCGGCCACGGCGGCGGTGACGGGCGCGGTGAGCGTGACGTAGTCGTACGGGCCGGGCGTGGGTTCCCGCGGCGACAGCAGGGCGAACGCCGGGCCGCCGTCCAGGGACAGCTCGACCGCGCCCCCGCCGGACACCGCCACGCTCACCTCGCGCACACCGCCGCCGAAGTCGCAGCGCCGGAAGAGGAGTTCGCCGTCCTTCCCGGCCACGGCGGTGACCGCGTCACCCGCCTCCCTGGTCAGGTCGACGATCTCGGTGCCGCTCTGCTCGTCGAAGTCGACGGCGGCCAGGCCGCGTTCCAGCACGGGGCGCGGGACGGTGGGCTCACCGTCCAGCGTGACGGTGACCCGCAGCCGTACGTCCTCGCTGGAGGCGCCCGCCAGCAGCTCGTACGGTCCCGGCTCCACGCGCCACCGGCCGGCCGCGACGTCCCAGAACGCGAACGCGGACAGCGGGAGTTCGAAGGACAGCCCGGTGCTCTCCCCGGGCGCCAGCGTCACCCGCCGGTGCGCCAGCAGCTCGCGGCGCGGACGCGGGACCGAGGGGTCGACGGCCCGGGCGTAGAGCTGGGGCACCTCGTCCGCGGTGACCGCGCCGGTGTTGGTGACGGTGAAGGCGACGCGCACCGCCGAGCCGGCGACCCGGGCCGTCAGCTCCCCGTAGGAGAAGGACGCGTAGGACCGGCCGTGCCCGAACGGGAACAGTGGTGTGCCCTCGAAGTACAGGTAGGTCTGGCGGCCGCCGATCACGTCGTAGTCGAGGAGGCCGGGCAGGTCGGCGTCGTCGGCGTACCAGGTCTGCGGCAGCCGCCCGGCGGGGGAGACGTCGCCGGCGAGCACCCGGGCCAGGGCGGTGCCCGTGGCCTGTCCGCCGTGCGCGGTCCAGAGCATCGCCGGCAGGTCCGCCGGATCCACCGCGTAGGGATAGGCGGAGACCAGCACCAGCACCGTGTCCGGGTTGGCGGCGCGGGCCGCGCGCAGCAGCAGCTCCTGCTGGGCGGGCAGCCGCAGCGTTGTACGGTCCTCGGTCTCCCGCCCGTTGATGTGCGGGTCGTTGCCCGCGACCACCACGACCACGTCGGCCCGGCCCGCGGCGCGGGTCACCGCGTCCTCCCCGCGCTCGGCGACGACCAGCTCGAAGACCTCGGGATCCCCCTCGGCAACCTTCACGCCGTCGGCGGCTACCTGCACATGGCGTCCCGTTCCCACGTGCCTGAGGAGGTGACCGTCCCCGTGCGGTTCCAGCCGGAACGTCTCCTGCACGATCCAGCCGCCCGGCTGGTCGGCGGAGGCGCGGACGTAGCCGTCCTCGGCGACCGAGAGGTAGCGGCCGTCGGGAGCCCGCAGGGTGAGCACGCCCTCGCCCCAGTCGGCCAGGGCCAGTTCGGTGCCGGCCGCCCCGGCGGTCAGCGGCGGCAGGTCGGTGCGGCCCGCGACCAGCGCCGGGTCGAGGGCGCCCTCGGTGCCGCGTGCCGCCCCGGGGGTGTCGGGCGCGGGCGGCACGTGCAGGAACGTACCGGCGGAGGTCTTGAGCAGCACGCGGTCCACACCCTCCGCGAACTCCACGCGCTCGGCGCCGAAGCGCTCGCGGAGACCCTCCAGCGGGGTGGAGCGGTGGAGGAGGCTGCCGCTGTACCAGTCGAGCTTGCACTCGTCGGCGAGCAGTCCGACGACCGCGACGCGGGTGCCCGGGGCGAGCGGCAGCAGGTCGTCGTTCTTGAGCAGGACGACCGCCTGCTCGGCGGCCTCCTGCGCGAGCGCCCGGTGCTCCGGGGTGTCGAAGTCCCGTTCCCCCGCGTACGGGTCCGCGCCCGGGTCGAACTCGCCGAGCCGGAAGCGCACCGAGAGCTGGCGGCGGACGGCCGTGTCGATGTCGGCCTCCGTCAGCAGCCCCTGCTCGAAGGCCCCCCTGACGCGGGCGACGATCTTCGAGCTGTCCGTGCCGTGGTCGGTGAAGCTGTCGACACCGGCGCGCAGGGCGGCCGCGGTGGCCTCCTCGTGCGTGGCGAAGTAGTGCTCGGAGTCGACCAGGTTGGACGGCGCGCCGGCGTCCGAGCAGACCAGCAGGTCCTGTTCGGTCCAGGTGCGCAACTGCTCCCGCAGATGGGGCGAGACGTGGTTCGGGCGGCCGTTGACCAGGTTGTACGCCGGCATCACCCCGGCCGTGGCGCCCGCCTCGACGGTGTCGCGGAAGGCGCGCAGGTCGTACTCGTGCAGCACGCGCGGGCGGACCGAGCTGGAGGAGGTGTCGCGGTCCGTCTCGTTGTTGTGCGCCAGCCAGTGCTTGAGGACGGGCGCGGTGCGCCAGTACACGGGGTGGTCGCCGCGCAGACCGCGGGTGTAGGCGGTGGCGATCGCCGAGGTGAGCCCGGGGTCCTCCGAGTAGCCCTCCTCGTTGCGCCCCCACAGCGGGTGGCGCAGCAGGTTCACGGTCGGGGACCAGACGTTGAGGCCGACGCGCTCGTCCCGGGCGCGCATCGCCCGGGCCTCCCGCGACACCGCCTCGCCCACCCGGCGCACCAGCTCCGGGTTCCAGGTCGCGCCGAGGCCGACGGCCTGGGGGAACACCGTCGCCGGGCCCATCCAGGCGACGCCGTGCAGGGCCTCCTGGCCGGTGCGGAAGGCGGCGACGCCCAGACGCTCCACGGCCGGCGCGAACTGGTGCAGAAATCCGATCTTCTCGTCGAGGGTGAGCCGCGACAGAAGGTCGTCGATGCGCTTCGCGAACGGCAGGTCCGGATCGCGGAAAGGCGGCGTAGGCGGCGTTTGTGCGGTCACGTGGGGTTCCCCTCGGGATGGAGCGACGAGGCGCTTTCGAAGCGCTTCGATGCTCATTCGGGGCGGGGGTGGGTGTCAAGGGAGGGGAGCGCATCGGATCGGTCACCGCCGACCGCACGTCAGGTGGCGTGCCCGCCCGGGACCGCGCAGACATCCGAGGAATCTCGGATCCGACTCTTGTGTGCCCCTGGGTGTTCACTTAACCTCGCAGCAACATCGAAGCGCTTCGACTGCGAGGCCCGCTCCCGCGGCACCCCCTCCGCCGAACCACCGCTTCGGCTCAGCCAGTTCCACTGAAGACACCGCAGCCGACGGCCACCGCCGGGTGTCCTGGTGCGCCATGAAGGGTTGACGCAATGACGCCGAACGCCGCCTCCCACTCCTCCGGGCCGAGCCGGAGAAGCTTCCTCGCCTCCACGGCGGTCGCCACCGCGGCGGTGGCGGGAGGGATGCCGCTGCTCGCCGCGTGCGGTGGGTCGGACGGAGGCTCGCGGGACGGCACCACGTCGGGCAAGGACGCCAAGAAGCTGCTGCCGGCGTACGTGGCGAGCAACGTCGTCACGCCCGACATCCCCAGCAAGAACGGTTCCGCGGTCGGCTTCACGAGCAAGCTCGACCTGGCGGACCTGAAGACGTCGGTGCCCGAGAAGCTCGGCAAGGGCAGCAAGGTCACCGTCATGTCGCCGTTCTGGGGCTCCCCACCCAAGGACGGCAACGCCTACTACAGGGCGATGAACGACCTCATCGGCGTGGACGTGGTCTGGCAGAACCAGGACGGCAACACCTACGACCAGAAGCTCGGCGCGGTCCTCGCCTCCAGCAACGTGCCCGACGTGGTCGTCGTGCCCGGCTGGAACATGACGGGCAAGATACCCAGCGCCATCATCGGCAAGTTCGCCGACCTCGGCCCGTACCTGTCCGGCGACGCGGTCAAGGACTACCCGAACCTCGCGGCCATCCCCACCGACGCCTGGCAGCGGTCCATCTTCGGCGGCGAACTGCGCGGCCTGCCCATGCCGTCCTCCTACGTCACCGGCATCGTGCCGCTGTACCGCCAGGACGTCTTCGAGAAGGAGGGCTACGAAGTCCCCCGCTCGTGCGACGAGTTCCTGGCGCTGGCCAAGGACGCCACCAACGCCAAGGCCAAGCGCTGGGCCTGCCTCGACATGAAGTGGACCGCCTTCAACGCCTTCGGCGTGCTCTCCGGCGAGGAGAAGTCGCTCGGCTGGAACGAGGTCGACGGCAAGCTGGTCTACCGCATCGAGACCGAGGAGTACCTCGAGGCCCTGGAGTGGACGCGCAAGCTGTTCGCCGCCGGGGTCGTGCACCCCGACGCCAGACTGGGCAAGAGCAACGCCACCGACCCCGGCCCCAAGTTCGCGGCCGGCGAGTTCCTGATCTACAACCAGGACTCCTCGCAGTGGTGGAGCCGCACCGCCGAACAGGTCACCCAGAACCCGGAGTTCAAGATCTGGGGCATGGACGTCTTCGGCCACGACGGCGGCGACCCCACCCTGTGGGCCAAGAACCCGGCCGGCATCTTCGCCTTCGTCAACAAGAAGGCGTCGGAGGCCGTCATCCGTGACGTGCTGGCCGTCGCCAACGTCACCGCCGCGCCGTACGGCACCAAGGAGTACATGGCCACCAACTACGGCGTGGAGGGCACCCACTACACCGTCGAGGACGGCGTGCCCACCAAGACCGACCAGGGCAACATCGACGTGATGAACGCCTACGTGATGGTCGCGAGCCCCGCCCCGACCATCGCCCACCCCGACTACCCCGAGGTCGCCCGGGGCCAGGTGGAATGGCAGCAGCGGATGGGCGGCTTCACCAGGAAGTCGGCCTTCTACGGCATGCAGATCACCGAGCCCGCCCGCTACACCAACCTCTCCAACGACTTCGAGCAGCTGGAGGACGACATCGTCCGGGGCCGCAAGAAGATCGCCGACATGCAGCAGGCCGTCGCCGACTGGAAGAGCAAGGGCGGCGACGAACTGCGCGACTGGTACCGGAAGATCCTCGACGAGAACGGTCCGGCGGCCGGCTGACCGGGCACCGAGGCAAGGAGAACGGCCGTGTCCCACAGCACGGTGCCTCGGACCGACACCGAGGCCGAAGCGAAGGAGAACCCCCCGGCCGCGCACGGCGCCGCCGGGGCCCCGAGGAAACGACGCGCCGGGAAACTCGGCCTGCGGGCGCGGTTCCGACGCGACCGCGTCCTGCTGCTGATGACGCTGCCGGCCGTGCTGCTGGTGCTGGTCTTCAACTACGTGCCGATCCTCGGCAACGTCGTCGCGTTCCAGGAGTACGACCCCTACATCAGCGACAACGGCGTCGTCTCCATCCTGCACAGCCCCTGGGTGGGCCTGGAGAACTTCCAGCGGATCTTCGAGGACTCCGCGTTCTGGAACGCGGTGCGGAACACACTGGTGCTGTTCTTCCTCCAGCTGGTGCTGTACTTCCCGATCCCCATCCTGCTCGCGCTGCTCATCAACAGCGTGGTCAGGCCCCGCGTGCGGGCGATCGCGCAGGCCGTGCTCTACCTGCCGCACTTCTTCTCGTGGGTGCTGGTCATCGCCGTCTTCCAGCAGCTCTTCGGCGGCGCGGGGATCCTGTCGCAGCTGCTGCGCGCGCACGGCTACGACGGCCTCGACATCATGACCGACCCCGGGACCTTCAAGTTCCTGGTCACCGCGGAGAGCGTCTGGAAGGACGCGGGCTGGGGCATCATCGTCTTCCTCGCCGCCCTCGCCTCGGTCAGCCCCGACCTGTACGAGGCCGCCGCGATGGACGGCGCCGGACGCTGGCGCCGGATGTGGCACGTCACGCTGCCCGCGCTGCGCCCGGTGATCGCCCTGCTGCTGGTGCTGCGGGTCGGCGACGCGCTCACCGTCGGCTTCGAGCAGATCCTGCTGCAACGCGACGCCGTGGGACCGGGCGCCGCCGAGGTGCTGGACACCTTCGTGTGGTGGAACGGCGTACGCAACCAGGACTTCGGTTACGCCGCCGCGGCGGGACTGGTCAAGGGCGTCATCAGCCTCGGCCTGGTCCTGGCGGCGAACAAGGTGGCCCATCTCATGGGCGAGCAGGGGGTGTACAAGAAGTGACCGCCGTCATCGACGAACCCGCGCGCACCTCCGGCCGGTGGGCGGCCCCGCCCCGGCCGGCGTGGGAGGAACCGCCCGGCCGGGCCGGACTGGCCGGCAAGGGACTGGTGCTGTTCCTCGCCTGCCTGGCGATCCTCTTCCCGCTCTGGATCGTCGTCGTCACCAGCCTGTCCTCACGCCGGGCCATCGACGAGGCCGGCGGGCTGGTGGTGATCCCCAAGAGCATCACCTTCGTCGCCTACCAGGAACTGCTCAGCGGCGGCCAGGTCACCCGCGCCGCGGTCATCAGCGTCCTGGTCACGGCCGTCGGCACGCTGTTCTCCATGGCGGTGTCCGTGCTGTGCGCCTACGGCCTGTCCCGCAGCGGCTCCCTCGGCCACCGCTGGATCCTGATGCTGCTGCTGGCCACCATGTTCTTCAGCGCCGGGCTCATCCCCACCTACCTGCTGGTGCAGTCGCTCGGCCTGACGGACAGCTACCTGGCGCTGATCCTGCCCAGCGCGATCAGCGTCTTCAACATCCTGGTCCTGCGCGGGTTCTTCATGAACATCTCGCAGGAACTGATCGACAGCGCCCGCATCGACGGGGCCGGCGACGTGCGGATCCTGTGGCAGATCGTCATGCCGCTGTCCCGCGCGGTGATCGCGGTGATCACGCTCTTCTACGCCGTCGGGTACTGGAGCGCCTGGTTCAACGCGTCCCTGTACCTGAACGACCAGGACATGCTGCCGCTGCAGAACGTCATGATCCAGCTGGTGCAGAAGCAGGAGGCCCCGGTCGGGCTCGGCCAGGCGATCAAGACGGGGGAGCTGTCGGGGCTGGCCGTGCAGATGGCCGTCATGGTGATGGCGCTGCTGCCGGTGGCCGTGCTGTCGCCGTTCGTCCAGAAGCACTTCAAGAAGGGCATGCTCACCGGCGCGGTGAAGGGCTGACGCCCCGTGCGGCGGGGGAAACCCGCGTGGTCGTCCGCCGCGCGTTCCGTGTGGTTCCCCGCACCCCTTCAGCTTTCCCCACTCACCCCCCGCAGAGGCGAGGTTCTGTCATGTTCGCGTCTCCCAGCCGGCGTGCCGTTCTTGCAGGAGCGGCGGCCGTCGCCGCTGTCGCCGGTGTTCCCGTCCTCACCGGCCGGGCGTCGGCCGCCGGGTCCTCCGCCTACCGGTGGCGCAACGTCGTCATCGGCGGCACCGGGTTCATCACCGGCGTGCTCTTCCACCCCTCCGTGCGCGGGCTCGCCTACGCCCGGACCGACATCGGCGGCGCCTACCGCTGGGACGACCGGGCCGGCCGCTGGATCCCGCTGCTCGACCACATCGGCTGGGACGACTGGAACCTGCTCGGCGTCGAGGCGATGGCGGTCGACCCCGCCCACCCGGACCGGCTCTACCTGGCCTGCGGCACCTACGCCCAGGCGTGGGCGGGCGACGGCGCGGTGCTGCGCTCGGAGGACCGCGGGGCCACCTGGCTGCGCACCGACCTCACCGTGAAGCTCGGCGCCAACGAGGACGGCCGGGGCACCGGCGAGCGGCTGCTCGTCGACCCGCGCGACAGCGACACCCTGTGGCTGGGCACCCGGCACGACGGACTGCTCAGATCGGCCGACCGGGGCGCCACCTGGGCCCCGGTGAGCGGATTCCCGGCCACCGCCTCCGCCACCGGCCAGGGCGTCACGCTCCTGGTCGCCGCCGGACGCACCGTCTACGCCGGCTGGGGCGACGGCGACGACGCGCACCTGTTCCGCACCCTCGACGGCACCACCTGGGAGGCGGTCCCCGGTCAGCCGTCCGGCCCCTCCGCGCGGGTACCGATCCGCGCCGCGTACGACCGGCACACCCGCGAGCTGTACGTCACCTACGCCGACGCGCCCGGCCCCAACGGCCAGTCGGACGGCAGCGTGCACCGACTGCGCACCGGCAGCGGCGAGTGGACCGACGTCACCCCGGCGCGGCCGGACGGGGCGGGCGACACCTTCGGGTACGGCGGTGTCGCCGTCGACGCCCGCCGCCCCGGCACCGTCGTGGTCTCCACCAACAACCGCTGGGCGGCGGTCGACACGCTGTACCGGTCCACCGACGGCGGCCGCACCTGGCGCTCGCTGAAGGACACCGCCGTGCTCGACGTGACCGAGACGCCGTACCTCGCCTGGGGCGAGGACGCGCCCAAGTTCGGCTGGTGGATCCAGGCCCTCGCCCTCGACCCGTACGACTCCGGGCACCTCGTGTACGGCACCGGCGCCACCCTCTACGGCACCCGGGACCTGCGGCACTGGGCGCCGCAGGTCCGCGGTCTTGAGGAGGCGTCGGTGACCCAGCTGATCTCACCCCCGGCCGGAAGGGCGCACCTGATCAGCGGGTCGCGGGACATCGGCGTGATGTACCACGAGCGGCTCACCGCGTCCCCTGCCGGCGGCATGGCGACGAACCCCGTGTCCGGTTCGGCCACGGGACTCGCGCAGGCGGCGCGCAGACCGGCGTACATCGTCCGGGCGGGCTGGGGCGAGCACGGCAACGGCGCGTACTCGACCGACGGCGGACGCACCTGGGCGCCCTTCGCCGCCCAGCCCGCCCTCGCCAAGGACGCCCCGGGGCCGATCGCCGTCGGCGCCGACGGCGGCGTGCTGCTGTGGTCCTTCGTGCACTGGGACGGCACCCGCCACCCGGCCCACCGGTCGGCCGACAACGGCACCACCTGGTCCGAGGTCCCCTCCTTCCCCAAGGGCGCCACACCGGTCGCCGACCCGGTCGACCCGGCGCTCTTCTACGCGTACGACACCGGCACGGGAACCCTCCTCGCCAGCACGGACGGCGGCCGCTCCTTCACCGCCCGGGCGACCGGACTGCCCTCCGGCGACAGCCAGTTCGAGTTGGTCGCGGCGCCCGGCCGCACCGGCGACCTGTGGCTGAGCACCAAGGGGAACGGGCTGTACCGCTCCACCGACGGCGGTGTCACCTTCACCGGGGTGGACAGCTGCCGCGCCGCCCACACCCTCGGCTTCGGCAGGGCCGCCGACGGCGCCGCCTACCCCGCGGTCTACCTGGTCGGCTCGACGGGCACGGTCACCGCCGTGTACCGCTCCGACGACGAGGCGCGGACCTGGGTCCGGATCAACGACGACGCCCACCAGTGGGGCTGGACCGGCGAGACCATCACCGGCGACCCCCGCGTGTACGGCCGGGTCTACCTCGCCACCAACGGGCGCGGCATCCAGTACGGGGAGCCCGTCTGATGCCGGACCTGAGCGACGCCACCCGCGGCCGCATCCTCTACGGCGGCGACTACAACCCCGAGCAGTGGCCAGAGGAGACCTGGCACGAGGACGTCCGCCTGATGAAGGAGGCCGGCGTCAACTCCGTCACCCTCGGCGTCTTCTCCTGGTCGAAGCTCGAACCCCAACCCGGGGAACGGGACTTCGGCTGGCTGGACCGGCTGATGGACCTGATGCACGGCAACGGCGTCGGCGTCGTCCTCGCCACCCCGACCGCGTCCCCGCCGCCCTGGATGGGCCACCTCCACCCCGACACCCTGCCCCGCGACGCGGACGGCCGGACCGAGTGGTGGGGCGGCCGGCAGCACTTCTCGCACTCCAGCGCCACCTACCGCCGGTACGCCGCCGCCGTCACCGAGGACCTCGCCGCCCGCTACGGCACTCACCCGGCCCTCACGATGTGGCACATCAACAACGAGTACTGCACCTACGACTGGGGCGACGAGGCCGCCGCCCGCTTCCGCGCCTGGCTGCGCCACCGCTACGGCACCCTCGACGCCCTCAACACCGCCTGGGGCACCGCCTTCTGGAGCCAGGGCTACGGCGACTGGGCGGAGGTGCTGCCGCCCCGCCACGCCCACTACCTGAGGAACCCCGCACAGGTGCTGGACTTCAAGCGCTTCACCTCCGACATGCTCCTGGAGTGCTACACCGCCGAACGCGACATCGTCCGCCGGCACTCCCCGCACCTGCCGGTCACCACCAACTTCATGCCGCTGTGGGCGGGCCAGGACGCCTGGCGCTGGGCCGAGGAGGAGGACGTCGTCTCCGTCGACCTGTACCCGGACCCGCGCGACCCCCTCGGCGCGCAGCACGGCGCCCTGGTCCAGGACATGACCCGCTCCCAGGCGCGCGGCCCGTGGATGCTCATGGAGCAGGCGGCCGGACCGGTCAACTGGCGCGGGGTGAACCACCCCAAGCCGCGCGGCCTGAACCGCCTGTGGTCCCTCCAGGCCGTGGCCCGCGGCGCGGACGCCGTCTGCTACTTCCAGTGGCGCCAGTCCCGGCAGGGCGCGGAGAAGTTCCACTCCGGGATGGTCTCCCACGCGGGGGAGCAGGGGCGTACGTACCAGGAGGTCAGGCAACTCGGCGCGGACCTGGCCCGGCTGTCCCCGCACACCGCGGGCACCCCCCTGCACGCCGAGGTCGCCGTGCTGCACGACTGGCACTCCTGGTGGGCCGGCGACCAGGAGGCCCGTCCCTCGCGCGAGGTCGACTACCCGGCGGTGCTGAGCGCCTGGCACCGCGCGCTCTGGCAGGCCCACCTCACCACCGACTTCGCCCACCCCGAACACGACCTGTCCGCCTACCGCATGGTCGTCGTCCCGCAGCTGTACCTCCTCACCGACCGGGCCGTCGACAACCTGCTGGCGTACGTGCGCGGCGGCGGCACCCTGGTCTGCGGCTTCCTGACCGGCATCGCCGACGGGGACGACCGGGTGCGGCCCGGCGGCATGGACGCCCGGCTGCGCGACCTCTTCGGCATCCGCACCCTGCACGAGTGGTGGCCGCTGGAGGCGGGGGAGACCGTCGCGTACGAGGGCGGCCCGCGCGGCACCCTGTGGTCGGAGGAACTCGAACCGGACGGCACCGCCGACGCGACCTTCCCCTACCGGGGCGGGGAACTCGACGGACTGCCCGCCGTGCTGCGCAAGGGCCGCGCCTGGTACGTCTCCACGCTCCCCGAACCGCGGGCGCTGCGCGCCCTGCTGGCCGGCGCCGCCGCCGGCGCAGGGGTCCGGCCGGTGCTCGACGGGCTCCCGGACGGTGTGGAGGCGGTGCGCCGGGGCGAGCTGCTGTTCCTGCTCAACCACGGCCGTGAGCCGGTCACCGTCACGCTTCCGGGCACCCACCGCGACCTGCTGACGGACACGACCACGACCGGCCGGGTCACCCTCGGCCGCTACGGAGCGGCGGTGCTGACGCCATGACCTCCGCACCCGTCCACGGCACCTGGGAGCCCCGGCCCGCCGCCCGCTGGGAGGACGCCTTCCTGAGCGGCAACGGACACCACGGCGCCCTCGTGTTCGGTGATCCGGACGACGAACGGACCGTCGTCACCCATCACACGCTCGTCCGCCCGGGCGGCGACGACGCGTACCGGTTGCCGCCCCGGCTGGCCGACCGGCTGCCCGGCCTCCAGGACCGGCTGCTGTCCGGCGACCTCACGGCCGCCGAGGACTTCACCGACGGCCGCCCGTTGCAGTGGGTGCGCCCCTTCCACCCGGCCTTCCAGGTGCGCCTGCGCCGCCCGGACACCGACGGGGACCGGCACGGATACCGCCGCACCCTCGACTTCGCCACCGGCGTCGCTCAGGCCGCCGTCACCGGCTGGACCAGCCGGGTCTTCGTCTCCCGTGCCGACGACGTGATCGTCCAGTACGTCACCGGCCCGGCGCTCACCCTCGACCTCACCCTGGACCACCGGCTCCCCGGCGCCCCCACCGGCCTGGGCGTCGGCCACGGTGCCGTCCTCACCCCGGAGGGCGCGCTGCTGAGCCTGCGCGCCCGCTACCCGGACAGCGACCTCGCCTACACCGGTGTCACCCTGGCCGCCGTCACCGGCGGCCGCACACGGCTCGCCCCGCCGGGGGTGCGTGTCGAGGGCGCCCGGTCGGTGCTGCTGCTCACCCGGGTGCGACGGCACACCGGCGACGCGGACGTGGCCGCCGAGGGCCGCGCCCTGCGGGAACTGCTCCACACGGCATCCGACGGCGTCCCGCACGGGCCGCGGCACCCGTACGACGACCTCCTCGGCCGCCATCTGCCCCGGCACCGCACCGCCTACGAGCGCGTCACCCTCGACCTCGCCGCCGACCCGGACGAACGGGCCCTGCCGGGCTCGGAGCTGCTCACCCGGCCGCGCAGCGCCGCCCTGCTGGAACGGCTCTTCGCGGCCGGCCGCTACCACCTGCTGTCGTCCAGCGGCCTGTGCCCGCCCCGCCTCACCGGACTGTGGACCGGCGACTGGGACACCGCCTGGGCCGGCGCCTTCACCCACGACGCCAACCTCAACCTCCAGACCGCCTCCGCCGCGGCCGCGGCCCTCCCCGAGGTCACCGAGGCACTGGCCGCCCTGATCCGGCGCCAGCTGCCCGACTGGCGGGACAACGCCCGCGCGGTCTTCGGCACCCGGGGCGTGGTCGCGCCCGCCCACAGCGACGGCGAGTCGGGGCACTCGTACCACTTCAGCCGCGAGTACCCCCTGCACCTGTGGACCGCCGGCGCCGACTGGCTGCTCAAACCCCTCGTCGACCACGACGAGACCTACGGCGGACGCGACCCGCACACCGCCGCAGCGCTCGCCGAAGCCGCCCTGTTCTACGAGGACTTCCTCACCCGGACCGACGCCCGGGGGCGGCCGGTCGTGGTCCCCTCCTACTCGCCCGAGAACCGGCCGGCGAACGCGAGCTGGGGCGCGCTCAACGCGGCCATGGACCTCTCCGCCGCCCGGCACGCCCTGCTCACCGCCGCCGCCTACCACCCCGGGGACGCCGACCGCCGGCGGGCACTCGCCGACCGCCTCCCGCCCCACCGCACCAACGCCGACGGTGCCCTCGCCGAATGGGCCTGGCCGGGCCTGGAGGACTCCTACGACCACCGCCACCTCAGCCACCTCTACGGCGTCTGGCCGCTGGAGGAGATCACCCCCTACGACACCCCGGACCTGGCCGCGGCCGCCCACCGCGCCCTGGAACTGCGCGGCGCCGAGAACGACTCCGCGCACGGCCATCTCCACCACGCGCTGATCGCGGCCCGGCTCCGGGACGGCGAGCGGGTCGCCCACGCGCTCGGCCAGGTCCTCGACGGCGACTTCTTCCACGCCTCCCTGATGAGCGCGCACTACCCGCGCCGCGACGTCTACAACGCCGACGCCGCGCACACCCTGCCCGCCGTGCTGATCGAGGCGCTCGTGCAGTCCACACCGGGCCGGCTGGCCCTGCTGCCCGCCCCGCTCGCCGCGTACCCGAGCGGACGGCTCACCGGTGTCCGCACCCGCTTCGGCGCCGCACTCGACCTCACCTGGTCCCCGGACGGCGCCACCGCCGTCCTCCACCCGACCCGCACCTGCCGCATCGACCTGTGGACTTCCGCCGGCGCCGAGCCGCTCGACCTGGCCGCCGGAGAAGACCGCGTCCTCTCCCTGAAGGCGCGGTGACCGACGCCATTCCCCCCACCCATGGAAGGAACGCCATGGCACCAAGCACCCTGAGCGGGATCACCAAGGTCCTGCTGGCGCCGGCCCTCGCGCTCGGCGCGACGGTCGGCCTCGCCTCCGCCCCCGCCCACGCCGCCGTCTGGAACTCCTGCGAGCAGTGGGGCAACACCAGCCTCAACGGCTACACGCTCTACAACAACATCTGGGGTTCCGGCGCGGGCGCCCAGTGCGTCTGGGCCAACTCCGGCACCAACTGGGGCGTGTGGGCCGACCACCCCGACACCGGCGGCATCAAGTCCTACCCGAACGCCAAGAAGGTGATCAACAAGCCGATCACCTCCATCGGTTCGCTCACCAGCAGCTACAACGTCACCGTCCCGTCCTCGGGCGCGTACAACACCTCGTACGACATCTGGGACACGGACTACGACTACGAGATCATGCTCTGGGTCAACCACAACGGCGCGGTGGGCCCGCTCGGCACCGCCCAGGGCACGGTGAGCCTCGGCGGCCACACCTGGAACGTCTACAAGGGCAACAACGGCGCCAACGAGGTCTTCTCGTTCCTGCGCACCTCGGACTCGAACTCCGGCACCGTCGACATCCTCCCGGTCCTGAAGTGGATCAAGGACACCAAGCGCTGGATGGGCAACGAGACCATCGGTGACGTGCAGTTCGGCTACGAGATCACCTCGTCGTCCGGCGGCCTGGACTTCCGCACTAACAACCTGACCGTCTCGGGCGGCTAGGCGAGGGCGCCGTCGTGCCGCCCGCGCCGCTCCCGCTTCCCGGGGGCCGGTGCGGGCGGTCCGTCACCTGGGGGAGGCAGCGGTCAGGGCGCGGCCGGTGCCGGGCCCGAACTGGCGCGGACCGTCAGCTCGGGAGCGAGCAGGACGACCTCGTCGCCGCCCCGCCCGTCGAGCTTGGCGACCAGCTGTTCCACGGCCCGCCGGCCCATTTCCTGCGCGGGGATGGAGACCGAGGTCAGCCGCACCGAGGCCTGCACGGCGACCTGCTCCGGGCAGATCGCGACCACCGAGACGTCCTCGGGAACGGCCCGTCCCCGCTGCCGCAGCAGGGCGAGCAGCGGTTCGAGCGCCGACTCGTTCTGCACGACGAAGCCCGTGGTGCCGGGGCGTTCGTCGAGGATCCGGGCGAGGGTCACCGCCATCGCGTCGTACCCGCCCTCGCACGGCCGGTGCAGCAGCCGCATCCCCAGCTCCCGGGCACGGGCGCGCACTCCGTCGAGGGTGCGTTCGGCGAAGCCGGTGTGCCGCTCGTAGACGGCCGGCGCCTCGCCGATGACGGCGATGTCGTGGTGGCCCCGCTGCGCGAGATGGTCGACGCACAGCGCGCCGGTGGCCTTGAAGTCGAGGTCGACGCAGGTCAGGCCGGAGGTGTCGGCGGGCAGTCCGATCAGCACCGCCGGCTGATCGGTCTCCCGCAGCAGCGGCAGCCGCTCGTCGTCGAGTTCGACGTCCATCAGGATCATGCCGTCGGCGAGTCCGCTGCCGGCGACGCGGCGCACCGCGTCGGGGCCCTCCTCGCCGGTGAGCAGCAGCACGTCGTACCCGTGGGTGCGGGCCGTGGTGGCGACCGCGATGGCGATCTCCATCATCACCGGCACGTAGATGTCCCGGCGCAGCGGGACCATCAGCGCGATGATGTTGGACCTGCTGCTGGCCAGGGCGCGGGCCCCGGCGTTCGGGTGGTAGCCGAGCTCGCGGATGCTCCGCTCGACCCGCTGGCGGGTGTTCACGGAGATGGACCGCTTGCCGCTGAGGACATAGCTCACAGTGCTCGCCGAGACTCCGGCGTGCTGGGCGACCTCGGCGAGGGTGACCATCCGGCTCTCCCAGCTGTGTGAAGCGCTTCGACAAGATGCCCATTATATCAGGACGGGCGAGGATGATCCGACAGTATCCCCGGAGCCTGGCGGGTGTCCAGAGGCTGTCGAAGCGCTTCGACAGTCAGGGGGAACCAGCACCCGTGGGCAGACGCCGAGTGTGGCCCACCCGCGCGCCGGACGCGACCTCCCCTACTGGCGGCCGCCGTCAGGGTATGGGCCGAACGGCCGCACGAAGGGTGGTGGGTCCGCTCCGTATCAGGTACATACGATCGAGTAGCACCCTTCAGTGGCGAAAACCCCGGGATCATCCGAAACGATCACTCCGGGGGCCGTTTCTCCCCATACATCCCGATACGCGGCCAGGTGAGCCTCATGTCCGCAGTACCCGAGTCCCCGTCCCGGCCCGCCGTCACGGAACGCGAGGCCCGCCAGGTGGCCGAGGCCGCCCGGGAGCAGGACTGGCGCAAGCCCAGCTTCGCCAAGGAACTGTTCCTCGGCCGCTTCCGCCTCGACCTCGTCCACCCCCACCCGCTCCCCTCCGACGAGGAGGCCCAGCGGGGCGAGGAGTTCCTCGCCAAGCTCCGCGACTTCTGCGAGACGAAGATCGACGGAGCCCGCATCGAACGCGAGGCACGCATCCCCGACGAGGTGATCACCGGGCTCAAGGAGCTCGGCGCCCTCGGCATGAAGATCGACACCAAGTACGGCGGCCTCGGACTCACCCAGGTCTACTACAACAAGGCCCTCGCCCTGGTCGGCTCCGCCAACCCCGCCCTCGGCGCGCTCCTCTCCGCCCACCAGTCGATCGGCGTCCCGCAGCCGCTGAAGCTCTTCGGCACCCAGGAGCAGCGGGACACCTTCCTGCCGCGCTGCGCCCGCACCGACATCTCCGCCTTCCTGCTCACCGAGCCCGACGTCGGCTCCGACCCGGCACGGCTCGCCACCACGGCCGTACCGGACGGCGACCACTACGTCCTGGACGGCGTGAAGCTGTGGACCACCAACGGTGTGGTCGCCGACCTGCTCGTCGTCATGGCGCGCGTGCCGAGGTCCGAGGGCCACCGGGGCGGCATCACCGCGTTCGTGGTGGAGGCCGCCTCCGAGGGCGTCACCGTCGAGAACCGCAACGCCTTCATGGGCCTGCGCGGCCTGGAGAACGGCGTCACCCGCTTCCACCGGGTCCGCGTCCCCGCCGCCCACCGCATCGGCGAGGAGGGCCAGGGCCTGAAGATCGCGCTCACCACCCTCAACACCGGGCGGCTGTCCCTGCCCGCGATGTGCGTGGGCTCCGGCAAGTGGTGCCTGAAGATCGCCCGCGAGTGGTCGGCGGCCCGCGAGCAGTGGGGCAAGCCGGTGGCGCTGCACGAGGCCGTCGGGTCCAAGATCGCGTTCATCGCGGCGACCACCTTCGCCCTGGAGGCCGTGCTCGACCTGTCCTCCCAGATGGCCGACGAGGACCGCAACGACATCCGCATCGAGGCCGCCCTCGCCAAGCTGTACGGCTCGGAGATGGCCTGGCTGATGGCCGACGAACTGGTCCAGATCCGCGGCGGACGCGGCTTCGAGACCGCCGACTCCCTGCGGGCCCGCGGCGAACGCGCGGTCCCCGCCGAGCAGATCCTGCGCGACCTGCGGATCAACCGCATCTTCGAGGGCTCCACCGAGATCATGCACCTGCTGATCGCACGCGAGGCCGTCGACGCCCACCTCTCGGTCGCCGGCGACCTCATCGACCCCGACAAGTCGCTGACCGAGAAGGCGAGGGCGGGCGCGGGAGCCGGCGTCTTCTACGCCAAGTGGCTGCCCAAACTCGTCGCCGGGCCGGGGCAACTCCCCGGCTCCTACAGCGAGTTCAGGCACGGCATCGACCTGTCCCCGCACCTGCGGTACATCGAGCGCACCTCCCGCAAGCTGGCCCGCTCCACCTTCTACGCCATGTCCCGCTGGCAGCGCCGGATGGAGACCAAACAGGGCTTCCTGGGCCGGATCGTCGACATCGGCGCCGAACTGTTCGCGATGAGCGCCGCCTGCGTCCGCGCCGAACACCTGCGCAGCCGCGGCGAACACGGCCGCGAGGCCTACCAGCTCGCCGACGCCTTCTGCCGCCAGGCCCGCATCCGCGTCGACGAGCTCTTCGGCCGGCTGTGGGCCAACACCGACGACCTCGACCGCAAGGTCGTCAGGAACACCCTGGCCGGCGGCTACGCGTGGCTGGAGCAGGGCATCATCGACCCCTCCGACGACGGCCCCTGGATCGCGGACGCCTCCCCGGGCCCGAGCACCGGGGCCACCGTGCACCGCCCGATCCGCTGACCCGCACGGACCCCGAACGCCGCCCGGGGCCCGTGCCCGCCGGGCGGGAGTGCACCCGCCCGGGCCGACGGGGCGGCGCTCCCGCGGCGGCCGGGACCCGACACAATGGGTCCATGACCGACGCTCCAGCCCCCCTCGCCGATCCGCACCTGGTGTACGACCCCGTGGTGGGAGACGGCCCGAAGGACGTGGTGATCCTCGGCTCCACCGGGTCGATCGGCACCCAGGCCATCGACCTCGTGCTGCGCCACCCCGACCGCTTCCGGGTCACCGCCCTGTCCGCCAACGGCGGCCGGGTCGCCCTCCTCGCCGAGCAGGCCCGCCGGCTGAGGGTGCGCACGGTCGCCGTCGCCCGCGAGGACGTCGTACCGGCGCTGCGCGAGGCGCTGACCGCGCAGTACGGGGCGGGGGAGCCGCTGCCCGAGATCCTGGCCGGGAAGGACGCGGCCACCGACCTCGCCGCCTCCGACTGCCACACCGTCCTCAACGGCATCACCGGCTCCATCGGACTGGCCCCGACGCTCGCCGCCCTGGAGGCGGGCCGCACCCTCGCGCTCGCCAACAAGGAATCGCTGATCGTCGGCGGCCCGCTGGTCAAGGCGCTCGCCGAGCCCGGCCAGATCATCCCGGTCGACTCCGAGCACGCCGCCCTGTTCCAGGCGCTGGCCGCCGGCACCCGAGCCGATGTGAAGCGGCTCGTCGTCACCGCCTCCGGCGGCCCCTTCCGCGGCCGCACCAAGGAGCAGCTGGCCGACGTCAGCGTCGAGGACGCCCTCGCCCACCCCACCTGGGCCATGGGCCCGGTCATCACGATCAACTCCGCGACGCTCGTCAACAAGGGCCTGGAGGTCATCGAGGCGCACCTCCTCTACGACATTCCCTTCGACCGCATTGAGGTCGTCGTGCACCCGCAGTCGTATGTCCACTCGATGGTTGAGTTCACGGACGGATCGACACTGGCCCAGGCGACGCCCCCCGACATGCGCGGGCCCATCGCCATCGGCCTCGGCTGGCCCGAGAGGGTCCCCGACGCGGCCCCGGTCTTCGACTGGAGCAAGGCGTCCACCTGGGAGTTCTTCCCGCTCGACAACGAGGCGTTCCCCTTGGTGAACCTCGCCCGGCACGTCGGCGAGCTCGCGGGCACGGCCCCGGCGGTGTTCAATGCCGCGAACGAGGAGTGCGTCGAGGCGTTCCGCTCCGGCGCGCTGCCCTTCAACGGCATCATGGAGACCGTCACCCGGGTGGTCGAGGAGCACGGCACCCCGGCGACGGGAACCTCACTGACCGTGTCGGACGTCCTCGAAGCGGAGACCTGGGCACGGACCAGGGCCCGCGAACTGACAGTCCGGACGGCGAGCGCGGAGGCGCATGCATGACGACCCTGATGTTCATCCTCGGCATAGTCGTCTTCGCGGCAGGCCTGCTGTTCTCGATCGCCTGGCACGAGCTGGGCCACCTGTCCACCGCCAAGATGTTCGGCATCCGCGTGCCGCAGTACATGGTCGGCTTCGGTCCGACCCTGTGGTCCCGGCACAAGGGCGAGACCGAGTACGGCGTCAAGGCCATCCCGTTCGGCGGCTACATCCGCATGATCGGCATGTTCCCGCCCGGCCCCGACGGCCGCCTCGAGGCCCGCTCCACCTCGCCCTGGCGCGGCATGATCGAGGACGCCCGCTCGGCCGCGTTCGAGGAGCTCAGGCCCGGCGACGAGAAACGCCTGTTCTACACGCGCAAGCCGTGGAAACGGGTCGTCGTGATGTTCGCGGGCCCGTTCATGAACCTGATCCTCGCGGTCGTGCTGTTCCTCACCGTGCTGATGGGCTTCGGCGTCCAGCAGCAGACCACCACCGTCAGCTCGGTCTCGCCCTGCGTCATCTCGCAGAGCGAGAACCGCGACGAGTGCGAGAAGTCCGACCCCCGGTCCCCGGCCGCGGCCGCCGGCATGAAGGCGGGCGACAGGATCGTCGCCTTCGACGGTGTCCGCACCGACGACTGGGGCACCCTCTCCGACCTCATCCGCGACAGCGCCGGCCGGGCCGTGCCGATCGTCGTCGACCGCGACGGCCGGGAGGTGACCCTCCAGGCGAAGATCGCCACCAACCAGGTCGCCAAGAAGGACGCGAGCGGCGCCTACGTCGAGGGCGAGTACGTCAAGGCCGGCTTCCTCGGCTTCAGCGCCGCCAACGGCGTCGTCAAACAGGACCTCGGCGAGTCCGTGGTGTGGATGACCGACCGGGTCGGCGACGCCGTCGACTCCCTCGCCGCCCTGCCCTCCAAGATCCCCGCCCTGTGGGACGCGGCCTTCGGCGACGGCCCCCGCGAACCCGACTCCCCGATGGGCGTCGTCGGCGCCGCCCGGGTCGGCGGCGAGATCGCCACCCTCGACATCCCGGCGTCCCAGCAGCTCGCCATGTTCGTGATGCTGCTCGCCGGCTTCAACCTCTCCCTGTTCCTGTTCAACATGCTCCCGCTGCTGCCGCTCGACGGCGGGCACATCGCGGGCGCGCTGTGGGAGTCGCTGCGCCGCAACACCGCCAAAGTGCTGCGCCGGCCCGACCCGGGCCCGTTCGACGTGGCGAAACTGATGCCGGTGGCCTACGTGGTGGCCGGGATCTTCGTCTGCTTCACCCTCCTCGTCCTCATCGCCGACGTGGTGAACCCGGTGCGGATCTCGTAGCCCCCGCCGCCGACACCTTCCGTTCACGACGGCCTGGAACGCTTTCGTTCCGGGCCGTCGTCCTTTGGGCGGGTTTACCGGCGCGATGTGCTCGGGCGTGGGCCCTTGCCGTAATCTCGGAGCCCGGAGCCCGCTGCTCACGGGTGAGCCGGACCTTGATCCACGACTTGGGGTTGCACAGCAGATGACTGCGATTTCTCTCGGCATGCCGTCCATTCCGACCAAGCTCGCCGAGCGCCGCAAGAGCCGGCAGATCCAGGTCGGCTCCGTGGCGGTGGGCGGTGACGCGCCCGTGTCCGTGCAGTCCATGACGACGACGCGTACGTCCGACATCGGCGCCACCCTCCAGCAGATCGCGGAGCTGACGGCGTCCGGCTGCCAGATCGTCCGCGTGGCGTGTCCGACGCAGGACGACGCGGACGCGCTGGCGACGATCGCCCGCAAGTCGCAGATCCCGGTGATCGCGGACATCCACTTCCAGCCCAAGTACGTCTTCGCGGCGATCGAGGCGGGCTGCGCGGCGGTGCGGGTGAACCCGGGGAACATCAAGAAGTTCGACGACCAGGTCAAGGAGATCGCCCGGGCGGCCAATGACCACGGCACCCCGATCCGGATCGGCGTGAACGCGGGGTCGCTGGACCGGCGGCTGCTGCAGAAGTACGGCAAGGCGACGCCCGAGGCGCTGGTCGAGTCCGCCCTGTGGGAGGCGTCCCTCTTCGAGGAGCACGACTTCCGGGACATCAAGATCTCGGTGAAGCACAACGACCCGGTCGTGATGATCGAGGCGTACCGGCAGCTGGCCGAGCAGTGCGACTACCCGCTGCACCTGGGTGTGACCGAGGCGGGTCCGGCGTTCCAGGGCACGATCAAGTCGGCGGTGGCGTTCGGTGCGCTGCTCTCGCAGGGCATCGGGGACACGATCCGGGTGTCGCTGTCGGCGCCGCCGGCCGAGGAGGTCAAGGTCGGCATCCAGATCCTGGAGTCGCTGAACCTGAAGGAGCGCGGTCTGGAGATCGTGTCCTGCCCGTCCTGCGGGCGTGCGCAGGTGGACGTCTACAAGCTGGCCGAAGAGGTCACCGCCGGTCTGACCGGCATGGAGGTCCCGCTCCGTGTCGCCGTCATGGGCTGTGTCGTCAACGGTCCGGGTGAGGCCCGCGAGGCCGACCTGGGTGTCGCCTCCGGCAACGGCAAGGGGCAGATCTTCGTGAAGGGCGAGGTCATCAAGACCGTGCCCGAGTCCAGGATCGTGGAGACGCTGATCGAAGAGGCGATGAAGATCGCCGAGCAGATGGAGAAGGACGGCGTGGCCTCGGGCGAGCCGGAGATCTCCGTCGCGGGCTGAGGGACCGTCGAGGGCGCCGGCCGGGCCGAAGGCCCCCGGCGCCGCGGACGAGGCACCACGTCCCGGGCCGGAGCAGGGCGGCGCTGCCCGGCTTCCGCAGGTACAGTGCGGAAAACAGCAGACCCCAGTGTGTGAGGCCCCGCACGTGTTGACGCAGACCACATCCCGGGTCCTCGAACCGAGTGACCTGGACGCCGCCCTCGCCGTGCTCGACCGCGAGCCGGTCACGAACGCCTTCGTGACCGCCCGGGTGCAGATCGCCGGCCTGGACCCGTGGCGGCTCGGCGGCGAGATGTGGGGCTGGTACGAGGGGGGCGTCCTGACGTCCCTGTGCTACGCCGGCGCCAACCTGGTGCCCATCTGCGCCACCCCCCGGGCCGTCCGCGCCTTCGCCGACCGCGCCCGCCGCGCCGGCCGCCGCTGCTCCTCCATAGTCGGCCCCGCCGAGGCCACCTCGGCGCTCTGGCGACTGCTCGAACCCCAGTGGGGCCCGGCCCGCGAGGTCCGCACCCACCAGCCCCTCATGGTCACCGACCGCATGCCCGACACCGTCGCCCCGGACCCGTACGTGCGCCGCGTCCGCAAGGACGAGCTGGAGACGATCATGCCGGCGTGCGTGGCGATGTTCACCGAGGAGGTCGGCGTCTCCCCGCTGGCCGGCGACGGCGGCCTGCTCTACCAGGCCCGGGTCGCCGAACTCGTCGGCTCCGGCCGCTCCTTCGCCCGCTTCGACGCCGACGGCAAGGTCGTCTTCAAGGCCGAGATCGGTGCCACGACCGGCCGCGCCTGCCAGATCCAGGGCGTCTGGGTGGCTCCCGAACACCGGGGCAAGGGCGTCGCCGCCCCCGGCATGGCCGCCGTCCTGCGCTACGCCCTGACGGACATCGCCCCCGTGGTGAGCCTCTACGTCAACGACTTCAACACCCCCGCCCGCAGAACGTACGAGAGGGTGGGCTTCCAGGAGGTCGGCGCCTTCATGAGCGTCCTCTTCTGACCGGGCGAGCCCTGTAGTCTCCCCCGCATGCTGCGCTTTCCGGGTCACGGCCGTCACCACCCCGACGACATCGTGATCGGCCCACTCGACCTCCCCGGCCACGTCGACGAGGCGCTGGCGGTACAGGCGGTGGCGTTCGGGCTCGGCCCCGACGAGGTGGCCGTGCGCCGGCAGATCGTGCTGCGCCACATGACCTTCCCCGGCGCCCGTGCCTTCGGCGCCACCACCCGGGGCCGGCTCGTCGGCTTCGTCTACGGCATGCCCAACGACCGCACCCACTGGTGGTCCACCGTCGTGGAGCCCTATCTGCGCGCCGGGGGCCACGAGGACTGGCTCGACGACTCCTTCGTCATCACCGAGCTGCACGTCCACCCCCGGCACCAGAAGCACGGCATCGGCCGCGCCCTGATCACCACCATCACCGACGGCGCCGACCAGCCCCGCTCGATCCTCTCCGCGATCGACATCGAGAGCCCCGCCCGCCGCCTGTACCGCTCGCTCGGCTACCAGGACCTCGCCCGCCAGGTCCATTTCCCCAGCGCCTCCAGGCCCTACGCCGTCATGGGCGCCCCCCTGCCGCTCCTGCGCCCATAACCGATTTCCACCGCCCCGGGCCGCCCGGCTAACCTCCTGTCATCACCGAGACGCAGCAGGAGTACGAGAACCATGGCGAACGCACCGGTCCAGCGCATGTCCCAGTTGATGGCGAAGACGCTGCGCGACGACCCGGCAGACGCCGAGGTCCTCAGTCACAAGCTGCTCGTCCGCGCCGGCTACGTACGGCGCACCGCCGCCGGCATCTGGACCTGGCTGCCCCTCGGCAAGAAGGTCCTCGCCAACGTGGAGCGCATCGTCCGCGAGGAGATGGACGCCATCGGCGCCCAGGAGGTGCTGCTCCCCGCGCTGCTGCCGCGTGAGCCCTACGAGGCCACCGGCCGCTGGGAGGAGTACGGTCCCGAGCTGTTCCGCCTCCAGGACCGCAAGGGCGGCGACTACCTCCTCGGCCCCACCCACGAGGAGATCTTCACCCTGATGGTGAAGGACCAGGTGTCCTCCTACAAGGACCTGCCGGTCATCCTCTACCAGATCCAGAGCAAGTACCGCGACGAGGCCCGCCCCCGGGCCGGCATCCTGCGCGGCCGCGAGTTCCTGATGAAGGACTCCTACTCCTTCGACCTGGAGGACGAGGGCCTCGCCCGCTCCTATGCCCTGCACCGGGCGGCCTACCAGCGGATCTTCGAGCGCCTCGGCCTCGACTACCGGATCTGCGCCGCGACCGCCGGCGCGATGGGCGGCTCCAAGTCCGAGGAGTTCCTCGCGCCCGCCGAGGCCGGCGAGGACACCTTCGCGGACTGCCCGAACTGCGACTTCGCCGCGAACACCGAGGCGGTCGCCTACGAGCTGAAGCCGGTCGACGCCGCGGGCGTCCCGGCTGCCGAGGACATCCCCACCCCGGACACCCCGACCATCGAGACCCTCGCCGCCCAGCTCGGCGTCCCCGCCTCGGCCACGCTGAAGAACCTGCTGGTCAAGGTCGACGGCGAGATCGTCGCCGTGGGCGTGCCCGGTGACCGCGAGGTCGACATGGACAAGGTGGAGGCGCACTTCGCGCCCGCCACGGTGGAGATGGTCACCGAGGCCGACTTCGCCGCCCGCCCCGACCTGGTGCGCGGCTACGTCGGCCCGCAGGGCCTGGGCAAGGTGACCTACATCGCCGACCCGCGCGTCGCGCCGGGCACCGCCTGGATCACCGGCGCCAACAAGGCCGACACGCACGCGAAGAACGTCGTCGCCGGGCGCGACTTCGAGGTCGACGCGTACGTGGACGTCGTGGTGGTGCAGGAGGGCGACCCCTGCCCCAAGTGCGGCACCGGCCTCAAGCTGGACCGCGCCATCGAGATCGGCCACATCTTCCAGCTGGGCCGCAAGTACGCCGACGCCCTCAAGCTCGACGTCCTCGGCCAGAACGGCAAGCCGGGCCGCGTCACCATGGGCTCCTACGGCATCGGCGTCTCCCGCGCGGTGGCGGCCCTCGCCGAGCAGACCGCCGACGACAAGGGCCTGTGCTGGCCCCAGGAGGTCGCCCCGGCCGACGTCCACGTGGTCGCCGCGGGCAAGGCCCTGCAGACCGAGCTCGCCCTCGACGTCTCCGAAAAGCTGTCCGCCGCCGGCGTCCGCGTCCTGGTCGACGACCGGCCGGGTGTCTCCCCGGGCGTCAAGTTCACCGACTCGGAGCTGATCGGCGTCCCGCGCATCCTGGTCGCCGGGCGCCGCGCGGCCGAGGGCGTGGTGGAACTCAAGGACCGCCGCACCGGCGAGCGCGAGGAACTGTCGGTCGAGGAAGCGATCGCCCGCCTGACGGCGTAACTGGGCCCACCGGGCCCGCGCGGCACCCCGCCACCGCACGGGCCCGGCCCTCCGCCCCCACCCCGCACGCACGCCCTTGGGGCGCACCCCGCACGCGCGGGCTACCCCCGAGCCCCGGGATGTGGCCCTCGGAGCCAGCACCTGTCCCGTGACGCGGCTCCCGGGGTTAGCCCCCGCCTCGGGATGTGGCCCCCCGGGCCCAGCACCTGTCCCGTGACGCGGCTCCCGGGGTTAGCCCCCGCCTCGGGATGTGGCCCCCCGGGCCCAGCACCTGTCCCGTGACGCGGCCCCCTGAGGGCCCAGTACGCGCCCCCGGGATGTGGCCCTCCGGGCTCACCACCTGCCCCGGGAGGCACCCCCCCGGACCCAGCAACCCGCCCCGGGATGTGGCCCTCCGGGCTCACCACCCGCCCCGGGCCCACCACCCGCCCATCACTCAGGGCCGCGTGCACGCCGGCCCGCGCGCCGACACCCGGTGCTCACTCGGCACCCGCGCCCGCCCCGCAGCGGCGCTCCTGCGTAGGGCGCAACGTGCGTCCGCGCGGCTTCCGGACAGGTGGGGCCGACGCGGTCTCCGGCGTCGCGGCCGCTTGTTCCGGTCGGGAAGCGTTCCGGGCGGTGCCCGACCGGGGCGACCGGCTCCCTACCGGGACAGCCGGCGTGCGACCGGGATGGCTGGTGACCGACCCAGGCGACCGGCTCCCTGCCGGGACGGTTGGTGCCGGATCGGGACAGCCGACGCCCTACCGGGACGGCCGGCACCCGACCGGGATGGCTGGTGCCCCACCGCGATGGCCGGCGGAGGTGCGGGCCCGTCCTAGAGCCAGCCCGCGAACTCCAGCAACAACTCCGCGTCCTGTGCGCGGCCGACGCGGCGGGCCCGTACGCCCGATTCCACCGCGCGGAACAGGGTCCAGCCGGCCAGGCGCTCCCGGTCGACCTCCAGGGACTCCGCGAGGCGCTTCACCCGGCGGCGGGTCGTCGCCGCACCGGACGGCTGGGCGATGAGGTCCTCCACCCGGTCCCGGACCAGCCGGGCCAGGTCGAAGGCGCACTCGCCGACCACCGGATCCGGCCCCACCGCCAGCCACGGCATCCGCTCCCCGGCGAGCACCTTGCTCTGCCGGAACGTGCCGTGCAGCAGCTTCCGCTCCGGCGGCGCGGCCAGCAGCTCCTCGCGCGCGGCCAGCGCCGCCTCCACCAGCGGCGCGACCTCCGGGTCGGCCGCCGCGCCCGCCCGCATCGCCCGCGCCTGCCGCCCGGTCCGCTCGGCCACCGTCTCGAAGGCGTGCCCCTCCGGCGGATCCACCCAGAGCCGGCGCAGCGTCCCCGCAGCCTCCAACAACGCCTTCGCCTCCGGCAGCGACCGCACCGACACATCCGGATGCAGCCGCTCCAGCAGCAGGACGCCCTCGGTGCCGGAAGAGGCCGGCTCCAGCGACTGGACCGTTCCCCGGCCACCCCAGTGCGCCAGCGCGGCCCGCTCGCTCTCCGGGCGGGCCCGGCGCGGCGCCAGCTTCAGCACGGCGGGCGTGCCGTCGGCCGTGCGCACCAGCACGACCAGGCTGCTGCGCCCGCCCGGCACCTGCACCCGCTCCACGGTCAACTCGCGCTGTGCGACGGCCCCGCGCGCCACCTCCGGCAGCTTCTCCAGCCAGTCGTCGCCCTCGGGCGCCGTCTCACCGAGCGCCCTCACCAGACGCTGCGGCGGTTCGAAAACCATGCGCGAGTCCGTTCCCTTCCTGCTGTACGCGGCGCCAGCCGCCCTCCGTCACGCCGTCGGCGCCGGGGACCCCGAAGCCGTACCGCCCCGCTCGGCGAGCCCAGGGAAGGCTACGCTCCCGCCCGTCCAGCGCACCGACCGCACCGCCGCCTCCCGCATCGCCTCGGCGGCGCCCCGGCGCCGCTCACCCGTACCGTCGCGCACCAGGTCGGCGTACACCCCGGCCACCCTGTCCTCCAGCTCCGCGGCCAGCCGGACCGCCGCGGCCGCGTCCGGCACCGGGAACGGCAGCGCGTAGCCGGCCGCGGCGGCGACGGGCTCACCGCCCGCGTCCTCGACCGCGCGCGCCAGCGCGTCCCTGCGCGCCCGGTGCGCGTCGTACGCCGTACGTGCCTCGGTGCGCCGCTCTTTGCCGATCCGCCCGCCGACGACCCCGTAGCCGTACACCGCCGCGTGCTCCGCCGCCAGGGCCGCCTGGAGGGCCCGCAACTCCTTGTCCTGCTTGTCCCGCGCCTCGCTCATCGGCCCGCCTCCGTCAGCAGATACACGTGTGCGGCACCGGCCGCGGCCACCGAGGCCAGCAGCCGGGCCAGCTCGCCCGGCGCGGCCAGCAGCGCCTTCGCCCGCCGGTCGGCGATCTCCCGCTCGGCGGCGGCGAGTTCGGCGAGGGCGTCCTTCTCCTTCGCGGGCACGACGGCCGCGGGGGAGGCCGAGGGGGAGACCGACGCCGAGGGGGAGGGCGACTCCTTCCCCTCGTCCTCGAACGCCTGCGCGTGCCGTACGACCTCCGCGCGCAGTGGACGCAGCCGCTCCGCCAGCTTCGGGTGCGCGGCGACGACCGCGTCGTACCGCTCGGCCAGCGCCCTGCTGTCCCGGGCCGCGCGCGCCCGTTCCCGGTCGGCGGCCGAGGGGCGGCTGCCGCCGGAGGCGCCGGAGGTGCCGGAGCCGGCGGAACAGCCCGCCACCAGCAGGGCCGCCGGAGCGACGGCGAGCAGACTCCTTCTGCGCGGCCCCGAACGGGCGCGCGGAGACGAGGGGAACGACACGGCAGACGTCCTCGGGGGCTCGAACGAACGGGGCGACGAAGCGAACGGGCCCGCTGGCCCGTGATCACGGTACCCGGGAGCCCGCCCGGCAGCGGTCAGCGGCACCCTCCGTGACCGGTGGACGGCAACACCCTCCGCGACCGGATACCCTTTGTGCAGACACGCGCACCGATCCACAACAGCACACGCGGCCGAGGAGTCACCCGGATGAGCACCACCCAGAGCGAGAGGCTTCGAACACTTCTGGAACCGCTCGTCAGCTCCCAGGGCCTCGATCTCGAGGAGATCGCCGTGGACGCGGTCGGCCGCAAGCGTGTGCTGCGCGTCGTCGTCGACTCCGACACCGGTGCCGACCTGGACCGGATCGCCGATGTGAGCCGCGTGCTCTCGGCGAAGCTCGACGAGACGGACGCGATGGGCGGCGGGGAGTACACCCTGGAGGTGGGCACCCCCGGCGCGGAACGCCTCCTCACCGAGCACCGGCACTACGTACGCGCCACCGGCCGCCTGGTGCGGTTCCAGCTGGCCGAGGGCGGCGAACTGGTCGCCAGGATCATCGAGGCCGGCGACGACGGCCTGGACCTCGAGGTACCGGGAGTGAAGGGCCGCAAGGCCACCACGCGCAGACTCGCCTTCGACGACATCACCAGGGCGCGCGTCCAGGTCGAGTTCAACCGCAAGGACGACGCGTCCGACAAGAAGAACGACAAGAAGGAAGAGGAGGCGTAGCCGTGGACATCGACATGAGCGCCCTGCGGGGCTTGGTACGGGAGAAGGAGATCTCCTTCGACCTGCTGGTCGAGGCGATCGAGTCGGCCCTCCTCATCGCCTACCACCGCACCGAGGGAAGCCGCCGGCACGCGCGCGTGGAGCTCAACCGGGAGACCGGACATGTGACCGTGTGGGCGAAGGAGGACCCCGAGGACCTCGAGGAGGGCCAGGCCCCCCGCGAGTTCGACGACACCCCGTCCGGCTTCGGCCGTATCGCCGCCACCACGGCCAAGCAGGTCATCCTGCAGCGCCTGCGCGACGCCGAGGACGACGCGACGCTCGGCGAGTACGCCGGCCGCGAGGGCGACATCGTCACCGGCGTGGTCCAGCAGGGCCGCGACCCGAAGAACGTCCTGGTCGACATCGGCAAGCTGGAGGCCATCCTGCCGGTGCAGGAGCAGGTGCCCGGCGAGACCTACCCGCACGGCCTGCGGCTGCGCAGCTACGTCGTCCGGGTGGCCAAGGGCGTGCGCGGCCCCTCCGTGACCCTGTCGCGCACCCACCCCAACCTGGTGAAGAAGCTGTTCGCCCTGGAGGTGCCGGAGATCGCCGACGGTTCCGTGGAGATCGCCGCGATCGCCCGTGAGGCCGGTCACCGCACGAAGATCGCCGTCCGTTCCACCCGCTCCGGCCTGAACGCCAAGGGTGCCTGCATCGGCCCCATGGGCGGCCGGGTGCGCAACGTGATGGGCGAGCTGAACGGCGAGAAGATCGACATCGTCGACTGGTCCGACGACCCGGCCGAGATGGTGGCCAACGCCCTGTCGCCGGCCCGGGTCTCCAAGGTGGAGGTCGTCGACATGGCGGCCCGCTCCGCCCGGGTCACCGTGCCCGACTACCAGCTGTCCCTGGCGATCGGCAAGGAAGGGCAGAACGCCCGTCTCGCCGCCCGTCTGACCGGCTGGCGGATCGACATCCGGCCGGACACGGAGCCGACCGGGGACCAGAACCGGGAACGGGCCGGGGAATAGATCCAGGCCGTGGGCCGCTGAGATCACGACAGGTTTGCTCGCGGCAGTGTTCGATTCTTGCCCCGAAAGGGTGAGGTCGGTCCGGGGAGGTAGACTAAGGAGTGTCTGGCCGGACACGAGCTGGCGTATGCCCTGAGCGCACCTGCGTGGGGTGCCGGGAGCGAGCGGTCAAGAACGAGCTGCTGCGGATCGTGGTGATCGAGGACGCGTGCGTCCCGGATCCTCGCGGTACGCTGCCCGGCCGGGGTGCTTACGTGCACCCCGTCCCGGTCTGTCTCGACCAGGCAGTGCGCCGCAGGGCGTTTCCGCGGGCGCTCCGCGTCCCGGGACCGCTCGACGTAAAGGCGTTGCGCCGCTACGTCGAGCAGGCACAAGGTTGCTGAGCAGCGGCTCCGCCCGCTGGGCAGGCAACACGTAAGAACATGCCGTACGGAACCCGCCGTGCGGTCTGGTACCTCGCGAGTCGAAAGCAGGTCGAGATTGCGATGAGCACTCGATGAGTACGCGATGAGTACGCCCATGAACTAGCGACGGTCCGGACGCAACCCGGACCTCAAAGGAGCGAAGTGGCTAAGGTCCGGGTCTACGAACTCGCCAAGGAGTTCGGTGTGGAGAGCAAGGTCGTCATGGCCAAGCTCCAGGAACTCGGTGAATTCGTCCGTTCGGCGTCTTCGACCATCGAAGCGCCCGTAGTACGCAAGCTGACCGACGCGTTCCAGGGCGGGGGCAACGGCAAGTCCGCTGCCAAGCCCGGTGCGCCCCGGAAGGCCGCCCCGAGGCCCGCCGCGCCGTCCCCGGCGCAGGGTGGGGGTCCCTCCCGCGCCGTTCCGGCCGCGGGTGAGCGTCCGGCTGCCCCCAAGCCGCCGGCCGCGCCCAAGCCCGCCGCGGCCCAGCCGCCGGCGGCTCCGTCGGCTCCCGCGCCGGCGGCCTCCGGTCAGCGTCCGACGCCGGGCCCGCGCCCCGCGCCGCGTCCGGCTCCGGCGGCCCCGGAGTTCCAGGCCCCGCCCGCGGCGGCGGCCCCGGCTCCCTCCGGTGCCAAGCCCGCCGCGCGTCCCGGCGCCCCCAAGCCCGGCGGTCGTCCCGCCGGTCAGGGCCAGGGTCAGGGCGGCGGTCAGGGTCGTCCGGCCGGCCAGGGTCAGCGTCCCGGCGGCGGAGCCCCGCGTCCGGGTGCCCGCCCGGCCGGTCCGCGTCCGGGTAACAACCCCTTCACCTCCGGTGGCTCCACCGGTATGGCCCGCCCGCAGGCGCCGCGTCCGCAGGGCGCGCGTCCCGGCGGTCCCGGTGCCCCCGGCGGCGGTCCCCGTCCCCAGGCCCCCGGTGGCCAGGGCGGCGGTCCGCGTCCGCAGGCTCCGGGCGGGCAGCGCCCGACCCCGGGCTCGATGCCGCGTCCGCAGGGCGGTCCCCGTCCCGGTGGCGGTGGCCCCGGCGGTCCGCGTCCGAACCCCGGCATGATGCCGCAGCGTCCCGCTGCCGGCCCGCGTCCCGGCCCCGGCGGCCCCGGCGGCCGCGGTCCGGGCGGTCCGGGCCGTCCCGGCGGCGGTGCCGGTCGTCCCGGCGGTGGCGGCGGCTTCGCCGGCCGTCCCGGCGGCGGCGGTGGCGGTGCCGGTCGTCCCGGTGGCGGCGGCGGCTTCGCCGGCCGTCCCGGCGGCGGCGGTGGCGGCTTCGGCGGCGGCGGTGGCCGTCCCGGCTTCGGTGGCCGTCCCGGCGGTCCCGGTGGCCGTGGTGGCACGCAGGGCGCCTTCGGCCGTCCCGGCGGTCCCGCGCGTCGCGGTCGCAAGTCGAAGCGGCAGAGGCGCCAGGAGTACGAGGCCATGCAGGCCCCGTCGGTCGGCGGTGTGATGCTGCCCCGCGGCAACGGCGAGACCATTCGCCTGTCGCGCGGTGCCTCGCTCACCGACTTCGCGGAGAAGATCAACGCCAACCCGGCGTCGCTCGTCGCGGTCATGATGAACCTCGGCGAGATGGTCACCGCGACCCAGTCCGTCTCCGACGAGACGCTCCAGCTCCTCGCGGACGAGATGAACTACACCGTTCAGATCGTCAGCCCGGAGGAGGAGGACCGCGAGCTGCTCGAGTCCTTCGACCTGGAGTTCGGCGAGGACGAGGGCGACGAGGAGGACCTGGTGGTCCGTCCGCCGGTCGTCACCGTCATGGGTCACGTCGACCACGGAAAGACCCGCCTCCTCGACGCCATCCGCAAGACGAACGTCATCGCGGGCGAGGCCGGCGGCATCACCCAGCACATCGGTGCCTACCAGGTCACGACCGAGGTCAACGAAGAGGATCGCAAGATCACCTTCATCGACACCCCGGGCCACGAGGCGTTCACCGCCATGCGTGCCCGTGGTGCCAAGTCGACCGACATCGCGATCCTGGTCGTCGCGGCCAACGACGGCGTCATGCCGCAGACGGTCGAGGCGCTCAACCACGCCAAGGCGGCCGACGTCCCGATCGTCGTCGCGGTCAACAAGATCGACGTCGAGGGCGCGGACCCGACCAAGGTGCGCGGTCAGCTGACCGAGTACGGCCTGGTGGCCGAGGAGTACGGCGGCGACACCATGTTCGTCGACATCTCCGCCAAGCAGGGTCTGCACATCGACAGCCTCCTCGAGGCCGTCATCCTCACCGCGGACGCCTCGCTCGACCTGCGGGCCAACCCCACGCAGGACGCGCAGGGCATCTCGATCGAGTCCCGGCTCGACCGCGGCCGCGGTGCCGTGGCGACCGTCCTCGTCCAGCGAGGCACGCTGCGGGTCGGCGACACGATGGTGGTGGGCGACGCCTACGGCCGCGTGCGCGCCATGCTCGACGACAACGGCAACAACGTCGCCGAGGCCGGCCCGTCGACGCCGGTCCAGGTCCTGGGCCTGACCAACGTCCCGGGTGCGGGCGACAACTTCATCGTCGTGGACGAGGACCGTACGGCCCGTCAGATCGCCGAGAAGCGCGCCGCCCGTGAGCGCAACGCCGCGTTCGCCAAGCGCACGCGCCGCGTGTCGCTGGAGGACCTGGACAAGGTGCTCAAGGCCGGCGAGGTCCAGCAGCTGAACCTGATCATCAAGGGTGACGCTTCCGGATCCGTCGAGGCCCTGGAGTCCTCGCTGCTCCAGCTGGACGTCGGCGAAGAGGTCGACATCCGCGTCCTGCACCGCGGCGTCGGTGCGGTCACGGAGTCCGACATCGACCTGGCGATGGGCTCCGACGCCATCGTGATCGGCTTCAACGTGCGCGCCGCCGGGCGGGCACAGCAGATGGCCGAGCGCGAGGGCGTGGACGTCCGGTACTACTCGGTCATCTACCAGGCGATCGAGGAGATCGAGGCGGCCCTGAAGGGCATGCTCAAGCCGGAGTACGAAGAGGTCGAGCTCGGCACGGCGGAGATCCGCGAGGTCTTCCGCTCGTCCAAGCTGGGCAACATCGCGGGTGTGCTCATCCGCTCCGGCGAGGTCAGGCGCAACACCAAGGCGCGCCTGCTGCGCGATGGCAAGGTCATCGCGGAGAACCTCAACATCGAGGGTCTGCGTCGCTTCAAGGACGACGTCACCGAGATCCGCGAAGGCTTCGAGGGCGGTATCAACCTCGGAAACTTCAACGACATCAAGGTCGACGACGTCATCGCGACGTACGAGATGCGCGAGAAGCCGCGGGTGTAACACCCCACGGCGTGTGCCGGCCGGCGGGACCCACCCGGGTCCCGCCGGCCGGCGCGTGTACGGGTCCCGGTGCCCTCCGCCGGGCGCAATATCCGTCGATCGGCCCGCCCGCTTCGATGTACGGTTCTGATGTCCCTGCCCACCACGGATGGCGGGGCCATCGATCCCGTACCGGCGGGTGAACCGGTTGCACACATGTATGTGGGGACGCTGTCCTTCGACCTCCTCCTCGGCGACGTACGGTCGCTGAAGGAGAAGCGCTCCGTCGTCCGCCCGATCGTCGCCGAGCTCCAGCGCAAGTACGCGGTGAGCGCGGCCGAGGTGGATCACATGGACCTCCATCGCAGGGCGGTCATCGGCCTGGCCATGGTGTCCGGCGACGCGGGGCATCTGACCGACGTACTGGACCGGTGCGAGCGGCTGGTCGCCGGGCGCCCCGAGGTGGAACTGCTGTCCGTCAGGCGGCGCTTCCACGGCGAAGACGACTGACGACCACAGCCCAGAGATACGCACACAGGAAAGAACGGGAGACGGACCAGTGGCCGACAACGCGCGGGCGAAAAGGCTGGCGGACCTCATCCGAGAGGTGGTGGCCCAGAAGCTGCAGCGCGGGATCAAGGACCCGCGGCTCGGCTCGCACGTCACCATCACGGACACCCGGGTCACGGGTGACCTCAGGGAGGCGACCGTCTTCTACACGGTGTACGGGGACGACGAGGAACGGACGGCCGCCGCGGCCGGTCTGGAGAGCGCCAAGGGTGTCCTGCGCTCCGAGGTGGGCCGTGCGGCGGGCGTGAAGTTCACGCCGACCCTGACCTTCGTCATGGACGCACTGCCGGACACCGCGCGCAGCATCGAGGACCTCCTCGACAAGGCGCGCCAGTCCGACGCCGCCGTGCGCGAGGCGTCCGCCGGCGCCAAGTACGCCGGCGAGGCCGACCCGTACCGCAAGCCGGGCGACGACGAGACGGACGACACCGCCGAATGACGCAGAAGCACACCACGCCCGACGGCCTTGTCATCGTCGACAAGCCGTCGGGCTTCACTTCGCACGACGTGGTCGCCAAGATGCGCGGCATCGCCCGCACCCGGCGCGTCGGCCACGCCGGCACCCTCGACCCGATGGCGACGGGCGTCCTCGTCCTCGGCGTGGAGAGGGCGACCAAGCTCCTCGGCCACCTCGCGCTGACCGAGAAGGAGTACCTGGGCACCGTCCGGCTCGGGCAGAACACGGTCACCGACGACGCCGAGGGGGAGATCACCTCCTCCACGGACGCGTCCCGGGTCACCCGCGAGGCGGTCGACGCGGGCGTCGCCAAGCTGACCGGCGCCATCATGCAGGTGCCGTCCAAGGTGAGCGCCATCAAGATCAACGGGGTGCGCTCCTACAAGCGCGCCCGGGAGGGCGAGGAGTTCGACATCCCGGCGCGCCCGGTCACCGTCTCCTCGTTCTCCGTGTACGACGTCCGGGAAGCCGTCGCCGAGGACGGCACCGCCGTGCTGGACCTGGTGGTCTCCGTCGTCTGCTCCTCCGGCACGTACATCCGCGCCCTCGCCCGGGACCTGGGCGCCGACCTGGGCGTGGGCGGGCATCTGACCGCGCTGCGGCGCACCCGCGTCGGCCCGTACAAGCTGGACGCGGCCCGCACCCTCGACCAGCTCCAGCAGGAGCTGACCGTGATGCCGGTCGCCGAGGCCGCCGCTGCCGCCTTCCCGCGCTGGGACGTCGACACCCGCCGGGCCCGGCTGCTCACCAACGGGGTGCGGCTGGAGATGCCCGAGGAGTACGCGGGCTCCGGAGCCGTGGCCGTCTTCGACCCCGAGGGGCGCTTCCTGGCCCTCGTCGAGGAGCACCGCGGCAAGGCCAAGAGCCTCGCCGTCTTCGTCTGAGGGACAGGGACCGCGGATCCGTCCGTGGAGCGGCGTCACGGGGACGGACATGCCGCCGCTCCACGGTCCCCCTCGGTTCCCCCACCCCTAGGGTGTATCCACCCACCCCGCTCCGTTCACCCGTAAGTGCGGGCGCTCGGAGTGAAGCGGGGGAGCGGAAGGGGGCGCGTTCACCGAGCGATCTGTCCCGCTGATCATCCCGGCCCTACTGTCACGGACAAGGGCACGGATGTACGGCGGGAGGCTCGACGATGCCGTCGCGAAACGGACCCCGGGCAGCCCGGGAAGCGCAGGACGGGTGGGACGCGGGGGACCGCCGGGACGGTTGGGGTGGGAGTGCGGGGGAGTGCCGGGACTCCCGGGAGCCGCAGGGCTCAGGTGACTCGGCCGGCGCGCAGGGCCACCCGGACGTCCTGGTCCGGATCCACGACCTGGCCGGCCGCCCGCGCGGCACCGGCTTCGTCGCCGACCACCACGGCACGGTCATCACCAGCCACGAGGCCGTCGACGGTCTGCCCCGACTCGTGCTGTCCGCCGCGGGGGACCGCCGCCGCGTGGTGGGCGCCGACGCGGTGACCCCGCTGCCCCGGCTCGACCTGGCCCTCGTCCGGAGCGAAGGGCTCGGGGTCGCGCCGCTGCCCGTCACCACGCGGGGGCACATCGAGACCGGCACCTATGTGCGGATCGCCGCCGGAGGCTGGCGGGAGGCGCGCGTGCTCGGCACGAGCGCCGTGACCTACACCGCCACCGACCGTCCGCACGCCCTCGAAGCCGCCCTGGAGCTGGCGGTCGGCACCGCGGGGCGCGACGCCCTGCGCCTGGGCGGCGGGGCCGCCGGCGGCCCGGTGCTCGACGCCGCCACCGGCACCGTGCTCGGCGTCCTCGGCACCGCCCTCCGCTCCGACGAGCGCGACGTCGGCTTCGCCGTACCGCTGCTCCCGGGGGTCGCCGACGAAGGCGCCCTCGCCGCGGTGCTCGCCGAGAACGCGGCGACGGTCCCGGCGTACGGCACCGACCTCAACCTCGCCGGGATCGTGGCGCTCACCGCCACCTCGCCGGGAGGGGGCGGGCCGCCCGGACCCGGGGAGCCCGTCGCACGGGCGGCCGTCCTCGCACAGCTCGCCGCGTTCGAGCGGGGCGGGGCACCTGTACTGGGCCTCGTCGGACCGCCCGGCTCCGGCCGCACCACGGAACTCGCGGCGCTCGCCGCCCGCCGTCGCCGCGCCGGGCTGCCCACGCTGTGGCTGCGCGGCGCCGAGCTGCGCGCGGACGACGGCTCGGTCGCGGACGCCGCCCGCCGGGCACTGGACCGTGCCGCCGCACGCGCCGCCGCCTCCCTCGCCCCGTTCCCGGCCCCCGCCGAGGCCCTCGGCGACCTCGGCCCGGAGCGCCTGGCCCAGCTCTCGCGCGCGGCCGGGCGCCCGCTGCTGCTGCTCCTCGACGGCCCCGAGGAGATGCCGCCCGCCCCCGCCCACCACCGTGCCGCATGGACCGCCGCGACCGTGCGGTGGCTGCGGGCGACGGGTGCACGGCTGGCGGTGGCCTGCCGTCCGGAGTACTGGGAGGAGGCCGGCTTCCCGGAGGCGGCCCTGCACGCCGGGGACGACGGACCCGACGGGCTGCCCCCGTGCGTGACGCTCGGCGACCTCACCGCCGAGGAGGCCCGGCAGGCCCGCGCCCGCCTCGGCATCCCTGAGGGCGCCGTGGCCGACGCCGACGCCCGGCACCCGCTGACCCTGCGGCTGTTCGCCGAAGTCCGGGCCGCCCTCGCCGACGGGGCCCCGGGGACCGGCGGGACCACGGGGACCGGCGACATCCCGGCATCGTGCGCCCCGCATCACCCCGGTGCCATTGCCATTGCCAGTGCCGTTCCGGATGTCCCCGTCGGCCGCGACCAGGTCTTCTCGGCCCACCTGGACCTGATGTGCCTGCGCGTGGCCGCCCGCCTCGCCGCCGGGCACGGGCTCCGCGGCACCGCCGTACGCCGGCTGGCCGCCAAGGTCGCCGGGCAGGTGCACGAGGCCGCCCGGCGCAGCCTCGGGACCGGACAGGGCGACCTGGACCGGCAGACGTTCGAGACGGTGTTCCCGCCCGGCCCCGCTCCGGACCGGCTCGGCGGCGGCACCGGCTGGGCGGCGGCCGTCCTGGCCGAGGGCCTCCTCGTCCCGGCCGGGACCGGATACCGGTTCGCCCACGAGGAGCTCGCCGACTGGCTCCAGGGCAGCCACCTCGACGTCGACGGTGCCCTGCGCGCCCTGGTCCACGACCACCGCACCCCGCAGGACCCCGGCCCCGTCGCCCACCACCGCCTCGGCCCCGTCGTCGAGGCCCTGCTGCTCCTCGCCCGCCAGCACGGCACCGCCCGCCTCGCCTCACGCCTCGCGGACCTGACGCACGCCCTGGACGCCCGCCCCGACGCCTGGTGGGCCGCCCGCCTGCTCACCGGCACCCTCGCGCGCGTGCCCGACGCGACCCCGTACACCGAGGTGCTGCACCTGCTGACCGACCGCATCGTGGCCTGGCGGGAGCAGCGGCGGGCGGTGCGGCCGGAGCTGGGGCCCGCCTTCTGGACCGGCCTGCGGCTGCCGCCGGAGGCACGCTGCGCCCTGCTGCGCCGGCTGGTCCACGCCGACGGCCCCCCGTGCGAGAGCGGGCCCCGCTTCCTCGACGCCACCGCCGGTCTGCTCGCCGCCGACCCCGTCACCGTACTGCCGTACCTGGTCCGCTGGTTCGAGGACGACCGGCCGCTGCCCGCCACCCCGCACGCGACCGTGGCCACGGCCGCGCAGGCGCTGCTGCACACCCACCGGCACCAGGCCCTGGACGCGCTGACCGAGGCGCTCGCCGACAGCGCCCACCGGCGGGCCGACCAGCTGCTCACCGTGCTGGCGGAGGAGGAGCCGGCGGCGCTCTGCCGGGCCGTCGACCGGTGGGCGCAGGACGAACGCCCCGCGCGCCGGGCCGCCGCGCTCACCTACGGACTGCGGGTCGCACCCCACGTACGCGACGACACCGACCGCACCCTGCTGCGGTACGCGGCGCTCGCCGTGCTCGTCCGCAGTGCCGACCGCGCGCTGCACGGGGCCGCGCTCGCCCTCCTCGTCCGCGACCCGAAGAGCAGGGACCGGCACCTCCCGCGCGCCCTGGAGCACTTCGCGGCCGGTGACCCGCACCTCCCGCCGAGCGCCCTGACCGACGCCCTCGCCACCCACCCGGAGCCCGTGCTCGACGCCTTCCGGGCGCGGCTGGCCGGGGCGGACGCGGGCCGGACGCTGCGCACCCTCGCCGACGCCACCACCCCCGCCCTGGCCCGCCCGGTCGCCGCACTCCTGCGGGAGTCCGTGGAGCGGCGGCCGGAACTGACCGGGCACGTCGCCGCCTACGCCGACCGGCGGCTCGACCGGGGCCCCGCCGACCGTGCGGTCCTCCGGAGCCTGATCGCCGGGCTGCTGGACGGCGGCCCGCAGCCGCTCCGGGTGGCCCTCGCCGGTGTCCTCGCCGCCCCCGGCACGCCGGCCTCCCGCCCGCTGCGCCGCGAACTGCTCGACCTCCTGCTCACCCGCGAGAGCGACCCCGGCGTGCTGGACGCGGTGCTGCGGGCCGCCGCCCGCACCACCGGTCCCGAGCTGCGCGTCCTCGTCCACGGCACCGGACTGATGCTCGCCCGCACCCCGGAGGGCGCCGCCCGCCTCGACCACTGTCTGGCCGACCTGGGCCGCCACGTCCCGGGCTTCGCCGCCGCCGTGGCCGGCTGGCTGGCGGACGCCCCGCGCGAGTGGGACACGCTCGTCGGCCCCGCCACCCGCCGCACGATCGGACACCTCGCGGACACGACCGTCCCCGCCTGACCCAAGGCGTACGGTGCACCCGATCACCGCCGCCATGCCGTCGATGCGGGCCACCGGCAGCACGACGGCCGTTCCCCTGTTGCCGGGGCGCGCGTGCACCCGGTCACAGCCCCGATGCCGATGCGGGCGCCGGGCAGGCGGCATGGCACCCTTAGAGCTGCGCAGGATAGGTCCACGGACTCGGTCTCGACGAGGTTTCGACAAGGAGCAGGCACAGTGCAGCGCTGGCGTGGCTTGGAGGACATCCCCCAGGACTGGGGGCGCAGCGTCGTCACCATCGGTTCCTACGACGGAGTCCACCGCGGGCACCAGCTGATCATCCGGCATGCCGTGGACCGCGCCCGGGCCCTCGGCGTGCCCGCCGTCGTCGTCACCTTCGACCCCCACCCCAGCGAGGTCGTCCGCCCGGGCAGCCACCCGCCGCTGCTCGCCCCGCACCACCGGCGCGCCGAACTCATGGCCGGGCTCGGCGTCGACGCGGTGCTGATCCTCCCCTTCACCACCGAGTTCTCCAAGCTGTCCGCGGCCGACTTCGTGGTGAAGGTCCTGGTCGACAAGCTGCACGCCAAGGCGGTCGTCGAGGGCCCCAACTTCCGCTTCGGCCACCGGGCCGCCGGCAACGTGGAGTTCCTCGCCGAGCAGGGCCGGGTCTACGACTTCGACGTCGAGGTCGTCGACCTGTACGTGACCGGAGAGGCCGGCGGCGGCGAGCCGTTCTCCTCGACGCTCACCCGCCGCCTGGTCGCCGAGGGCGCGGTCGAGGGCGCCGCCGAGATCCTGGGCCGCCCCCACCGCGTGGAGGGCGTGGTCGTCCGCGGCGCCCAGCGCGGCCGCGACCTGGGCTTCCCCACGGCCAACGTCGAGACGCTCCCGCACACCGCGATCCCCGCCGACGGCGTCTACGCCGGCTGGTTGCACGCCCAGGGCGAGGCCATGCCCGCCGCGATCTCCGTCGGCACCAACCCCCAGTTCGACGGCACCGAGCGCACGGTCGAGGCGTACGCCATCGACCGCGTCGGACTCGACCTCTACGGGCTGCACGTCGCCGTCGACTTCCTCGCCTTCGTGCGCGGCCAGGCCAAGTTCGACACGCTGGAGGCGCTGCTGGAGCAGATGGCCGCGGACGTCGAGCGCTGCAAGGAACTGGTGGCCGCGGCCGAGAAGGCGTAGCCCCGGTCAGACCGTCCCGGCGTGCGCCCAGTGGCACGCCACCTGGGCCGTGCCGCTCCCGTCGAGGATCCCCGGATCCCGGCCGCGGCACGCCCCGGCGACCCCCGCGCGGTCCGCCTCGCCGCCCGCCAGGACCGGGCAGCGGGCGTGGAACCGGCAGCCGGAGGGCACGCGGGCCGGATCCGGTGGCTCGCCAGTGAGGATCACCGGCTCGCCCGGAGCCTCGGGCAGCACGGACAGCAGGGCCCGCGTGTACGGATGCCTCGGAGCCGTCAGGACCTGCTCCACCGCCCCCGTCTCCACGATCCGGCCCAGGTACATCACCGCGACCCGGTCGGCGATGTTCCAGGCCAGCCCGAGATCGTGCGTGACCACCAGCGCGGCCAGCCCCAGTTCGGTGCGCAGACGCAGCAGCAGGGCCAGGATCTCGCCGCGCACGGACGCGTCGAGGGAGGCCACCGGCTCGTCGGCGACCAGGAGTTCGGGCTCCAGCACCAACGCGCCCGCGATCACCACGCGTTGCCGCTGACCGCCGGACAGCTCGTGCGGATACCGCAGGAAGAACCGCTCCGGCGGCCGCAGCCCGGCCCGGGACAGCGCCCCGGCGACCGCGGCCCGCTCGTCACCGCCGTAGCCGTGGATCCGCAGTCCCTCGGCGACGGCGTCGTACACCGTGTGCCGCGGATTGAGCGAGCCGCTCGGATCCTGCAACACCAGCTGCGCGCGCCTGCGGTACGCCTTCAGCGCCCGGCCGGAGTACTCCAGCGGCCGCCCGTCGAAGGCGACCCGCCCCGCGGCCGGCTCGACCAGGCCCAGCAGGGCGCGGGCCAGCGTCGTCTTGCCGCAGCCCGATTCACCGACCAGGGCGACGATCTCCCCGGAGCGGATGTCGAGGTCGACACCGTCCACGGCCCGGGCGGCGGGGGCGCCGTGGCGGCCGGGGAAGGAGACCCGTACGCCCCGGGCGCTGAGGAGGGGGGAGGAGGTGGTCATGGGGCGGGGCGCCTCGCTTCCTCGGGGGAGTCCGGGGCGTGGGAGGTGTCTCCGACGGTGTCGTGTGGTCCGGCCGGGGGCGTGTCCCGATCCCCGCTCCCGCCCGAGTCCCCGGCCCAGCTCCGACCGGTGTCCGGGGGCTGATCGGTGTCCCGGGCCCGACCGGGGGCCCGGTCCTGCGCGGGGGCCCGGTCCTGTGCGGTGACGTGTACGCACGCCGCGCGGCGGTCCGGTCCCGCGTCCCGCAGCGGCTGGTCCTCCACGGCGCAGGAGTCGAGCGGCACCGGGCACCGCGGATGGAAGGCGCAGCCCGCCGGCAGCGCCGACGGGTCCGGCGGATCGCCGGGCAGACCGCGCGGCGCGAAGCGCGACGCCGGGTCGCCGATGCGCGGGAACGCGGCCGACAGCGCCCGGGCGTACGGATGACGGGCGTCCTCGTGGACCCGCCGGGCGGGGCCCTCCTCGACGACCCGGCCCGCGTACATCACCGCGAGCCGGTCACAGGTGTCCGCGAGGACCGCCAGGTCGTGGCTGATCATGATCAGCCCGACGTCCTGGTCGGCGACCACCTGCTCGATCAGCCGCAGGATCTGCGCCTGGATCATCACATCGAGCGCGGTCGTCGGCTCGTCGGCGATGATCAGCCGGGGGTCGCAGGCCAGCGCCATGGCGATCATGACGCGCTGGCGCTGCCCGCCGGACAGTTCGTGCGGATGGGCCGACCCGCGGGCGGCCGGGAGGCCGACCTGCTCCAGCAGTTCCCCGGTCCTCCTCCGCGCCCCGGCGGGAGTCGCCCTGCGGTGCAGCAGGATCGGCTCGGCGATCTGGTCGCCGACGCGCCGCACGGGGTTGAGGGAGTGCATGGCCCCCTGGAACACGATGGAGGCACCGGCCCAGCGGACCGCCCGTACCCGGCCCCACTTCATGGCCAGCACGTCCTCGCCGTCCAGCAGGATCTCGCCGCCGACCCGGGTCCCCGCGGGCAGCAGCCGCAGCAGGGCCAGGGCCAGCGTGGACTTGCCGCACCCCGACTCCCCGGCGACCCCCAGCTTGCGGCCCGCGTCCAGGCGCAGGTCGACCCCGCGCACGGCCGCCGCCCCGTCCGCGTACGTCACCGTCAGTCCCCTGACGTCGAGCAGGCTCAACGGGACACCCCCAGCCGCGGGTTGAGGACGGACTCCACGGCCCGCCCGCACAGGGTGAACGCCAGCGCCACCACGGCGATGGCGATGCCCGGCGGCACCAGGTACCACCAGTGCCCGGCACTGACCGCGCCCGCCTCGCGGGCGTCCTGCAACAGCCCGCCCCACGACACCACGGTCGGATCACCGAGCCCCAGGAAGGCCAGCGTCGCCTCCGCGAGGATCGCCGAGGAGATGATCAGTGTCGTCTGGGCCAGCACCAGCGGCATCACGTTGGGCAGCACGTGCCGGGTCATGATGTGCCAGTGCCCGCCGCCGAGCGCCCGCGCCCGCTCGATGTACGGCCGGGTCTCCACGGCCAGCGTCTGTGCCCGCACCAGCCGGGCCGTCGTCGGCCAGGTCGTCACCCCGATCGCCACGACGATCGTCAGCAGCGAGCGGGACATCACCGTGGCCAGCGCGATCGCCAGCACCAGCGTCGGCATCACCAGGAACCAGTCGGTGATCCGCATCAGCACCGTCGCGTACCAGCCGCGGAAGTGCCCCGCCGTCACCCCGATCACCAAGCCGATCGCCACCGACAGCACCGCGGCCAGCAGCCCCACCAGCAGCGACACCCGCGCGCCCCAGACCACCAGGCCGAGCAGACTGCGCCCGAACCGGTCGGCGCCCAGCGGGAGTTCGGGGCTCGGGCGCTCCAGCGGACGGCCCGGCGCGTCGGTCACATCGGCCACGTCGGAGCCGACGAGCAGCGGAGCGGCCAGGGCCGGCAGCGCGAACAGGGCGAGCACCGCCAGACCGAGGACGCCCGCCCGGTGCGTACGGTACTGCCGCCAGAACCGCACCGCCGAGGCCCGGCGCCGCTGCCACGCCAGGGCGCGGGGGCGCGCGGCCGGACCCTTCTCGCTCGTCATCGGCCCACCCGGGGATCGAACAGCGGGTACACGAGGTCGGCGAGCGTGTTCATCACGATCACCGCGGCGGCGAACACGAGGAACAGCCCCTGCACCAGCGGCAGATCGGGCACGCTCAACGCCTGGTAGAACAGCCCGCCCAGACCCGGCCAGGAGAAGACCGTCTCCACCAGGATCACCCCGGCCACGGTCCGCCCGAGGTTGATGAAGATCAGCGTCACGGTCGGCAGCAGCGCGTTGGGCACGGCGTGCCGGCGCCGTACGAGGTCGTCGCGCAGCCCCTTCGCCCGCGCGGTGGTCAAATAGTCGCTGCCCATCTCGTCCAGCAGCGCCGCCCGTGTCACCAGCAGCGTCTGCCCGTACTCGACGGCCACCAGCGTCACCACCGGAAGGACCAGGTGGTGCGCCACGTCGAGGACGTACGCGAAGCCCTCCTCGCCACCGGACTCCATACCACCGGTCGGGAACAGGCCCGGCAGCGGACCGATCCCCACCGACAGCGTGATGATCAGCAGCAGCCCCAGCCAAAAGGAGGGCAGGGAGTACAGGGTCAGCGCCAGCCCCGTGCCGATCCGGTCCCCGAGCCGCCCGTGCCGCCAGGCGGACCGGGTGCCGAGGACGACGCCGAGCACCGTGTAGAGGACGAAGGCGGTACCGGTGAGCAGCAGGGTGTTCGGCAACGCCTCGCCCATCCTGTCGACCACGGGCGCGTTGAACTGGTACGACGTCCCCAGATCGCCGGTCAGCGCCTTGCCGCAGTAGTCGGTGAACTGCTGCCACAGCGGCAGGTCCAGCCCGAACTGCTCGCGGTACATTGCCAGTTGCTCGGCCGAGACCTGCCGGCCCCCGGTCATGAACTTCACCGGGTCGCCGGGGATCAGCCGGAAGAGGAAAAAGCTGGTGACGAGGACGGCGAGGAGGGACACGGCGGCTCCGGCCACCTTGCCCGCCACGTACCGGGGGTAGGCGGTGGTGACACGGCCGCCGACCGCCGCCGGCCCGTCCTTCGGCGGACCGGCGGCGGCCTCCGTGCCCCCGCCGGCGGATGCGGATGTCGCGTCGGAGGTCATGGGTCCCCGTCCGCCGCCTACTCGCGGTCCTCGGCCGTGGCCCGCCGCCGCACCGCCGCGATAGCCCCCAGCCCCGCGAGGACGACGACACCCGCGACGATCCCGACCACCACGCCCGTCGACGACGAACCACCGTCACCGTCCCCGGAGTCCGCCGCCGGCACCGCCGACCACCAGCTCCAGTAGCCGTCCTGCCCGTAGATGTTGCCCGCCCTCGCCGGCATGGTGGTGATCGACTCGATGTGGTCCGTGCGGTAGGCCTCGACCGCGTTCGGATACGCCATGACGTTCATGTACCCGAGGTCGTACAGCCGCGACTCCATCTGTCGGACGATGTCCGCCCGCTTGCCGGCGTCGTACTCGGCGAGCTGCCGGGCGTACAGCTCGTCGTAGGTCCTGTCGCAGATGAAGTTGTCGGTCGCGCCGGTCTCCTCCGGGGTCGCCGGGAGCGCCGCGCAGGTGTGGAGGGACAGCACGAAGTCGGGGTCCGGGTTGACCGACCAGCCGTCGAAGGCAAGGTCGTACTCGCCGGCCAGCCAGGGATCGGTCACGTTGTCCAGGCAGTTGAGCGTGACGCCGATACCGAGGTCGCCCCACCACTCCTGGAGGTACTGGCCGACCGCCTTGTCGTTGGGGTCGGTGGCGTGGCACAGCACCCGGTAGTCGATCGGCTCGCCGTCCTTGCCGACGCGCCGGCCGTCGCCGTTCTTCCGGTAGCCGGCCCGGTCCAGCAGCCGGGCCGCCTCCGCCGTGTCGTACGCCAGCTCCTGCTCGGGCGAGGGCTCCCAGAAGTAGTCGGAGAAGCGGGGCGGGATGTAACCGGCGCCCTCGACGGCGTGCCCCTGGAACACCTTGTCGATGAGGGTCTTCCGGTCCACCGCCATGAACAGCGCGTGACGCACCCGCCGGTCGAGCAGCGACGGATGCCCGTCACCGATCTTCTCGCCGTTCTTCGCCCGCGCGCCCGGGTTGGTGGCCAGGGCGTAGAAGCGGCGGCCCGGGGCGTCGTTGACGCGGATGTTCTTCTCGCCCTTCAGCGAGGTGGCCTGGGCGGGCGTCAGGGACGGCGACCCGGCGACGAAGGACACCTCGCCCTTGCGCAGGGCGGACACCGCCGCGTCCTGGTCCTTGTAGTAGCGGAAGACCAGCTCGTCGAACTTCGGCGCGCCGCGCCAGAAGTCCTTGTTCGCCCTCAGCCGCACATGGCTGTCCGCCTTGTAGTCGGTGAGGACGAAGGGGCCGTTGCCGACGACCGGGAAGCCCTCGTCGTTGTTGAACTCCGAGAAGTCGTCGACCTTCTCCCACACGTGCTTGGGCACGATCGGCACGTCCAGCGCCGTCATCGTCGCCTGCGGCTTCTTCAGCCTGATGACCAGCTCGGTCGGGCCCGGGGCGGTGACCTCCTCGAAGTTGGCGACGAAACTGCCGCTGGCGGTGGCCGCGCCCGGGTCGTTCATCATCGTGTTGAACGTCCAGGCCGCGTCCTCGGCGGTGACCCGCTCGCCGTCCGACCACATGGAGTCGGACCGGATGGTGTACGTCCAGGTCAGCTTGTCCGGCGACGACTCCCACGCGGTGGCCAGGCCGGGGACGACGTGGTTGTCCTCGGCGTCGTAGTTCGTGAGGTACTCGTAGGTGAGCCGGTGGATGCTCGTACTGAGCAGCCGTACGGCCAGGAACGGGCTGAGCGAGTCGACGCTCTGCGCCACCGCGACGGTCAGCACCTTCGTGCCGTCGTCCGCCGCGCCGGCCCGGTGCGGCGCCGGGTTGAGGGGGGTGGCGAGTCCGGCGGTGAGGGTGAGCGCCGCGGCGCCGGCCGCGACGACGAACCGGATGCGGCCGGGGGTGCGGTGCCGGACGCCGTACTGATCGTTCGTGTCCATGGTCGCTGACCTCGTGTCATCGCTCGCACGGGAAGGACGGGCTGATCAGAGGAGTGATGAGTGTGTCTATCAGCGACAGCAGGGAGCGTCAACGGCGCGCGCACCCCATGTGGCCTGCGAAAACGAGGAGTTGACGCACATGGGCGCCACCCATTGGTCGAGACCACTGACGCGTCCCTGGCCAACGCCTGACGGCGGATTCCCCGGACCGAGACCGGAGGGAACCGCAGGTCGGGAGGGAACCGCAGGCTGGGAGGGAACCGCAGGCTGGGAGGGACGGCCGGTCGGGAGGGGCGGTCGGTCGGGAGGGGCGGTCGGTCGGGGGCCGCCGGTCAGGGGGCCGCCGGTCCGCCCGGTCGCTCACCTAGGCCAGGTCGACCGGTCGTGTCCGCAGCTTGGCGGCGATGCGGGCCAGGGCGCGCTGGTCCGAGGCGGTCAGCGGGTCGAGCACCAGCCGGCGCACCGCGTCCACATGGGTCGGCGCGGCCGCGACGACGACCTCGTAGCCCGCGTCGGTCAGGGCGGCGATGGTGAAGCGGCCGTCGTCGGGGTCGGGGTAACGCTCGACCCACCCGCGCGCCTCGAACCGCTTGACGACGTTGGACAGCCGGGAGAGCGAGCCGTTCGTGAGATACGCCAGCTCGCTCATGCGCAGCCGGTGCTCCGGGGTCTCGGAGATGTGGCTGAGGGTCAGGTACTCGAAGAGCGTGAGACCGGCCTCGCGCTGCAACGGCGACTCGAGCCGCCCCGGCAGCAGCAGGACGAGTGAGATCAGGCCGGTCCAGGCCTCCTTCTCGTCCGCGGTGAGCCACTGGGGTTCGTCGGGCGCGGCACCGCCGGGGTCGGGGACTGGGGCACTGCTCATCCGGACAGGTTACCAATCGGGCATGACTTCATGCGTGAAGTCAACCGTGGTACGTTCACTTCATGCGTGAAGTCAATCGAGAGGATTTCCCCATGTCTGGCACCACCACGGACGTCTCCCGTGCCCCCGAGTTCTTCGTCACCCCCGGCTACGGCCCGAAACACCTGGACCTGCTGCACTACAGCCAGGCGGTGCGCGTCGGCGACCGTGTCGAGATCTCGGGCCAGGGGGGATGGGACGACGACACGAACTTCCCGGAGGCCCTGGAGGACGAGATCGTCCGGGCCTTCGACAACGTCGAAAGGACCCTCGCCGAGGCGGGCGCCACCTGGCGCGACGTCATCGCCGTGGACTCGTTCCACATCCCCGGCGCCACGGACTCCATCGGTGAGGACCACAACCGGGTCATGGTCGACCAGTTCCGCCGGCGCATGGGTGAGCGCGCGCCCATCTGGACGCAGATCGGGGTGGCGGCGCTCGGCGCACCGGGCATGCGCGTCGAGATCCGCGTCACGGCCGTCGTCGGCCACGAGGGCTGACCCCGCCGCGAACAGCGGCAGGGGCGGGTCTCCCGTCACCCGGGAGACCCGCCCCTGCCGCGTCGGAGCGCCCCTTACTGCTGCGGGGGCGGCTGCTGCCCGGGCGGGGCCGCCGGATAGGGCTGGCCCGGGACCTGCGGATACGGGTGGCCGGGCTGCGCCGGGGGCTGTCCCGACTGCTGGGGGTACGGGCCCGGCTGGCCGGGCATGGGCTGACCGGGGACGGAGTGGCCCGGAACGGGGTGACCGGGAAAGGGCGGCTGACCGGGGAAGGGCTGGCCGGGGACCCCTTGGCCCGGCATCGGCGGGGCGGCGACCGGCGGCGGGTTGCCGTCCGAGGTCCACAGCCCGTGCGACTGCTGGTGACGGACGAAGTCCTCGGCGACCATCGCCGCGAGGTTGAAGTACGCCTCCCGCACCTTCGGCCGCATCATGTCGAGGTCGACCTCCGCACCCGCGGCCAGGTGCTCGTCGAACGGTACGACGATCACGCCCCGGCACCGGGTCTCGAAGTGCGCCACGATGTCCTCGACCTTGATCATCTTTCCGGTCTCGCGCACCCCGGAGATGACGGTGAGGGACCGCGAGACCAGATCCGCGTACCCGTGCGCCGACAGCCAGTCCAGCGTCGTGCTGGCGCTGCTCGCACCGTCCACGGACGGCGTGGAGATGATGATCAACTGGTCGGCGAGGTCCAGCACCCCGCGCATCGCGCTGTAGAGCAGACCCGTGCCGGAGTCCGTCAGGATGATCGGGTACTGCTTGCCGAGCACGTCGATCGCGCGCCGGTAGTCCTCGTCGTTGAACGTCGTGGACACCGCCGGGTCGACGTCGTTGGCGATGATCTCCAGACCGGAGGACGCCTGCGAGGTGAACCGCCGGATGTCCATGTACGAGTTGAGGTACGGGATCGCCTGGACGAGGTCACGGATGGTGGCCCCGGTCTCGCGCCGCACACGGCGGCCGAGCGTACCGGCGTCCGGATTGGCGTCGATCGCCAGGATCTTGTCCTGCCGCTCGGTGGCGAGCGTCGAACCGAGCGCGGTGGTCGTGGTCGTCTTGCCGACACCGCCCTTGAGGCTGATGACGGCGATGCGGTAGCAGGAGAGCACCGGCGTACGGATCAGCTCCAGCTTGCGCTGCCGCTCGGCCTCCTCCTTCTTCCCGCCCAGCTTGAAACGCGACCCGCCGGCCGCCGGGCGGCTGCTCTTCGCCTTCTGCCGCTTGCTGTTGAGCAGCCGGTCCGAGGACAGCTCCACGGCCGCGGTGTAACCGAGGGGCGCGGCACCGGGGTTGGTCGGCTGCCGCTGGTCGTGCTGAATCGGCTGCGGCCAGGCGGCCCCGGTCCGTGGATCGACGGGCTGCTGCGGCGGCACCTGCCCGGCCTGGGGCGGCACCTGCCCGGCCTGCGGGGGCACCTGCCCGGCGTGCGGGGTCTGGGGGAGCTGCGGGGCCTGTGCCTGAGGCGGTACCCCGGGCTGCTGCGGCGGCATGCCCGGCTGCTGGGGCTGCTGTTGCGGCGGCAGGGGGAAGCCGTAACCGCCGGGCTGGGCCGGGGGAGCAGGCGTCGCGGGGGCGGGCCCTGCGGGCGGGAAGCCGTATCCGGCCTGCGGGGCAGGCGTGGGTGCGGGAGCGGCCGGGGTGTCGGGCTGCGGTGCGGCCGCACCAGGCGCTCCCGCCGGCGGGAAGCCGTAACCGGCCTGGGGCGCGGGAGGCTGCCCGGGGTGCTGCGGGGTGCCCGGCTGCGGGAAGCCGTACCCGGCCGGCTGCGGGAAGCCGTATCCGGCCTGCGGGGCAGGCGCGGGCGGGGTCTGCGGCTGCGGAGCGGGAGGCTGCGGGGCCGCAGCACCGGGGCCTCCGGCCGGCGGGAACCCGTACCCGGGCTGCGGGCCGGGCTGCTGTGCCGGCTGGACCGGGGCGGCGGGCGGGTTCCACGCGGCGGGCGCCGGCTGCGGCGCCTGCGGCTGGAACGGTGGCTGCTGGGCGCCAGGACCGCCCGGCTGCTCCTGGGCGGCCGCGGGCTGGGACCCCGGCTGCCCGGCCCCGCCCGCGTCCACCGGCGGCGCGGAAACCGGCGGGGCCTGCGGTGGCTGTACGGGCCACTGGCTCGCGGGCGCGGGAGCGGCGGGGTAGGCCGGGGGCACCTGGGGCGCCGGGGGAGCGGGGGTCCAGGCGGTCGGGGCGTCGGACGCGGCCGGGACGGCGGCGCCGGGCACGGCGTCGGTCACCGGCTTGGCGTCCTCGGGCTCGTCGGCCGGCGGTACGTCCTCCGAGGGCACCGCGTCCTCGGGCGCGGCCTCCGGCTCCTCGGGCGCGCCCTCGTCCTCCACGTCGGTCACCGGGGATCCGGAGTCGTCGGCTGTCAGGCCCTCGGCCACGACGTCCTCGGACCCCTCCGCATCCGCCGTCCCCTCCGCCTCCTCGGCGGCCGTCCCGTCGGACGCGTCGGAGGACTCCTCCGCGATCGCCGCATCCGGCGCCTCCCCGTCGGCGGAGGCCGTGGCGCTCCCGCCGTCGTCCGTCTCCGCGTCACCGGCCGGCTCCGGCCGCACCTCCGCCGCGTCGGCGACCGCCGTGGTCCCGGCTTCGGCCTCGGCCTCGGTAGCCGCCGCCGGCGGCTCGGCGATCTCCCGCTTCAGCGCGGCGGCGGAGAAGCGGATCGTGGCACCGCTCTCCAGGTCACCGTTGTCGCTCCGCTTCTCCGCGTTCCCCGCGGCCGCCGGTGCGGACCACGACGACTGGAACCCCCCGACCGGGATGTCCGGCACGGCCGCAGGGGAGGCCGAACCCGACTCCGTGCGCTGGTCCTCCCCTTCCGGCTCCGGCCGCTGCGGCTCGAACCCGCTTCCCACCGGAAGCCTGGGCACGGCCACCGGTCCCCCGGAAGGCGGCGCGGGCGGGGTGAACGGCGCGGGCGGCGTGAAGGGGGCGCTCGGTGCAGGCGCGGGTGCGGGGGGCGTGAAGGGCGCCCCCGGAGCCGGCGCCGGAAACGAGGACGGCCCCGAGGCCCCCACCGCGTGCGGCGGCGGAGTCAGCCCGGGCAGCGGCGGAACGGGCCCGTTGGGGGAAGGAACCGAAGGAACCGAAGTGGGCGAGGTGGGCGAAGGAGACGAGGCGGGCGAAGAGGGCGAGGAAGACGAGGAAGGCGACGAACCGGAAGAACTGCCGGAACCGGAACCGGAACCGAAATCGGAAGAAGAAGAGGAAGAAGCGGAGGAAGCGGAGGAAGCGGGCGACGCCGCTCCCGAGTCCGAACTCCCCGAAGCGTTCTGCGTGTACCAGGCCGGCGGTGCGTAGTCGATGGTGAACTCGCCCGTCGTCTCGATGGCGGACTCCGCGTCGGGCTGGTCATCGCCGGGTGTCGCCCAGCCCCCGCGCGTCCCGTCCCGGTCGCTGCTCACAGTTCCTCCTGGTGTGGTCGTGCACCCTCATGCCGTGCTGGGACGACCGTGCTCGTCGTCCGAAGTGCTCCGCGGTCCGGAGCCGTTCGAGGTCGTGCGAGGTCGTCCGATGCCACCGGTTTCCCCCGCTCTCACCCGGGACGCCGCCGCCCGGGTCACGGGTTCCGGCGTCACGCCCACTCCCAGCCTAATCACCACACGCCCCACATCGGCAGGCCCGTCCGTCCAGCGTCCACCCTCCTCGGCCCTTCGCGCCGGTTCGCGCCGACGAATGGAACACAACCGAGAGGCGATCACCCGGCATCACCGTACAAACCGGGTGTGAAGGGCCGTCACTTGGACAAGTGCGCAGGACAAGTGCACATGAGGCGAACAGCGGGCGGGGACCCGGGTCCCCGCGCATCTCCCGTCGGGGGCCGGTCAGTCCATGCGCCGTGGCGTGCCCAGCAGCCCGGTCTCGGCATCCGTGGGCCGGGTCGTCACGTACTGCCGGTCGCCGTCGGCGCACCAGAGCGTCACGCCGTCGGCGAGGGTGGGCAGCGACTCCACCTCCGCCGGCGAGAGCCCCATGGTGCGGCCCAGCTCCGTGGCCTCGTCGGGAGAGACCCGCTGGATGCCCGCCAGCCGCGCCCGCCGAAGGAGCCCGGGAGCGACGGGACTCAGGTACGGCAGCAGCGTGAGCACCGACTGCCAGGGACCGGAGACGACCCGTCCCCGGGGCGGCCGCATGCCGCAGTCCCGCACCACCAGCACCGGTGTCCCCGCGGACGCGCCCTGCGGCGGCACCCGTCCCACGTCGTGCACCGCCAGCCCGTTCTGCCCGCCCCCCATGGCATGCACCATCTGCAACCAGGACTGCGGACGTCCCGTCTCCACGGCGACACGGGCCCCCGTCGCCGCCGCCCGCAGGGCGAGCACCTGGGCCGTCCACAGCCCGCCGATCAGCACGACGTCGTACGGTGTGGGCCGGTTGAGCCCGAGCACCGCGGGCCGTCCCCCGGCGTCCACACCGGCGATGACCCCGTCGTCCCCGATCGGCAGCGACAGCGTGTCCACCTGGTCGGCGGGAAGCACATGCCGCCCGTGCCGGGGCCCGATCAGCCCGAACCCGCTGAGCAGCCTGCGGACCGCTGCCGGCCGGTCCGGGGACGGGGCGCCCCCGTCGGCGGGACCGTACGCCGGGGGATCGCCGGCCGTCCCCGTGGTGGGTGTCGTCACCGCGCACCTCCCAGCGGCAGTGTGGCCAGCATGGCGGGGAGCTGTTCCCTGTCCAGACGGACCAGGCCCGCACCGGCCTGCCGCGCGGCGTCCTCCAACGCGCGGCGCGCGGCCGCCAGTTCGTCGTCGCTCCGCCCGGTCACCCGCAGATGGCCGCGCAGGGACACCTCCTGCCCCTGACCGGGCGTGAGCGTGAGGCTGAAGGTGGTGGCGAGCGCGGGCACGGCGGTGACGCGCGCGACGAACCGGGGCAGCGACGGCCCGCTGTCGCCGCCCGCCCCGGGCCAGCGGCGTATCCAGTACGTCGTGTGCCTGCGGTTGTCGCAGCGCCAGCTGCGGCCGGACTCCTCGGTCCGCCGCTCCCTCGCCCCGGTCCGCCCCGCCTCCGCCGTCACCAGCGGATTGGCGCCCGCCGACGTGGCGAGCGCGGCGATCAGCTCCTCCTCGTCCAGGACGGTCGTCCGGAACCCCGCCCCCGTCAGCCGGCTGGCGAGGTGGTGTGCCGCACGCGCGACACACTTCTGCGCTCCGGCCTGCCCGCCGCCCCGCGCGGCCACCGCCTCGGGACACAGTTCGGGGTCCAGCTTCAGCGCGATCCACGTGATGCGCACCGCGGGCGCCGCGACCTGCTCCTGCAACGGCGCGTAGTTGGCGACCGCCACGGACTGCTGCGGCAGGTGCAGGGCGGGAGCGGGCTGCGTGTGCAGCACGACCTGCGCCGACTCCAGCCGGATCCCGTCCACTTCCAGGGCGTCCCGCACCAGAGCCAGCGGCAGCGGCTGCCGGCCGCGCTCCGCGCGCAGCGCGGTGACACCGGCCTCCACGCGCACGACCGCGGTGACGAAGGTGCCGTCCCCGATCATCCCCACGGGCCGGCGGTCCCGTATGCCGTGGGAGTACGTCCGCAGGGCGGGGTCGCACTCCAGTACCGGAACCAGGCCCGGCTCGGTCCCCGGCGCCACCTCCGCCGTCGCGGCGCGCCCGCGCCGCGCCCGCAACGCCCGCGCGGTGGCCAGCCATTCGGGCAGCGAGCGCCCACGGCGGCGGACCAGGGCGAGCGCCACGAGCGCGACGGCGACGGCCCCGCCCGGAACCAGGGCCACCGGCCCGATCACCCAGCCCACGAGCAGGGCGGCCGCCGCGATCTCCAACAGCACGAGCCGTTGCAACCGGAACGAACCGCCTTGTCCCGGACGCGCCCCGAGCCGAAGCGAACCCCGCGCGGACGGCCCGTCGGCCGACGGCCGCCCGCTCCCTCCGCGCCCGTCCGCAGACGCTCCCCGCACGCCCGCCGGACCACGCGCCCGCGTCCCCGAAGCCCTCACTCCATCCCCCGCTCTGGTCACAACAGCCCGAGCAACAACACCACTACGGCTCGGAAAGCCCGCGTACCCCACCTGCTCCACGCACACGGACGATCACCAGGCATAGTAGGGGGCCGGTCCGACAACGGGCGGCCGGGGACTGGGACCCCGGGGCGGTATCGGGGGAGCGGCAGTCACTCATGGCATCACGGCGGGACGAACTCAACGCCTACACGTTCGCGAAGCGGCGCATGCTGGCCGCCTTTCTGCAGCCCTCACCGTCGGGATCCGAGGAGGGAGCCCCCAGGCCGCTGCGGGCCGTCGTGCCGAGCCTGGTGGCCGGCGTGCTGGTGCTGGGCGTCTTCGGGGCGTGGGGCATGTTCAAGCCCACCGCTCCTCCCGGTTGGGACGAACCCGGTACGCGGGTGATCGTGGGCAAGCAGTCGACGACCCGTTACGTCGTCCTCAAGACTGACGGCGTCGAGCGTCTGCACCCGGTGCTCAACCTCGCCTCGGCGCGCCTGCTGATGAACGACGCGCAGTACCAGGTCGTGCAGGTCAGCGACAAGATCCTCGACTCCGGCGAACTGCCGCGCGGACCGATCCTCGGCGTCCCCTACGCACCCGACCGCCTGCCCTCCCCGGACGAGGCCGGGCGGGCCAAGCGCTGGGCCGTGTGCGAGCAGCCCGGCGGCAAGGACGGCAACGGGACGGTGCAGGAGGCGGCGTTCGTACTCGCCGGTCCCGACGAGAAGAGGACCGACGGACCGGAACGGCTCTCCGGCGGCGAGGCCCTGTACGTGACGACCCGTACCGGCGACCGCTTCCTCGTCGACGCGCACGGAACCGCGTACGCCGTCACCGGAGCGGAGACCGACCCGCTGACCATCGCCCTCGTCGGCTCCCGCAAGCCCCAGCCCGTCACCGAGGAGTGGCTCGCCACCCTCCACGAGGGCGACCCGATCCGCTTCCCGGTGCTGCCGTCCGGGGTCGGCGACCCGGCGGGCGTGCCGGGACAGCTGTCGGCGGACGAGAACAGGGTCGGCATGGTCCTCCGGACGGAGACCGGCGAGGGGACCCAGCACTACGTGGTGCTCCCCGGCAAGGTGCGGCCGGTCAGCGAGTTCACCGCCTGGCTGCTGATCTCCTCGCCGCAGACGGCCGTGCTGAACCTGAACGGCGAGGCCCGCACCGTGGGTCTGCAGGACTTCACCGCCGACACGGAACCCTTCGGGGGCCGGCCCGCCGACTGGCCGGACCGGCGGGTCCGCCAGGTCAACTCCGCGGACGGCGGGCGGGACACGGTGTGCAGCGTGCTGCGCGGCGTCGGCGAGGACAACTCCACCTCCCTCAGCACCTGGGCGGGCAGCGGCTATCCCGTCGGCACCACGGCCGACGGCACGAGCACGTACGTCACCCCGGGGACGGGCCAGCTCTACACACAGATCCAGGGCATGGCGTCCGAGGCCGGATCACTCTTCCTCGTGACGGACACCGGACTGCGGTACGCCGTTCAGGCGAACGGCGACAGCGACAGCGAGGCCTCGGACATCGGTGCCGATGGGCAGCGCAAGGGCCGCGACGGAACTCCCGAGCCCAGCGAGGCCCAGGCCAAGCTCGGCTACCGGAACGTCCGGCCGACGAAGGTTCCGCTGGCCTGGTCCGAGTTCCTGGCGAAGGGGCCCCGCCTCGACACCAACAGCGCCCGGCAGCCACAGGGTTCGTGACCCGGCCGCGCGTGCGCAGCCACGACCGCCGCACCCCCGGCACGCAACCGTTCGCACGCACGCACACTCGAAAGGGACCGTACCGGTGACGCCGACCAAGGCCGCTCTGCCGGCCGCCGTACTCGCCGTACTCCTGCCCGCCCTCGGAGCCGGCGCGCCCGCCCTCGCCCTCGGAGGCAGCGCGCCCGTGCCCGCCCTAGGAGGCAGCGCGCCCGCGTCCGCCCAGGGCGTGCCGGGACACCCCGGGGAGCGCGTCCGGCTCGCCGGCAGCGGTGCGTGCACCTATCCCAGCGAGAAACAGTTCAAGGCACGCCCCTGGTCGCTCCAGCGCGTACTGCTGGACGAGCTCTGGCAGGGCACCGACAAGGGCAAGGGAGTGCGGGTGGCGGTCATCGACACGGGCGTCGACGACGAGAACCCCCAGCTCGCGACGGCCGTCGACAAGGCGGCCGGACTGGACCTGCTCGCCGGGGGCAAGGGCGGCGACCCCACCAACGACGAGGTGGGACACGGAACCAAGGTCGCGGGCATCATCGCGGCCCGGCCCCGCGAAGGAACGGGCTTCGTCGGTCTGGCCCCGAACGCCACCGTCATCCCCGTCCGCCAGAACGACGCCGACAGCAGCGGTGACTCCGACAGCATGGCCCGGGCCATCGACCACGCCGTGGCGAAGGGCGCCGACGTCATCAACATCTCCCAGGACACCACCAAGCCCCTGTCCGCCACCTCCGCCCTGGCCGAGGCCGTCCGCGAGGCCATCGCGCGGAAGGTCGTCGTGGTCGCCTCGGCGGGCAACGACGGTCTGGACGGCAAGGCCAGGAACACCTACCCGGCGGCCTTCGACGGCGTACTGGCCGTGGCCTCGTCCGACCGGAACAACGAACGCGCCGCGTTCTCCCAGGCCGGAAGCTTCGTCGGAGTGGCCGCACCCGGAGTCGACATCGTCTCCACGGTCCCCGGCGGCGGCCAGTGCACCGACAGCGGAACCAGCTTCTCCGCCCCCTTCGTCGCCGGCGTGGCGGCCCTGCTCAAGGAGAAGCACCCCGACTGGAGCACGGCCCAGATCGTCACGCGGATCGAGCAGACGGCGGAGCGTTCCGTCAACGGACACGACGACTTCGTCGGCTGGGGCGTGGTCGACCCGGTCCGCGCCGTACAGGAGTCCGACGTCGCCGACCCTCCCTCGTCCCCCGTCCCCGACCCCGGCGCGACCGAGGCCCGCGCCCCCGACGTGGCCCCGTTCTCCCTGGCCGAGACCCCGGCGGAACGCGACGAGCGCCACGCCACCTACGCGCTGGGGATCACCGCGGTCCTGATCACCGTCATCGCCGGAACGGCCGTCGCCCTGCGCGACCTGCGCCGCCGCCGGGGAGAGGACCGAGGGGCGTGACGCCCCCGGCCCCCACGGCCCCGGAACGACGTCACTCGGAGCCCGCCGGGCCCCCCGGCGACGGCTCCAGGTCGAACTCGCCGTCCCGCGCGCCCAGGACGAAGGCACGCCATTCCGCCTCCGTGTAGCGCAGCACCGTCGCCGGATCGAGCGACGACCGCATGGCCACCGCACCGCCGGGCAGGTAGGCGATCTCCACCCGCTCCTCGTGCGTCTCCGTGCCCGGAGCGCTGTGCCACTCGACGCCGGAGATGTCCAGGGCGTACAACTCGTCCCGCTCGCGCTCCTTGCGCGCTCTGATCTCCTGGCGCGTCTCGGGTTCCTGGTCCGGCAGCTCAGCCATGGCGGAACGGTGTCCTTTCGTGACGTACGTACGATCCACGGTCACCGTACTGAACGCCTCCACGGGGAGGGCCCGCCCGATGACCGGATCACGCGGTTCTGGCGGACAGTACCCGCCCCGAACCGGCCTGTATTCGCTTTGCAGTTGGAACCCCCATGTCAAGTGACTAAAGTGGCTCCGGGTACCACGAGTGTGGTACGGCACGGGGGCGGCGCGAGGCTGCGACCACGCGTCGCGCGGGGGCGCAGCGGTTCTTGTCCGCCAGGACAGCCTGGATATCCGTCCACGGCGGCCCGTCACGGTGGTGACCAGCCACCGGTGCTTCACGAGGAGGGCAAGAGACCATGAGCGTCAATTACAGCGACTCGGACCTGACGGACCTCGCGGACAGGATCCGTGACTTCCACACGGACGTGAGCAGCAGGGTGACGTCGCTCAACAGCGTCGTCGACATGATCCAGGCGGGCTGGCAGGGCGCGGCGGGCAAGGAGTTCGACACCGTCCAGCGCGGTGTCAACCAGCACCTGAAGAAGATCCAGGACGACCTCGTCGACCTCGAGGAGGTCATGCGGATGAGCGTCAAGGGCTTCACCTCCCACGAGCAGGAGCGGGTGACGGAGATCCGCCGGGTGGACAACTCCTACCAGGTCACCAGCCGCATCACCGACCTCGCCTGACCTGCCCCAGCGCCGCCCGCCACCAGGAGAAGAACACACAGTGAGCGTCAACTACGACCGCACTGCGGTCAACTACGACACCGTCACCCAGGCCGCCCAGGACGTGCGCAAGACGGCCAAGGAGCTGGCCGAGCAGCTCGAGATCCTCATGCGCAAGGTCAAGGCCGTCGCCGAGACCTGGGAGGGCGAGGCCAAGACCGCCTACGCCGAGATCCAGCGCAGCAGCAGCTCGGAGATGGACCAGATGTGCCAGAAGCTGGCGCGCATCGCCCAGCTCCTGGACCAGTCGGTCATCGGCTACCAGGACACCGACCACGGCAACGCGGCCCGCTTCCGCATGCTGATGGGCTGAGAGACGGCACCGTCCCGCCCGGACGGAGAAGGGGAGGCGGCCCGGCCCCGGGCCGCCTCCCCGCCGTACGCACGCGGCGCACAAGTGCGCGCCCGCACAGCCGCGTTGCGCATCGCGAAGAGCGTGTGTGATCTTTGGGCACATGCGTACGAACGGGGGCGGCGCCGACGAACCGGCGACCGGTGACGCCGATACGGCATCGGAGGGCAGCGCCGGCACGACGCCACCGGCGGAGCCACGGCAGCCGGAGGGCATGGTCGGCACCGCGCCGGACGAGGCGGCCGGCCTGGCGGAGGTCGTACGGCGGGCGAAGGCCGGTGAGGCGTCACCGCAGGACGTCTTCGACGCGTTCCTGCGTGCCCGCGTCTACTGCGAACGCCCGCAAGAACCGGGCTTCCTGACGGTCACCGCACCGGCACGCCCCGCCGCCGGCACGTCCAGCGGCTCCCGCATCCTCGACCTGGCGACCGCGCCCGACCCGTCCGCCGGCGTCACGCCGCCCGACCGGCTGGTGCCGGTGTTCACGTCACTGGAGCGGTTCGAGCTGTTCACGGGCGGCGGAGCCTGGTTCTCGACGACGGGCGCCGACGTCCTCGACCTGCTGCCACCCGGCCTCGACGTGTGGCTGGACCCCGCCGCCGAGCACGCGGTGCGGCTCTCGTCGGCCGCCACGAGGACCGAGCCCGTGCTGCACGTCTCGTACCGGCCACGGGGCAGCGCCGCATGAGCGACGGGCAGAGCTGGCTCATCCCGCGGGGCGCGGACGGCGGCGAGTTCAAGTGGGAGGTCACGTTCCTCCAGTCGATCGCCCGGCCCCTCGAAGAGTCCACGGACGCGGCCCGCGCGATCTCCAAGGAACGCGCGGAGGCGAGGTTCGACCTCGCGTCCCTGGCCGGAGAGGACAGGACCGGGGCGAGCGAAGTGACCGGCGCGGTCAACGACTTCCTCGACAAATGGTGCCACGGCCTGGGCTGCATCGCCGACGACGCCGACGTGATCGTCTCCGCGCTGAGCGCCACCATCAACGACTTCCTGGTCGCCGAGACCAAGGCCCGGTACAAGGTCATGATGCTCGAACGGCAGGAACAGTACAAAGAGGACCACCCCGTCTCCACCTTCCTGGAGGAGCACGGCATCACCGAGAAGCGCACCGAGTTCCGTGGCCGTCTGGAGCCCGTCGACCGCGACGGCGAGGACCGGGGCCAGGGGTAGCGGCAGGAGCGGGGGAGCCCAGCATGACCGACAAGCGGTACGTCTTCCGCCGGATATGGATCGGCCCGGAAGACACCGTCCAGGACTGGATCCCGGGCAAGCCCTCCGCACTCGACCGGCTGACGAAGAAACTCGCCGCCGCGGCGGCCAACTTCGGCGAGGGCGCGGAACAACTGCGCAAGCTCAACACCGACCCCTGGCAGGGCGAGGCCGCGGAGGAGTTCCGCAAGACGGTCAAGAAGCTGCCCAAGGAACTCGACGGCGCCATGCACGCGTTCGTCGAAGCGGGCGTCGCGGTACTGGCGTACCGGAACGTCCTCGACGAAGCCCAGCGGCTCACCCGGCAGATCCTCGACCACGACGCACCCGTGGCCCGCGACCTCTCCCGCCAGTACACCCAGGCCGTGGACGACTACAACACGGCGGTCAAGGCGGGCGCGACCACCCTGCCCACCCGGCCCCCCGAGGCCGACCCGGGCAGGACCGCCATGGCCGAACTGGTCGCCGCGATCAACGGCGCGCAGGAGGAGGTGGCGAAAGCCGCGGGCACCGCCAAGCGGACCCTCCACAAGGCCGCCGAGAAGGCCCCGAAGCGTCCGAGCGGCTGGCAGCGGGTCACCGGCGGAGCGAAGGACGGCTGGAACGACCTCGTCGAGTTCGGCCTGGCGGTCAACCCGGGCCGGCTGCTGACCGAACCGAAGGCCTACCTCCACGACGGGGCGATGGTCCTCGACGGCGGCATCGGCGCGGTCAGGGACCCCGTCGGCTTCTCCAAGGACGTCTACCAGGGCGCCTCCAGCACCTGGGAGCAGTTCGAGAAGGACCCGCTGCGCATGCTGGGTTACATGGCGCCCAGCCTGGCCGGCGGCGCCGGCCTGCGCGGAGCGAGCGGCCTGGCCCGCCGCCTCGACGGCACCAACGGCGTGGGCAGGCCCACCGGTCTGGGCACCGCCGGATCCCACCTCGACGCCGGCGAACGCGGCGCCCACAGCGACAACAGCCCGCCCGCCCACCACGACCCCACCGACCCCGTCAACCTGGCCACCGGCAAGATGTACCTGCCGCAGACCGACGTGGCCCTGCCCGGCGCCCTGCCCCTGGTCTTCACCCGGCGCGCCGAATCCGGCTACCGCGCCGGCCGCTGGTTCGGCCCGTCCTGGTCCTCCACCGTGGACCAGCGCCTGGAGATCGAACCCGGACGCGTCGTCCTCGTCGACGAGCACGGACTGCTCCTCGCCTACCCGCACCCCGGGCCCGGCGAGACCGCCCTCCCCACGGAGGGCCCCCGCTGGCCCCTGCGCACCACACAGGACGGCTACACGGTCACCGACCCCTTCACGGGTACGGTCCGCCACTTCACCACTCGCGCGGAGGACCACGCCCCGCTCGAGCGGATCGAGGACCGTAACGGCAACCGCGTCACCGTCGAGTACGACCCCGCCGGCGCCCCGGCCGCGCTCTCCCACAGCGCGGGCCACCACATCCGCATCACCACCCGGGACCACCGGATCACGGCCCTGCACCTGACCGGTGCGGGCCCCGACGGAACCGACCAGGAACTGATCCGCTACGGCTACTCGCCGGACGGTGACCTCACCGAGGTCACCAACTCCTCCGGCCGCCCCCTGCGCTTCACCTACGACCCGGCCGGCCGCATCACCTCCTGGACCGACACCAACGACCGCGGCTACACCTACGCATACGACGACCGTGACCGCTGTGTCGCCGAAGGCGGCACCGAGGGCCACATGACCCTGCGCCTCCACTACGGCGAACGCGCCCTCGACACCGGGCTGCGCATCACCACGGCCACCACCGGGTCGGGCCACGTCCGCCGCTACCTCGTCGACGACCGGTGCCAGGTGGTCGCCGAGACCGACCCCCTCGGCGCGATCACCCGCTTCGAACGGGACCACCACAACCGCCTGCTCTCCCGCACCGACCCCCTGGGCCACACGACGCACCTCACCTACGACGAGGCAGGCAACCTCACCTCGGTGATCCGCCCGGACGGCCGCGTGTCCCGGGCGGAGTACAACGCCCTCCACCTCCCCGTGAACGTCTGGAACACGGACGGCACGACCACCCACCAGACCTACGACGACCGGGGCAACAGAACCACCGTCACCACACCCACGGGCCACACCACCCGCTTCGCCCACGACGAGCGCGGCCACCTGACAGCTGTCACCGATCCCCTGGGCCACACCACGACCGTCGTCTGCGACGACGCCGGCCTCCCCGTCCGCATCACCGACCCGCTCGGCGCGACGACGTCGTACGAACGCGACACCTTCGGCCGGCCCGTCACCATCACCGACCCCACTGGTGCCGTGACCCGCCTCGCATGGACTGTGGAGGGCCGCCTGGCCCGCCGCACCGCCGCCGACGGCACCACCGAGTCGTGGACCTACGACGGCGAGGGCAACTGCACCACCCACACCGACCGGCTCGGCGGCACAACCCGCTTCGAGTACACCCACTTCGACCTGCTGACGGCCCGCACGGGACCGGACGGCGTGCGCCACGAGTTCGAACACGACACGGAACTCAACCTCACGAAGGTCACCAACCCACAGGGCCTCACCTGGCGCTACACCTACGACCCGGCCGGCCGACTGACCGCGGAAACCGACTTCGACGACCGCACCCTCACGTACTCGTACGACGCGGCGGGCCGCCTGACGTCCCGCGGCGACGCCCTGGCCCGGACCCTGTCGTACGAACGCAACGCCCTGGGCCAGGTGACCCGCAAGCACACCGCCGACGGCACCACGACGTACACCTACGACGTCACCGACCAACTGGCGGAGGCCACCGCTCCGGACGGCGCGACCCTGACGATCCAGCGGGACGCCCACGGCCGCACCCTCTCCGAGACGGTCGACGACCGCACCCTGACCCACGCCTACGACGACCTCGGCCGCCGCACGGGCCGCACCACCCCGACCGGCGCGACCACGACGTGGACCTACGACCCGGCGGGCCGCCGCACCGGCATGACGGCCTCGGGCCGCGCGATCGACTTCACCTACGACCCGGCGGGCCGCGAACTGACCCGCCGCATAGGCGAAACGGTCACCCTGGAGCACACCTTCGACCCCCTGGGCCGCCTCACATCCCAGTCGGTGACCGGCACCGACGGCCGCTCCCTCCAGCACCGCGCCTACACCTACCGCGCCGACGGAGCCCTGGTCCGCATCGACGACCAACTCACCGGCGAGCGCCGCTTCGACCTGGACGCGGCGGGCCGCGTGACGGCGGTGCACGCCGAGAACTGGACGGAGCGGTACGCCTACGACGAGGCCGGCAACCAGACACAGGCCTCCTGGCCGACGTCCCACCCCGGTCAGGAAGCCACCGGCGTACGCGCCTACACCGGCACCCGCATCACCCGCGCCGGCCGCGTCCGCTACGAACACGACTCCCTGGGCCGCATCGTCCTGCGTCAGAAGACCCGCCTCTCCCGCAAGCCGGACACCTGGCACTACGAGTGGGACACGGAAGACCGCCTCACCTCGGTGACCACCCCCGACGGCACCCGCTGGCGCTACACCTACGACCCCCTGGGCCGCCGCACGGCCAAACTCCGCCTGGCGGAGGACGGCGAGACGATCACGGAGGAGGTGCGCTTCACCTGGGACGGCACCACCCTCTGCGAACAGACGACGACCTCCCCGGCCCTGTCCCACCCGGTCACCCTGACCTGGGACCACCGGGGCTTCCACCCCATCGCCCAGACCGAGCGCCTCACCGCCGCCGACGCCCCTCAGCAGGAAATCGACTCCCGCTTCTTCGCCATCGTCACCGACCTCGTCGGCACCCCAACGGAGCTGATCGACGACGAGGGCAACACCGCCTGGCGCACCCGCAGCACCCTCTGGGGCACGACCACCTGGCCGGCCGACAGCCCGACTTACACCCCCCTCCGCTTCCCCGGCCAGTACTACGACCCCGAAACGGGCCTCCACTACAACTACTTCCGCCACTACGACCCGGAAACGGCCCGCTATGTGACGCCGGATCCGCTGGGCCTGGCACCGGCACCGAATCCGCGCGCTTACATCCCGAATCCGCATATGTGGTTCGACCCCCTGGGGCTCGCACCTGCGGGATGCCCCAATGAGGAGCATCTGTTCCGAGGAACGACTCTGGGCTTCAACGCCAGTGAGGGAACACAAAACTCAGGATTCACACCCACCTCCACCGACCCGGGTGTGGCCACAGCTTTCGCCAGACACTCGGAACAATTCGGAGAGGCCGTGGTTCAGGTGATTCCGCGGAGCGCACTGGAAGGCGTCCAGCTGGAGACGGGGTACATTCGAGCCGAGGCCGAGGTCGCCGTCAGACTGCACGCTTCTGAACTGGGCCGACGGGCAAGCGTCCAACTCCCGGTGGACGTTGCTCACGACATTCTCAAAGGGATGGGTATACATGTACCGCGAGTGAAATCATATGAAGGAATCAGCGACGCACTTCAGTGGGACATACCCAAGCTCACGCCTGATCAGATAGCCAATTTCGTTGCGGAGGCATACAAGAATGGAACCTGAGTTCATGTCAGGGAAATTGCAGATCCATTCAATCGAAGAAAGGCTGGGTGACTCCACCGTCTGTGTCGTTCGTTGCGTAGGCGGTGTAGTTCGCCCCGGCCATCAATTCACGACGGCTCCACCTTCGGACGCCGCTGAAGCTGACCAGCACGTCACGCTCGAAGAGATCTATCGTTACGGCGCGAGGGTGGATTTCATTGATCCACCTCACAATGCGAAGGTCGTCTTCTCTGGGCCGGGGGTGACGATCCTGGCGCGCGGAGTGGTGCTGGTCTCCGAAGAGCAGAAAACCCCAGGCCAGTAAGTGCCACAGGCGTAGCACGCAGTAACCCAACGGAAGTCATGAATTTAGGGAGGAAGCTGATTGGTTCGTGACGTAGCGTGCTCCGCTCGGGAAGCGCCTTATCGAGCGTTCCGGCGATCCGACGGATCGGCGCCCAGACCACCGGATCGCCGACAACGCGACTGTGATCCGTTGACCAAACACACAGGGGCACCCCCGGCGGCGAGGTGTCGACGAGCCGGAAGACCGTCGGGTCCGAGGCGACCGGTCCGCACACGGCCGGCTCGGCACGCAGCAGTCCGACATCGGCCAGGCAGTCCCCGCCCAGCGCCACCGCGAGCGCCACATCCAGCTCCAGCAGGATCTTGCCCGGGTCGTGCACCGCCCGAGTCTCGCGCCACGGCTCAAGCGCCGCCGATATCGCCGCATCCAAACCGGTCCTGCGGACCGTCTCGACCAGCGGCACCGCGCCGGCCTGCGCAACCACTCCGCGCCCGCTGCCCTCGACGCGGACACACGGATGGGACAGATCGAAGGCCCTCTCAGAACGCACCATCACGCGTTGCTGCTTCTCACCGGAACAATCAGCAGGGGGTGCGGCAAGGCGGGCGGTGGCCGCCGGGTGGTTAGGGGGCCAGCACCACCCCCGACCGGGTAGCCAGCTGGATGGTCCGGGGCACCGGCCTTCCGTAGCGTTTCGGCCATGGAGATGACGAAGAGTACCCGGTGGGGCCGGTCCGGACGGTGGCGTGCGGGGCTGGCCCTGGCCGGGGTCGCCACGATCGGGACCGCATCGCTTCTCGGGCCGGGCACCACGGCCGAGGCCATGGACGCCGGCGGCGGGGACGCGCGGTCGCGGCTGCAGCGGGACGCGGACGCGGTACGGGACACGGGAGCCACCGGGCTGACGGTGCTCGCCCGGGACGCGGCCGGGCGCGAGACGAAGGCCCGGTCCGGCACCGCGAGCCTGAAGGACGGGGGCCGGGTGCCCTTCGACGCCTACTACCGCATCGGCAGCGACACCAAGACCTTCACGGCCGTGGCCACGCTCCAGCTCGTCGGCGAGGACACACTGAGCCTGGACGACACCGTTGAGCAGTGGCTGCCCGGGGTGGTGGCCGGCAACGGCAACGACGGCAGCCGCATCACCCTGCGCAACCTGCTCCAGCACACCAGCGGCCTGGCCAACTACACGGACATCGCCTTCGAGGACCCGGCGGAGCTGACACCCGAGCGCTTCCACGCACAGCGGTTCCGCTCGCAGACCCCCGAGGAGCAGGTCGCCATGGCGATGGAGCGCGCCCCCGGCTGGCTGCCGGACGCGGACGATCCGGGCGCCGAGACGCAGTGGGCGTACTCCAACACCAACTACGTGCTGCTCGGGATGGTCATCGAGAAGGCCACTGGCAACCCCTGGGCGCAGGAGGTGCACGACCGGATCATCGAGCCGCTGGGGCTGCGCCGCACGCTGATACCGGACACCTCGCCGTACGTGCCGATGCCGACGGCCGCCGGGTACACGCAGTTCCCCGGCCGGGACGACCTCACCGACACCACGCTGGCCGTGGGCGGCGGCGCGGACGGCGGCATCATCAGCACCACCCGCGACATGAACACCTTCCTGCGCGCCCTGATGGGCGGCCGGCTGCTGCCGCCGGAGCAGCTGGAGCAGATGCGCACCACCGTCCCGGCGCCCGGCTACGCCACCGACAACAGGACCCGCTACGGGCTCGGCCTCGCCTGGCGCCCGGCCGAGGGCTGCGGGGGCGGGATCTGGTACCACGGCGGCACCTCCTTCGGCACCGCCTCCGAGACCGCCGTCACGCCCGACGGCCGGGTATCGGCCGCGGCCGCTGCCTTCACCACGCGCTTCGGTGACGAGAAGCGCCTCCTCGAGCAGGCGGAGGCCGCGGTCCGCCTGCTGGACCGGGCGGTGTGCGGCGACCGTAAGCGCGGGTGACCAGGGGCGCGGGCGGCGCGGAGGGCGGTCGGGGCCAGTATCCCGCCGGCGGCGAGGGTGTCGACGAGCCGGGAGACGGTCAGGTCGGAGGCGACCGGCCCGAACACGGCCGACTCGGCCCGCAGCACCGCGATATCGGCCCGCTTGGTGGAAGCGCAAGGTCAGCTGCTATGAGACGCCCGCGGAGATCAGTTCAGGTTCCGCGCATGGCGATGCACGTTATTTTGTCATGCGAGGTGGGCCCGACGGGGCGACGAAATCCTGCTGACATCCGGTCTGCAATTGTGCTTCGAAAAACATGCGACTGGCCAAGTGGGCGAGGTCCTGGCGCTGCGTGCTGTTCTTCTCTTCAGCGGCCGATCCGCCGGCGCGAACGAGTACGGACAGGTACGGGCTGTCCATACCGGCCGTATGGCTCGACCCTACCGAATGAGGCTTGCATTCGGCGTACACAGCTGCCTGTCGATTCCAGACTACCGCTTCCGTGCCCACGTCGAAGTAAAAAGTGTCAGCCCCATCGGGCCTCTTCAGCTGCGACCGCCATTCATCGATGGAGCCGTCCTTCAACTCTGCAGTCATCTTGACAAATGCGTGATCGGTCGCATTCACGCACGTGAGCAGCAGCGAGCTGTCGGATGCTTTGCGGGACCAGTCCGATGCGAACGGCGAGTCAGGTGAGACAAGCCGCTCCAGGGGCTCGACGTTCGCAGAGAAGACGCCTTCGTTGCATGTCTCCGAAGCCCTCAGTTCTTTCGTGTCGTCTCTGAAGGCAGTGGCCCACACGCTCAATCCGACACCCACGACCGCCAAGGCACCGGCTGACATGATGACCAGCAACCGACGCCCACTCATTTTCGTCACCTGATTCTTCCGATCATCCCGGACCTTGCGTCACGCCTTGTGCCTATTGCCTCGATACTCGTGCAGAACGGAACGGGTGCGGTCGTTGCCTTTGAAGTGACCTTCGCGAACTGCGGCCTCGACCTCGGCCTGATTGAGGCCGGAAGGCTTCAGCACTCTTCTGGAGTTCCGAATCCTGATGGGCGAGTCCGAAGGCGTGGTGAGAGATGCCCATACTCGAGTCGAGTGGACGCTCGACAGGATTAGGAGGAACTGGGTACTCCTCCCCAGTAGATTTCATCATTGAAGCACAGGGGCTCGCAGGCCCTGCATTCGAGCATCGGTCGGACAGGCCTACTGCTTCGGTGCAGGGTAACTTACGGGTACGGTAGGCTTGTTCTCACACTCCAGGCTTTTTACCACTGCTCGCGTGGATCGCAACAGGTAGGTCACATGGGCTTCGGTAGACGTGTTCTCGGTCAGAGTGTCGGTCAATACACCGGCGAGTGGTGTCCTGCTTGCCTGATGTGGCGGAGTGCCCGGCATCTTGCACTTGACGTAGATGCCGTAGTGCGTGACCTCGCGGTGATCCTTCACCTGATGAAGTCGCACGTCGGAATTCACGAGTGTGGTGGTTCCTTCGCTGCCTTTCGAGTCGAAATCGAAGGGGGTGGAAGAAGGGCCGAACTCTATCCTCAATACTGCGTTTTTCCCGGCGCCGGACTTACTCATCGTGCAGAGCTCAGATGACCAATGGGTGCCCTCAGGGTCCCAGGACTGCATCTGCTTGAGGTATTCTTCGCGACTCTCCTTCAGGCTCATCGTGGATCTTTCGATGGTCTCGCCGGTGTCTCCGGTAGCATGGTCATTCACCCACTTGATCCCAGAGGCGCCGAGTACTTCTTCACAGCCGTCAGGAGCCGAATGCGGTTCGCCCGTTCCAGGCGAACACGATGTCACTGAAAAGGCGAGAGAAGCTAGGATCACGGGGATGGCGGCGATTCGCTTCATCAGTAACCTCGGATGTCCTTGGTATCGCTACGGGCACGGCCGTCGTTGTAGGATCTTTCCGCCTCTGCGGAGAGGTCCCAGATGTCATCTTCGGGCAAGTCTTGTGTCTCTGCGTAATTAAGCAGTGGAATCATGGCGTTGTACTGGCCAGTGGATTTCGCTTTTTCGATTCCTTCGAGGGCCTCATTTTTATTGTCGAACTCGTTCTCTTTGAGCCAGTCGAGTGTCTGGTTCGACATGTATGTTTCAGCTGCTCCGCCAGCCACCTCGAAAGCAAGGGGAACTGCGATGGCTGCAGCGGCACGCGTGGGGATGATCAGCTCAGAGGCCACTCCCACGGTGGTGCCGATAACGGCACCTGCGGCGAATGTGCGCCAGGCTCCCTGCTTCTCAAGTTCTCGGTTCGCAGCCTCCTTCTGATTTGCGAATTCCTGCCCGATGCTCTCGAAACGGGCTTGATCGAGTGTTCCATGCATCATGATGCTGTGCATCGCGACGCGCTTCACATCACCGTGGTCGTCACCTTGAGCGGCCATGACGCTGGTTCCATAAGCTTGCTGTGCCGAAGAGAGCGTGTTGTATGCCTCTTCGTCCCCGGCCAGTGCTCGTAGGAAGTTCGTTGTTTGCGTGGGGCCAAAGTCGACGAGATGGTTCTTTTCGTGACCGAAGCGATCATCGCGGCCGTTTCTGTCACTGCTGCCACCGAAGTCAGCGGCCGAGTAGTTGAGGCTGTCGATGTGGCCTGCCGCCATCCTCGACAGGCTTTCCATCATCCCGGGCTGTTTGTCGATCGCGTCGGCAGAGTTGTAGTTGCTCACGATCTTCGACATCAGTTCGGTCCTGGCCTCTCGGGACTCGATCTGTTGCTCGGTCTTCAACGGAGGGATGCTGGGATCTTCCGCGTCATAGGCGTAGCCGAGAGTGGCTGATTCGAGGGCATGACCAAGGTTGGCGTAGCCTTGCGGCTTCCCGTCACCGTCCACCGGCCAATCCCGCGCGTCCTTGCCCTGGCCGACGAAGTAGTCCCAGTTGCTGAGCTTTTCGCCGTCCAGCTTCGTCGAGCGGTCGAAGAACTCCAGTGACGCCTTCGGATTGTGGCCGAGTGCCTCCATGAAGCCGGCCATGGGATCCGAACCCGTGTCCTTGCCGTCCCAGTTCAGCTTGGGCGCCATCGCCAGCCCGGAGCCCCAGGCCAGCCCCGAGGAGATCCTTCCGTCCCCGGTCATGCGCCGCTCCGCGACGACGACAGCGTCACCGAAGTCCCGGAGGAACTTCGTCTCGTACGCGCCGTGGCGCATGAGGTTGCTCATCACCTGGAAGCCGTACGCCGATGTACCCCGGGTCTGGATGACGTCGTCACCGGCCTTGACCATCTCCGACTTCCAGCGCGTCATCTCAGCGCTGTCCGAGTGCGTCGCGGCGGCCAGTGTGAGGCTCCAGTTCTTCTGAAGCTCCTTGAGGTCCTTGGCGTGGTCCACTCCCAGCCTCGAACCGTCGCTCGGGTCGCCCATGTCGGCCCAGTACTCGAGGTTGCCCTTGACTCCCACCTCGAGGGCGAAGCGTTCGGCGAAGTACTGGTCGCCCCTGTTGTCCTTGAAGTACCTGTTCAGGCGGGCGATCTCCTCGGGCGAGGCGTCGTCCCCCTTGGCGACGATCTTGGCGGCTGCCCTGGCGTCCTGGGCATCCTGCGCCTTGCCCGCCTGCTTGAGAGAGTCGTAGTCCGTGCCGGAGAAGTTGTGCTTGTCCTTGCCCACCAAGGCGCGCAGAGCCCGAGACGCGATCTCGTCGGCATCGTTGGCCCTGTCCAGCGCTGCCTTGATGGCGCTCCTTGCCTTTTCGAAGTCCGCTTCGGCGGGTTCCGGCCCGGAGAAGTCCTTACTGCGCCGGCTCGGGTGAACCAGGTAGCCGACGGTGCCGTCCGCACCGATGTGAAGGCCCTTGCCGTGCGCCGCTTCGACGACCTCCTGGAGCGCCTTCTTCGCCGCCTTGAACTCACCCAGTGCGTCGCGCAGGACGTTCCGGATGCTCTGCGCCTCCTTCGCGGCGTCCCCGAACTCCTTGGCGGTCTTCTTCACGAAGGGCAACGTGATGCCGGCGTTCTCGCCCGACCAGTCGGCCTTTCCGGCCTTCTTCAACAGGCCCCTGGCGGCCTGGTCCTCCAGCTTTTCCAGCTTCTTGACCGTCTCCGTCCAGTCGTCGACGGCGTCCTTGAGACTGCCCAGGCGTGCGTTGAGTAGTTTCTCGAAGTCCAACACGGCGCCGCCCTACTTGAAGTGCTTGGTGATCTGCTCGACGGACAGGTTGGTCACCAGAAGCTCCTCGTGCTTGGCGTGCGTCACGACGGTGTCCTCCAGGTGATTGTGGATGTGGGCGCACGCGCTGAGGAGCGCTTCCGCCTGTGACCGCCAGGTGTCCCATGCGGCCCACATGGCCGAGCCGGTCCGGAAACCGTCCGCGTCCAGGCTGCTCGCGGCCGTGTCGGTGTTGGCCCCTGCGTGGAACGCGCCCGCCTCCAAGCCGTGATACAGCTCCTGGGCCTCGTTACCGACGGCCTTCAGGTCCGGTGACGTCACTGTGTAGTCACTGCCGCCGGATCCACCACCCCCGGAAGCGGCGAGCTGGTTCAGCTGCATGCTGCTCTGCTGCCGCGCGAGTGCGTCGTTGCGGGCCTGGCCCCACATCTCGTCGAATGACACGTCGGTTCCTTCGAACTGTCGCTGACGACTGGTCTTGCGGTGCGTGCGCCCCTCAGGAGCGCCGGCCCCTGTCCTGGCCGCTGGTCGGCGGCGGGGGAGCGATGTGCCCCGGCGGGGGGCCGTAGGCCGGGGGCTGTTGAGGCGCGGGCCCGTAGGGGGAGTACGGCGGAGGAAGGGGCGGGGACGCCGGCACCGGGGCTGAGCGTCGGCGGCGGGCGCGGAGTGTCGGTATGGCGACGGCCGCCGCGAGGAGGGTACCGGCGGCTGCGCCCAGAGCAATCCACGAGGAATTGAGGCCGTCGCTGTTGGTCGAGGCGGCGGTCGCGGGACTCGCCTCGTCGGTGACGGAGTCGTTGCCCCCTGCGCCTGCCGATGGGGATGTCTCGGCCGACGGCGGCTTCGAGGCGGCTGCGGCCAGGTCGGGGAGGGGGAACTCGTCCGCGGGGCCCGGATCCCCCGGGTTCTTCAGTGCGATGCGGGGACGGACGATGCCGTAGCCGACGAAGTCGGTTCGCTGTGCACCGCTGTTGGCCTTTCCCGCGGTGTTCAGCATGACCCGGAGTACCTGGTGGTTGGTCCAGTCGGGATGCTGGGCCCAGATGAGCGCGGCCGAGGCCGAGGCCAGCGCTGTCGAGGCACTGGTTCCGCTTCCTGTGCAGACCTGAGTACCTTCCAGGCAGGCGTTGATGATGTCTTCACCGGGGGCAGTGAGGTCAACCTGCGGACCGCTCTGAGATGTCTCCAGCACGTTGCCGTTCTTGTCCGCCGCCCCGACTCCTACGACGCCCGGTGTGGAAGCTGGGTACTCCGGAAGGTTCGACCTGTCGCCGGCGTTGCCGACGGCGGCGAAGATCAGCTTGCCCTTCGCGATGGCGTAGCGGACCGCGGAGGCGAGTTCCGGCGTGCCGACGTTCTTCCTGCCTGGTGCGTTGGAGCTGCCCATGGAGATGTTGATGATCTGCGCGTCGGTGTCCGCCGCGTAGCGAATGGCCCTCGTCAGAACGCGTGAGTACTCGGCCTTGTTGTCGACTTGGCCGTAGTTCTCCGTGGCGTAGCGCATACGAATGGGGAGGATCTTGGCGGCTGGCGCAAGGCCGTAGGAGCCCTGCTGGGATCCCCGTGCGCCTGTGGCTGCGATCAGTGCCGCCATGGACGTTCCGTGCTGATCGATGTCGGTGTGCTCGTCACCACGCTGCTCGGAGTAGTCCTTGCCGTCGAGGACCTGACCCTTCAGGTCGGCAAGGGAGTCGTCGACGCCGGAGTCGATGACTGCGACGGTGACGCCCTCTCCCTTGCTGACCTTCCACATCTCCTCGGCATGCATGGCGTCGAGGTGCCATTGCATGTCACGTACCGACTCGGCGTGGGCGGGTGTGGCGGCGATGCCGACGAGCAGCAGGCCGAGTGCAGCCGATGCCACCGAGAGAGGCCGCCGCGTTCGTTTGCTCCTGCTGCGCATGTGCCTTCCTGCCTATGTGCTGACGTGATCTGGGGTCTCAGTCGATGACCGGCGGAACCGCTCGCGAATCCCTGCGGTTCCAGGTCTCTTCCTCTTCAGCGAGGTAGTCCGGTCGTTGATTCTGCTCCTGCCGAGTCTCCCGGCGGGGGACCTGCTGATGGGGTGCGAGCGCGGTGCCGCCGGTGCGACCGGACGCCGAACCGTGCGCCGGGTCGCTGGCGCTCGGTGGCCGCACCAGGCCGGCGCCGCCGGGCGTGAACGGCCGAGACCCGGTACGCCCCGGCTGGGCCGGCCGGTTGCCGAACACACCGCCGGTCTCCGACGCGAGGCGTCGCGACCCGCCTGTACTGCTCTGCCCGGAGGACGGGCCTGCGGCCGCAGGAATGCCAGGAGGGACAGCACGCCCCATCGGCCCGTACCCCTGCGGTGCACGTCGTTCGCCGCCGATCACCGTCCCTTGAGGAATGCCGGTCGACAGCCTGCCCCCACCGGGCGACACCGGACGTCCCCCGATGATCCCGGTCTCTCCAGGCACACGGAGGCGGCCTCCGCCTGCAGTTCCCTGGCCGGGCAGCAGAGGCGGCCGAGTGACCGACGGCAACTGCTGAGGTCCGAGTGAGCCTTGAGGGCTCAACCGGCCCAGTGCGCCAGGAGGGACGACAGCCGGTTGTTGCATGGCGTCGGGACGCGGACCGGGGCCGTTAGGCGGCGTCGGCGCATTGGTGGAAGAAGGAGATCGGGTGTCCGGCACAGTGGCCACGCTGTCGATCTCCATCGTGGCAGGGCGTGACGGCTCCCTGTCAGGCGTCCGGGATCCCTCGGAGGGAGTCACGTATGAGCCGGTCGGTACGGGGGCGGGCGCCCCGGTACGCTCCTGGAACCCACTGGTCCCGGAGGAGAACGTGGTCGCCGCAGAGGAACCACCGGGCACAGCAACGGCGTGCTGGTCCGACTGCCGCCACTCCCCCTCGTCAAGGTGATCGGCCGGTGGCGCAAACGTGGGCGGCGGCACGCTGTTCACCTGATACGCCGAGTACTCGTAGGTTTGAGCCAGCTTCCGCAGCTGCTGCACGGCCTCCGCGCGCGCCGCCTCCATCCGTTGCTGCGCCGCCGCCGCGTCGGACTGGGCCGTCTGCGCCAGCTTGCGGGCCTCGGGATCGTTGCGGGCACCGGGGTCCTCTGCTGCTGCCAGCGTCTTCCTCGCGTCGGCGAGGTCCGCCTCGGCCCGGGTGGTCTCGGAGGTGTCCGGCAGCGCCGCCTTGGCCTCCGCGACCGCCTGGGCCACCGTCGCCATCCAACGCGACGCCACCTCGGCGTACTCGCCCAGACGGAGCGTCGCGGCCGCGCTCTGTCCACCCCAGTCACGGAAGGCGTCACCGCCCTCGCCCTGCCACTCCAGCCCCTTGACGTACGTCATGAGGTCGTCGCCGATCTTGGTGATCGTCGACGAGGCCTTGGACAGTTTGGCCGCGAGCTGGGACGCCCCCTCAGGGCTCGCCGAGTCGAGAAGCGCCGCCAGTTGCTCGTGGGTCATGGACTCGAAGTCCGTACGGGCCGGTCGCGGCGTTCCGCGGCGCGCCTGCTCTCCCATCAGTAGGTCGCCCCCTTGTCGGATGCGGATCCGGGTGTGTCGGCGTTCTGGTTCGGCCCCTCCACATACGGATCCCGCCCCACGACGTAATACTTCTCCGCCTCCGCGTTGACCGCCTTCATCCGCGCCTTGATGTCGGCGTCGAGGTTCTCGTAACCCACCCGGGACGCGTGCACCGCCAGCCCCATGCCCTCGATCTGCGCGCCGAGTGCCTTGGAGAGGTTCTCCAACTCGTCGTGCACGATGGCGTAGGAGTCGTAGAGGAACTGCGCTTCCTTGAAGTCCGCGGATCCCAGCTGGGCGCGTGAGAGACGGTCCTGGCCGACCCTGGTCGGGGCCGCCTCGGAACCGTCCAGTTCGCGCAGCAGTTCGTCGACGCGCTTCTTGAAGCTCTTCATGGCGCTGTGCTGGATGTCCAGCGCCATCTGTGGGTTCACACCGGACAGCGTGTCGAACGCCTTCCCCGTGTCCGGCGCACCACCCGAACCACTGCCCCCGTTCGAACTCACCCCGTCCGCCTCCCCGTTCTCCCCGTTCACCCCGTTCCACCGCCTCGCCCCGCGCCACAGGACACGGACCGAGGCTCGGTCGATCACCCTAATGCCGTTGCGGAAGCAAGCCCACCTGAATCAGGGGCGTACCGCGCTTCCGCGAGACGAACACGCCACGTCCCGGAGGCATGGGCCGGGCGCGCACATTGCCCAGGATGTCGCCCTCGCTCGGGTCCCCCGAGAGGACCACGCCCTGGGCGCCCAGTTCCTTCAGACGCTGCATGAACGACTCGAACATCGCGCGGGACGCGCCGGCCGAGCTGCGCGCGATGACGAACTTGACGCCCACGTCCCGCGCGAAGGGCAGGTGCTCCACCAGCTGGGACAGCGGGTTGCCCGAGTTGGTCGCGACCAGCTCGTGGTCGTCGACGAGGATGAACAGCTGCGGGCCGCTCCACCAGCTGCGGTCCCGCAGCTGCTGCGGTGTGATGTCCGGCTTGGGCGCCCGCTTCTCCATGAACTGGCGTACGGCGTCCATGTGCACCTGCATGGCCGACGCCATGGGCGCGTACTCCAGCAGGTGGGTCTCCGGCACCGCCTCCAGCATGGTGCGCCGGTAGTCGCCGACCACGATCCGCGCCTCGGCCGGGGTGTAGCGCTCCGCGATCTGCTTCGCGATCAGACGCAGCAGGTTGGTCTTGCCGGACTCGCTCTCCCCGAAGACGAGGAAGAAGGGGTCGGTGTCGAAGTCGATGAACACCGGCTCCAGGTTGGCCTCGTCGATGCCGATCGCGATGCCGTGCTGCGGGAACTCGAAGCCCTTGGGCAGCCGGTCGGCGGGCAGCTTGCGGGGCAGGAGGCGCACGGTGGGGGCCGCGGGGCCCTGCCAGTTGTCCTTCACCGCCCGGACCAGCTGGGCGGTGGCGTCGGCCAGGTCCTCCGGGGTGGGGGACGAGTCGATCCGCGGCAGCGCCGTCATGAAGTGCAATTTGGCGGGAACCTGACCACGGCCCGGCACCCCGGCCGGCACGTTCAGGGCCACCTTGCGGTCGAACTCGGAGTCCATGGCATCGCCGAGGCGCAGCTCCAGCCGGCCGAGGATCTGGTCCTTGAGCACCGCGCGCACCTCCATGTAGCGCGAGGCGGAGAGGACCACGTGGACGCCGTATCCCAGCCCCCGGGCGGCGATGTCGTTGACGACGCCCTCGAGGCCCTCGTAGTCGTTGCGGAAGCCGCCCCAGCCGTCGATGACGAGGAAGACGTCCCCCCACGGCTCGCCGGGCAGATCGCCCGCCGCGCGACGCCGGCGGTAGGTGGCGACGGAGTCGATGCCGTTGACGCGGAAGAAGTGCTCGCGGCGGTTGAGGATGCCGGCGACCTCCGCGACCGTGCGCCGTACGCGCTCGGGGTCGAGGCGCGACGCGACACCGCCCACGTGCGGCAGGTCGGCGACCGAGGCGAGACCGCCGCCGCCGAAGTCAAGGCCGTAGAACTGCACTTCGTGCGGGGTGTGGGTCAGTGCGAACGCGGTGATCAGGGTGCGCAGCAGGGTCGACTTGCCCGACTGGGGGCCGCCGACCACCATCATGTGGCCCGCCGCTCCGGAGAAGTCCTGGTGGAGAATTTCCCGCTTCTGCTCGAAGGGCTTGTCGATCAGTCCGAGCGGAATCGCCAGGCCGCCCGGCCGGGTGTACTCCGCCGCGTGGAGGCCGCGCCCGGCGGAGACGGACAGGGCGGGCAGCAGCTCGTTCAGCGCCGGTGCCCGGTCCAGCGGTGGCAGCCACACCTGGTGCGCGGGCGCGCCCTGCCCCTCCAGCCGGTGCACGACGACGTCCAGCACGGTGTCCGCCAGGGCGTCGTCCTCCTCGCGCCGGCCGGGAACAGGCGTCCGCTCCGGGTCCGGGGCCGCGTACACCACCGGCACGGGCGCGGCGGTGAACAGCGCGGGCCGCCGCTCGACGGGCATCGTGCTCCGGCCGGTGTCGGCGCCGCCCGCGCGGTACGGGCCGGACACGTACGCCGCCTTGAACCGCACCATCTCGTCCGTGCCGAACTTCAGGTAGCCCGAACCGGGCACGGAGGGCAGGTGGTACGCGTCCGGCACGCCGAGCGCCGCACGCGACTCGGCGGCCGAGAAGGTCCGCAGACCGATGCGGTACGACAGATACGTGTCCAGACCGCGCAGCCGGCCCTCCTCGAGCCGCTGCGAGGCGAGCAGCAGATGCACACCCAGCGAACGGCCGATGCGGCCGATCTGGATGAACATGTCGATGAAATCCGGTTTCGCGGTGAGGAGTTCGCTGAACTCGTCGATCACGAGGACGAGCGAGGCCAGCGGCTCCAGCGGAGCACCGGCGGCCCGCGCCTTCTCGTAGTCGTGGATGTTGGCGTAGTTGCCGGCGGCGCGCAGCAGCTCCTGGCGGCGCTGGAGTTCGCCGCGGATCGCGTCGCCCATGCGGTCGACGAGGGTCAGGTCGTCGGCGAGGTTGGTGATCACGGCGGCGACGTGCGGAAGCCGTGACATGCCGGCGAACGTGGCACCGCCCTTGAAGTCCGCGAGGACGAAGTTCAGCGTCTCGGAGGAGTGGGTGACGGCCAGGCCCAGCACCAGGGTGCGCAGCAGTTCGGACTTGCCGGAGCCGGTGGCGCCCACGCACAGGCCGTGCGGGCCCATGCCGTCCTGCGCGGCCTCCTTGAGGTCCAGCATCACCGGCCGGCCGTCCTCGCCGACCCCGATCGGCACCCTGAGGCGCTCAGGCGTCGACCGCGGCCGCCAGGTCCGCCCGACGTCGACCGTCGCCGCGTCCCCCAGGCCGAGCAGTTCGGTGAAGTCCAGGTTGGCGAGCAGGGGTTCGTCGTCGTCCCCGCCGCCCAGGCGCAGCGGGGCGAGCTGCCGCGCGAGTGCCTCCGCGGCGGGCAGCGACAGCCCGTCGGGCTCCCCCTCGTAGACGACACCGGCGCCGGAGTCGAGCCACAGCCGCTGCGGACGCACGACGACCGAGAGGTCCCCGCGGGGCTGGTCCAGCTCGCCGGACACGACCTCGACGATCGTCACGCCCTGCAGACCCTCCGCGGCCGCGAAGGCGGAGGTCGGCGGGACCATGCCGCCGTCGAGGACGATCAGGATGTGCGGCTGGTCCAGCAACGGCCTGCCGTCCCGGCTGAAGCGCGGACGGCCGTCCAGCCGGCCCGCCAGGAGCTGTTCCAGCTCACCGAGGTCGTCCCCGAAGAGACGGCGGGTGCCGGCGCCGTCGAGGGACCCCGGCAGCTGGCAGTGCGGAAGCCATTTCGTCCAGTCCCACCGGCTCACGGCGCCCGGCGCGGTCACCACGGCGAGCACCAGGTCGTCGGGGGAGTGCAGCGTGACCGCCTGGGCGACCAGGGCACGGGCGGCGGCCCGGGTGACCTCGGGGTCACCGGAGACCGTCACGTGGTAGAAGGCGCGCAGCGACAGGGCGACCGGCAGGCCGTCCAACTGGGCGTGCACGGACAGGAAACGCTGCATGGCACCGGCGCACAGCGGTTCCAGCTCGTCGACCGGCGCGGTGTGCGGGGCGGCCAGCGGGGTGGCCAGCTGCTGCGGGCCGAGACCGACCCGCACCTGCCCGAAGTCCGCGTCGGCGACACGGCGTTCCCACACCCGGCTGCCCTCGGCGACCACGGCCCACAGCTGCTCCGGCGCGGGGTGCAGGTACAACTGCGCGTCCCGCTGACGGCGGGCCGTCCCGCGGACCCTGCGGCGGGTCTGCGCCAGATACCGGAGGTAGTCGCGGCGCGCGTCGGCCATTTGCCCCTGCGTACCGCGGCGATGGCGGACGATCTGGGCGATCACCATCGCTGCGGTCGACACCAGCATGACCACGCCCATGATCCGCATGAACGGGTGCGCGTTGGGGGAGGCGAAGTAGAAGACCACCGACGAGCCCATGCCGAGCGTCGGCAGCACCTGCATCAGCATGCCCTCCTGCTGCCCGCGCGGCAGCTCCGGAGGCGGCTCCAACTGAACCTCGTCCGACGGCACTTCGGGCGGCAGCGTGCGTGGTGGGCGCTTGATGACGAGCTGGCTCACCGAGGCCTCAATCCCCCTGTGCGGGTGATCGGTTGGCACACCGCACCCCCGTGGTGACGGTCGTCCCCCGCACGCCGGTGATCCTACGTGCCGTCACCGACACGCCCAGTGGGTAGGGTTGCGCTCCGCAGCGTACGCATCCGCGAAGCAGGGGGGCATGCAAGGTGAGTACGACCACGGCGACGGGGTTCTGCCGAGTCACGGTGGTTGCGCCCGACAGCCGTATCGACGTGGCGCTTCCGGTGGACATCCCCGTGGCCGACGTCTACCCGGAGATCCTGCGCCTGACGGGGCAGACCCAGCCGGTCGGCACGCCCACGGGTTACCACCTGGTGCGGCGTGACGGCAGGGTCCTGGAGGGCGCCCGCACGCTCGCCGACGAGCGGATCCTGGACGGGGAGGTCCTCAGCCTGCGGCCGTTCGCCCAGTCGCTGCCGCCCGCCGTCCACGACGACGTGTCCGACGCGGTCGCCTCCGCGGTCGTCCGCGACCGGCACCTGTGGAACGACGGGCTGCTGCGCGCGGCGGGCCTGACCGGAGGCGCCGTACTCCTCCTGCTGCTCGCGTTCGTCCTGTGGTCCGCCGATCCCGTACGGCACGACATGCACGCCCTGCCCGGCGTGATCGCGGGAGGGTTCGGCCTGCTGCTGACCGCGTTCGCGGGCGTCCGCGCGCGGGTGTACGAGGACCGGGCCGCCGCCGTCGCCCTGGGCCTGGGGGCCCTGCCCCTGGTCCTCGTCGCCGGGTCCGGGATCATCGCCGCCCCGGACGGGCAGGGGCCCGGCAGGCTGCAGTTCATGCTCGGCTGTGCGGCGGTGCTGGTGGCGTCGGTGACCCTCCTCGCGCTCGCCCCCGGATCGGACGCGCCGTTCGTGGCCGCCGCCTTCGTCGCGGCGGTGGGCACTCTGGCCTCCTTCCTCGCGGTGGTCGCCGAAGCCTCCGCGAGCGCCGCCGCCGCCGTGTGCGCGCCCTGCGCGATCGGACTGGTCGCGTTCCTGCCCGGTCTGTCCGCACGCTTCGCGCGGCTGCCCATCGGCTACGCGGCCCCGCGTTCCGCGCTCCAGGACGACTTCGACGCGGACCCCTCCCGGACGCCGGACGCCGAGGCCCTCGACGCGGAACGCATCGCCGCCCAGGCGCGACGGGGCCACGAACTGCTGCTGGGACTGGTGGGCGGCACGTCGGCCGTCGTCGTCGTGTCCGCCGCGGTCCTGGGCTTCTCGGACGACGTGTGGGGCCGGCTGCTGGCGCTGGCCGCCGGGCTGTCCCTGCTGATCCGCGCCCGCCTGTTCCGCTACACCTCGCAGGTGGCCTGCGCCCTCGTCGCCGGCATCGCCGCCGTCGCCCTCCTGCTGCTGGGCATGGTGCTGAACCCGCCGGCCGAGGCCCTGACCGAGTTCGTGCTGCACGGCGACAGGGGAGCGCTGGACCTGCGTACGATCTGGCTGTCGACGGCCGTCGCGGCCGGGGCCGCCCTGGTCACCGCCATCGGCCTGGTCGTCCCGCGCAGGGGGCTCACCCCCTTCTGGGGCCGCTTCCTCGACCTCACCGAGTCGGCCGTCCTGCTCACCCTGGTGCCGCTGTGCCTGGCCGCGCTGGGGGTCCTCGGCACCGTCCGTTCGCTGACCGGCTGAGGCCGGCGCCGCCCGGCGGGGCAGGGGGCCGGACCAGGGCCGGTCGATGCCCTGGTACCCTGACTGACGGCCGTTTGTGTACGCACCCCCGGAGCGAGTCCCGCCCTGGAGGCCGCGCCCAGCGGATCCCCGCCTTCCGAGTCATGGAAGACCCCCCGAGACGCAGACCGGGGGCACTCGGTGGCCACTCACAGACTATGAGGAGTACGCGTGTCGCTCGACGCCGCAGTGAAGAAGCAGATCATCTCCGAGTTCGGTACCAAGGAGGGTGACACCGGCTCCCCCGAGGTCCAGGTCGCTCTGCTGTCCCGTCGGATCTCCGACCTGACGGAGCACCTCAAGACCCACAAGCACGACCACCACTCCCGTCGTGGTCTGCTGATCCTGGTCGGTCAGCGCCGCCGGCTGCTGCAGTACCTGGCCAAGAAGGACATCCAGCGCTTCCGTGCGCTGGTCGACCGCCTCGGCATCCGCCGCGGTGCGGCGGGCGCCAAGTAAGACGCCGTGGAGGGAGCGGTTCCCCGGGAGAAGGGGACCGCTCCCTTTGCTGTACGTGCGGAGTGTCACCGCGTCTTTGTAGTGTGGTAGCACAACGCAAGAGGTACGACTCAGCGTGATGACCCGTGCCGCATCGGGTATGCGGATCATGGGCATCACCGAAGAACAGGCGACGTCACCCGACGTCACGACGCACGAGGAGAAGCGCACCTCGCCGCCGCCGGTCCTCGGTAGTGGCCCCCGGGAGAGTGAACCCCGGGTGCTTCGATCGAAGACCGGCCCGCACCAGTGGAGCGCTTCTCCGCCACCGTCCCCCCGCCACACGGGCGGAGAGGGACGAAAGACGACAAGTAACGGAGAAAACGCTGGTGGAGAACGAGACCCACTACGCCGAGGCCGTCATCGACAACGGCTCCTTCGGCACCCGCACCATCCGCTTCGAGACGGGCCGCCTGGCCAAGCAGGCCGCCGGTTCCGCCGTGGCGTACCTGGACGACGACACCATGGTGCTGTCGGCCACCACCGCTTCCAAGAACCCCAAGGACCAGCTCGACTTCTTCCCGCTCACGGTGGACGTCGAGGAGCGGATGTACGCGGCCGGCAAGATCCCCGGCTCCTTCTTCCGCCGTGAGGGCCGGCCCTCCGAGGACGCCATCCTCACCTGCCGCCTCATCGACCGCCCGCTGCGCCCGTCCTTCAAGAAGGGCCTGCGCAACGAGATCCAGGTCGTCGCCACGATCATGGCGCTCAACCCCGACCACCTGTACGACGTCGTGGCGATCAACGCCGCCTCCGCGTCGACGCAGCTGGCCGGCCTGCCCTTCTCCGGCCCGATCGGCGGCGTCCGCGTCGCGCTGATCCGCGGCCAGTGGGTGGCGTTCCCGACGCACACCGAGCTCGAGGACGCCGTCTTCGACATGGTCGTCGCGGGCCGCACCCTGGAGGACGGCGACGTCGCGATCATGATGGTCGAGGCCGAGGCCACCGAGAAGACCATCAAGCTGGTCGAGGGCGGCGCCGAGGCGCCGACCGAGGAGGTCGTCGCCGCCGGTCTGGACGCCGCGAAGCCCTTCATCAAGGTGCTCTGCAAGGCCCAGGCCGACCTCGCCGCCAAGGCCGCCAAGCCGACCGGCGAGTTCCCGATCTTCCTGGACTACCAGGACGACGTCCTCGAGGCCCTCACCGCCGCCGTGAAGCCGGAGCTCGCCTCCGCGCTGACCATCGCCGGCAAGCAGGAGCGCGAGGCCGAGCTGGACCGCGTCAAGGCGCTCGCCGCCGAGAAGCTCCTGCCGGAGTTCGAGGGCCGCGAGAAGGAGATCTCCGCCGCGTACCGCTCGCTGACCAAGACCCTGGTCCGTGAGCGCGTCATCAAGGAGAAGAAGCGCATCGACGGCCGCGGTGTCACCGACATCCGCACCCTGGCCGCCGAGGTCGAGGCCATCCCGCGCGTGCACGGCTCCGCGGTGTTCGAGCGTGGCGAGACCCAGATCCTGGGCGTCACCACCCTCAACATGCTCCGCATGGAGCAGCAGCTGGACACCCTCTCCCCGGTGACCCGCAAGCGCTACATGCACAACTACAACTTCCCGCCGTACTCCACCGGCGAGACCGGCCGCGTCGGCTCCCCGAAGCGCCGCGAGATCGGCCACGGCGCCCTCGCCGAGCGCGCCCTCGTGCCGGTCCTGCCGACGCGCGAGGAGTTCCCCTACGCGATCCGCCAGGTCTCCGAGGCGCTGAGCTCCAACGGCTCGACGTCCATGGGCTCGGTCTGCGCCTCCACCATGTCGCTGCTGAACGCCGGTGTGCCGCTCAAGGCCCCGGTCGCCGGTATCGCCATGGGCCTGATCTCCCAGGAGATCGAGGGCGAGACGCACTACGTCACCCTCACCGACATCCTCGGTGCGGAGGACGCCTTCGGCGACATGGACTTCAAGGTCGCCGGCACCAAGGAGTTCGTGACCGCCCTCCAGCTCGACACCAAGCTGGACGGCATCCCGGCCTCCGTCCTGGCCGCCGCCCTGAAGCAGGCCCGTGACGCCCGCCTCCACATCCTCGACGTGATGATGGAAGCGATCGACACGCCGGACGAGATGTCCCCGAACGCGCCGCGGATCATCACCGTGAAGATCCCGGTCGACAAGATCGGCGAGGTCATCGGCCCCAAGGGCAAGATGATCAACCAGATCCAGGAGGACACCGGCGCCGAGATCACGATCGAGGACGACGGCACGATCTACATCGGTGCCGCCGACGGCCCGGCCGCCGAGGCCGCCCGCACCACGATCAACGGCATCGCCAACCCGACGATGCCCGAGGTCGGCGAGCGCTACCTGGGCACGGTCGTGAAGACGACGACGTTCGGCGCCTTCGTCTCCCTCCTCCCCGGCAAGGACGGTCTGCTGCACATCTCGCAGATCCGCAAGCTGGCCGGCGGCAAGCGCGTGGAGAACGTCGAGGACGTCCTCGGCGTGGGCCAGAAGGTCCAGGTCGAGATCGCCGAGATCGACTCCCGCGGCAAGCTCTCCCTCATCCCCGTGATCGAGGGCGAGGAAGGCTCCGACGAGCAGAAGGACGACGCCGAGCAGTGACGTCGCGTAGCTCCAAGGCGACGGCCCGCACCTCCTCGGAGGCGCGGGCCGTCGCCCGTACCCAAACCCTCATCCCGGGCGCGAACGGCATCGGTACGGTCCGCAAGACCACCCTCCCCGGCGGCCTGCGCATCGTCACCGAGACCCTGCCCTCGGTCCGCTCGGCGACCTTCGGGATCTGGGCCCACGTCGGCTCCCGCGACGAGACCCCGGCCCTGAACGGCGCCACGCACTACCTCGAGCACCTGCTCTTCAAGGGCACCGCCCGCCGCTCCGCCCTGGACATCTCCTCCGCCATCGACGCCGTCGGCGGCGAGATGAACGCGTTCACGGCCAAGGAGTACACGTGCTACTACGCACGCGTGCTCGACACCGACCTGCCGCTCGCCATCGACGTGGTCTGCGACATGCTCACCGGCTCGGTGATCCGCGAGGAGGACGTCGACGTCGAACGCGGCGCCATCCTCGAAGAGATCGCGATGACCGAGGACGACCCGGGCGACTGCGTGCACGACCTGTTCGCGCACACCATGTTCGGCGACAACCCCCTCGGCCGCCCGGTCCTCGGCACGGTCGACACGGTCAACGCCCTCACCGCCGACCGCATCCGCCGCTTCTACAAGAAGCACTACGACCCCACCCACCTGGTGGTCGCCTGCGCCGGCAACGTCGACCACAACAAGGTCGTACGCCAGGTCCGCGCCGCCTTCGAGAAGGCCGGCGCGTTCAAGAACCTCGACGTGGAGCCGGTCGACCCGCGCTCCGGCCGCCGGGCCCTGCGCACCGCCGGCCGCGTCGAGGTCGTCGGCCGCAAGACGGAGCAGGCGCACGTCGTCCTCGGCATGCCCGGCCTGGCCCGCACCGACGAGCGGCGCTGGGCGCTCGGCGTGCTCAACACCGCCCTCGGCGGCGGCATGTCCTCCCGCCTCTTCCAGGAGGTCAGGGAGAAGCGCGGACTGGCCTACAGCGTGTACTCCTACACCTCGGGCTTCGCCGACTGCGGCCTGTTCGGCGTGTACGCCGGCTGCCGCCCCTCCCAGGTGCACGACGTGCTGAAGATCTGCCGCGACGAGCTCGACCGGGCCGCCGAGCACGGTCTGCCGGACGACGAGATCGAGCGCGCCATCGGCCAGCTGCGGGGCTCCACCGTCCTCGGACTGGAGGACACCGGCGCGCTGATGAACCGTATCGGCAAGAGCGAACTGTGCTGGGGCGAGCAGATGTCCGTCGACGACATGCTGGCCCGGATAGCCTCGGTGACCCCGGACGACGTCCGCGCCGTCGCCCGCGACGTGCTGGGACGGCGCCCCTCCCTGTCGGTCATCGGCCCGCTCAAGGACAAGCAGGCGTCCCGGCTGCACGACGCCGTCGCCTGACCCACCCCGGTAAGGAAGAACGAACATGAGCAAGCTGCGCGTGGCGGTCCTCGGCGCCAACGGCCGGATCGGTTCCGAGGCGGTACGGGCGGTCGAGGCCGCCGACGACATGGAGCTGGTGGCCGCCCTCGGCCGGGGCGACAAGCTGGAGACCCTCGCCGAGCAGGGCGCCCAGGTCGCCGTGGAGCTGACCACCCCCGCCTCGGTCATGGGCAACCTGGACTTCTGCGTGCGTCACGGCATCCACGCCGTCGTCGGTACGACGGGCTGGACCGACGACCGCCTCGCACAGCTGAAGGGCTGGCTCGACCAGTCCCCGGAGACGGGCGTGCTCATCGCCCCGAACTTCTCCATCGGCGCCGTGCTCACCATGAAGTTCGCGCAGATCGCCGCCCCGTACTTCGAGTCCGTCGAGGTCGTCGAACTGCACCACCCGAACAAGGTGGACGCCCCCAGCGGCACCGCCACCCGCACCGCCCAGCTGATCGCCGAGGCCCGCCGCCGGGCCGGCTCCGCCCCGGCCCCGGACGCCACCACCACCGCCATGGACGGCGCCCGCGGCGCGGACGTCGACGGGGTCCCGGTGCACGCGGTCCGGCTGCGCGGCCTGCTCGCCCACCAGGAGGTCCTGCTCGGCGCCGAGGGCGAGACCCTCACCGTCCGGCACGACTCCCTGCACCACAGCAGCTTCATGCCGGGCATCCTGCTCGGCGCCCGCCGCGTGGTGACCACTCCCGGCCTCACCTTCGGCCTGGAACACTTCCTCGACCTGAACTGAGCACGAGCCGAACCCCATGCGCGCGAAGATCTCCTACGCGGTCACGGCCGCCGTCCTGGTCGTCTACTTCGTCCTGGTCGGCAGCCGTGGCGTGCTGCTCATCGAGACCGGCACACCCCTCACCGTCACCTTCGGGGTCGCGGTGCTGATCCTGCCGGTCATCGGCGTGTGGTTCCTGTGGAAGAACACCGAGTTCGTCCGCGCCGCCAACCGGCTCGCCGCCGAGCTCGACGCCGAGGGCGGACTGCCCGTCGACGAGCTCGAGCGCCTGCCCAGCGGACGGGTCGACCGCGACTCGGCCGACGCCGTCTTCGCCCGGCGCAAGGCCGAGACGGAGGACGCCCCCGACGACTGGCGCAACTGGTTCCGGCTCGCCGTGGCCTACCACGACGCCCGCGACACCCCGCGCGCCCGCAAGGCGATGCAGCGGGCGATCAACCTGCGCAAGACCTCCCACTGAGCCGCCGGAGGCCCCGTCCGAGGCTCAGCCGCGCCCGTACTCGGCGGTCCACGCCTCCACGGAGTCGGCAGCCCGATCGAAGGCCAGCTGGTCCCGGTGCAGGAAGTCCGCGTTGTGCGAGGTCAGCAGCGGCGGCAGGGCGCCCGCGCCGCGCCCCTGCCGGGTGAGGACCAGCGCCTGCCCCTGCACCGTCCGCGGCAGCCCCAGCCAGCGCACCGGCTGCTGCACCGTGCGCACGGCGCCGACCTGCTCCCAGGGCGTCGTCCGCGTGCTGAAGAAGACCACCTGACGCAGCCCCCGGGCGCTCACCCACACCCCCATCCGCAGCAGCCGCAGCGCTCCGGCGACGGCGGCCAGCGCGAGGGCGAACACCGTTCCGGCGGACGACAGCGGCGCGGTCGCCGCGATGATCACCGCCGCGAACAGCACGAACGAGGCGAGCAGCAGCAGGAGCGCCGCCGCCCCCACGCGCCACGGACCGGGACGGTACGGACGCCGCCAGCGGTCCCGGTCGTCGTACGGCAGGGCGACGTCGTCCGCCGTGTCGAAAGCGCGGTCGGCCGTCAGGAAGGGCAGGGGCACGGCGGGTCCTCACTCGATCCATGCATGGGCTGTGCCCGGTGAGGCTACCGATCTGTGTTCCCGGTCACCACCATCGGGGGTCCGGACGGCGCAGGCGTCCGGCCGCCGGGCGGCTCACCGTCCTTCGGACGCCTGTGACTGCTGTGTCCCCGCGTCCGACGGACCGGTGGACAGCGCCGGCATGCCGACGACCAGCGAACCCACCAGCCCGGCGACCAGGGTGAGCCCCAGCAGCCACCGCCCGGCTATCCGGCCGGCGGAGGCCCGCTCACGGGGCGGCGGGGCGACATTGCTGCGGAACCTGTCGGCCTCGGCGACGAAGGCGAACGGCACGGGTTCACGCCGACGGAACATCAGTGGTGCTTCTCCCCTCGGGATCGAACGGATCACTGTCACCGACACAGACGAACGGACGCCGGAAAAGGTGCCCAGATCCGCAAATTTCTCCACGGCAGGGCGCTTCCTCCGCCGTGGGAGGCGCCACGTAGAGTGGGCGCCGCCCTGCAGTTGCGATGGGAAGGACCCCCTTGACCTCCGCCGACGATCCCAAGCCGTCACAGCACATCGACGTCACCTTGCGGAGCGACGTCACCGTCGAGCTGGTGAAGTCCAGCGCCTCGGACTCGGACGTCCTGTTCGCCGCCCGTGTCTCGACCCTGGGGGAGCAGTCCATCGGGGAGCTGCAGAAGGACCCGGAGCGCTCCAAGGGCCTGATCAACTACCTGATGCGGGACCGGCACGGCAGCCCCTTCGAGCACAACTCGATGACCTTCCTGGTCAGCGCCCCCATCTTCGTGTTCCGCGAGTTCATGCGGCACCGGGTGGGCTGGTCGTACAACGAGGAGTCGGGGCGCTACCGCGAGCTGCAGCCGGTCTTCTACGTCCCGGACGCGTCCCGCAAGCTGGTCCAGGAGGGCCGCCCGGGCAAGTACGTCTTCGTCGAGGGCACCCCCGCACAGCACGCGACCGTGCGGAACGTGCTGGGTGACACCTACCACCAGGCCTACGAGGCCTACCAGAAGCTGCTGGCCGAGGGCGTCGCCCGCGAGGTCGCCCGCGCGGTGCTCCCCGTCGGCCTGTACTCCTCGATGTACGCCACCTGCAACGCCCGCTCGCTGATGCACTTCCTCGGCCTGCGCACCCAGCACGAGCAGGCGAAGGTCCCGTCCTTCCCGCAGCGGGAGATCGAGATGGTCGGCGAGAAGATGGAGGCCGAGTGGGCCCGTCTCATGCCGCTCACGTACGCCGCCTTCAACGCCAACGGACGCGTGGCCCCGTAAGCGGCGCCCGTTCCGCAGGGCGGCACATATGTACGGATCAGTCGAGCGAAGTGTCCGTATTGCGGTATTTCGTGAAGTTCATCTAGCCTGATCAAACGGGCCCGGCACTGCCTGAACCCCCGAGCAGGCAGTGCCGGGCTCCCCCTGTGCCCCACCTCGTCGCCTCCCCCGAGGGAAGACCCCGACCTGAGCAACGAGTAGCGTGTAACCCATGGCTCCGACCTCCACTCCGCAGACCCCCTTCGGGCGGGTCCTCACCGCCATGGTCACGCCGTTCACGGCGGACGGCGCACTCGACCTCGACGGCGCACAGCGGCTCGCCACCCACCTGGTGGACGCAGGCAACGACGGCCTGATCGTCAACGGCACCACCGGCGAGTCCCCCACCACCAGCGACGCGGAGAAAGAGGACCTCGTACGGGCCATCGTGGAGGCGGTCGGCGACCGCGCCCATGTCGTGGCCGGAGTCGGCACCAACGACACCCGCCACAGCATCGAACTGGCCCGCACGGCGGAGCGCGCCGGCGCGCACGGCCTGCTCGTCGTCACCCCCTACTACAACAAGCCCCCGCAGGAGGGCCTCTACCGGCACTTCACGGCCGTCGCCGACGCCGCCGAGCTGCCGGTCATGCTCTACGACATCCCCGGCCGCAGCGGCGTCCCGATCAGCACGGAGACGATCGTCCGCCTCGCCGAGCACCCGCGCATCGTCGCCAACAAGGACGCCAAGGGCGACCTCGGCCGCGCCGGCTGGGCCATCGCCCGCTCCGGCCTCGCCTGGTACTCCGGCGACGACATGCTCAACCTCCCGCTGCTCTCCATCGGAGCGGTCGGCTTCGTCTCGGTCGTCGGCCACCTCGTCACCCCCGAGCTGCGCGCCCTGGTCGAGGCGTACACCTCGGGAGACGTCCAGAAGGCCACCGAGATCCACCAGAAGCTGCTCCCGGTCTACACCGGCATGTTCCGCACCCAGGGCGTCATGACCGCCAAGGCGGCGCTCGCGCTCCAGGGCCTGCCCTCCGGCCCCTTGCGCGCCCCCATGGCCGAGTGCACGCCGGAAGAGATCGAGCAGCTCAAGATCGATCTTGCCGCCGGCGGGGTACAGCTCCAGTAACAGACTTCGCGCGACAGCTCGCGCAGACGGACTTCACAACTGAATAGCGGGCCACCGGTGCCCGCGCCCCACAACGACAACTGCTTCTGCACGAACGTCATGCGCGCCACGTGCCCCACCGGTACGTGGCGTGTGTGGTGAGGAGAGTCTTTTGAGTCATCCGCATCCTGAACTCGGCTCGCCGCCGCCGCTCGCCGAGGGCGGCCTGCGCGTCACCCCGCTCGGCGGTCTCGGCGAGATCGGCCGCAACATGACGGTCTTCGAATACGGCGGCCGCCTGCTGATCGTCGACTGCGGAGTGCTCTTCCCCGAGGAGGAGCAGCCCGGAATCGACCTGATCCTGCCGGACTTCTCGTCCATCCGGAACCGCCTCGACGACATCGAGGGCATCGTCCTCACCCACGGTCACGAGGACCACATCGGTGGCGTCCCCTTCCTGCTGCGCGAGAAGCCGGACATCCCGCTGATCGGCTCCAAGCTCACGCTCGCCCTCATCGAGGCGAAGCTCCAGGAGCACCGCATCCGCCCGTACACCCTCCAGGTGGCGGAAGGACAGCGCGAGCGCATCGGTCCCTTCGACTGCGAGTTCGTCGCCGTCAACCACTCGATCCCCGACGCGCTCGCCGTGGCCATCCGCACCCCGGCCGGTATGGTCGTCCACACCGGCGACTTCAAGATGGACCAGCTTCCGCTGGACAACCGCCTCACGGACCTGCACGCGTTCGCCAGACTCAGCGAGGAAGGCATCGACCTTCTCCTCGCCGACTCGACCAACGCCGAGGTCCCGGGCTTCGTCCCGCCCGAGCGCGACATCTCCAACGTGCTGCGCCAGGTCTTCGCCGGCGCCCGCAAGCGGATCATCGTGGCCAGCTTCGCCAGCCACGTCCACCGCATCCAGCAGATCCTGGACGCGGCCCACGAGTACGGCCGCCGGGTCGCCTTCGTCGGCCGCTCCATGGTCCGCAACATGGGCATCGCCCGCGACCTCGGCTATCTCAAGGTCCCGCCGGGCCTGGTCGTGGACGTCAAGACCCTGGACGACCTGCCGGACAGCGAAGTGGTCCTGGTCTGTACAGGCTCGCAGGGCGAACCGATGGCGGCCCTGTCCCGCATGGCCAATCGCGACCACCAGATCCGCATCGTCCACGGCGACACCGTGATCCTTGCGTCGTCGCTCATCCCCGGCAACGAGAACGCGGTGTACCGCGTGATCAACGGCCTGACCCGCTGGGGCGCCAACGTCGTCCACAAGGGCAACGCCAAGGTGCACGTCTCCGGTCACGCCTCCGCGGGCGAGCTGCTGTACTTCTACAACATCTGCCGCCCGAAGAACCTGATGCCGGTCCACGGCGAATGGCGCCACCTGCGGGCCAACGCCGAACTGGGCGCCCTCACCGGTGTCCCGCACGACCGCATCGTCATCGCCGAGGACGGCGTGGCCGTCGACCTCGTCGAGGGCAAGGCCAAGATCTCCGGCAAGGTCCAGGCGGGATACGTCTACGTCGACGGCCTGTCCGTCGGTGATGTCGGCGAGCCGGCGCTGAAGGACCGCAAGATCCTCGGTGACGAGGGCATCATCTCGGTCTTCGTGGTCATCGACTCGTCCACCGGCAAGATCACGGGTGGACCGCACGTCCAGGCCCGGGGCTCCGGCATCGAGGACTCCGTTTTCGGCGAGGTGATCCCGAAGATCACGGAGACCCTGGAGCGGTCGGCTCAGGACGGTGTCGTCGAACCGCACCAGATGCAGCAGCTCATCCGCCGCACACTGGGCAAGTGGGTCTCCGACAACTACCGGCGCCGGCCGATGATCCTGCCCGTGGTCGTGGAGGTCTGACGGTCCGTCGGGCCGCACATACGAGCGAACCCGGAGCGGGGCGCCTCGATTTGCATCGAGGCGCCCCGCTCCAGTACGTTTACAACTCCCCCCGATCGGGCACCCGACCACCTCGTGCGTCGGAACCAGTACCCGGAAGGGGCGGGAAATCCGACTCAGAATCTCTGATAAAGTCGGAGTCGCCGGAAAGGGAAACGCGAAAGCGGGAACCTGGAAAGCACCGAGGAAATCGGATCGGAAAGATCTGATAGAGTCGGAAACGCAAGACCGA